>DHJV01000063.1 GCA_002404515.1 Lachnospiraceae bacterium UBA4711 | reverse complement strand
CAGATGGGCTTTCCCTTCTGATGAACAGCGGTTACACGTCTGGTTACAGATTCGGTTACGTTCCAGTTACGGCGCAAAAGCCGCATGACTGCTGTGTTTTCCTCTTTCTGTAACCATGTAACCTTAAAAGAATAAGAAAAAGTATAAAGCACATCGAACGGCCTGTGTGCAGAAAAAGAGAGTTTTCCTGCCCGGTTACAGGCATTCGGTTACAAGGATATGGAGGTCTGCCTATGAAGGAAGTCCCGATCTGGGAAAAGAGCAACCTGACGCTCGAAGAAGCTGCTGCTTATTCCGGCATCGGCATCAATAAGCTGCGTTCAATGTCTGACAATGAGCATTGCCAGTTTGTGCTGTGGGTGGGTTCCAAGCGGCTCATCAAGCGGCGCAAGCTGGACGAATACACGGAGCGAATGTACTCGCTTTGAAAATGTCCCGGATATTTTTCAAAACGTCTTGCAGAGAATGGCGTATCTGTGGTACTATGAACACAGAACAACGCTCTTTTCTGCACCGCAATGTAGAAAGGAGCGACGCTCATGGCAACAACTCAGAATACGAAACGCAAGGACAAGGCGCGTGTGGTTCTCCGTAAAGGGGAATCCCAGCGCAAAGACGGCAAGTACGATTTCCGTTGGACTTCCCCGGATGGCAAGCGGCATTCCATTTATGCCGCAACTTTGGAGGAACTTCGGGAAAAGGAAAATGACGTTCAGCGAGATTCGCTGGATGGCATCAAGGCGGAAGCACGGTACGTCACCCTGAACGATGTGTTCACCCTGTGGGCAAAGGTCAAGCGTGGTTTGAAGGACAACACCTTTCAGAATTATCTGTACCTTTATCGACAGTTCGTGGAGCCGGATTTCGGCAAATCGAAAGTGTCTGCGCTCAAAAAGTCGGATGTGAAGCAGTTTTACAACACGCTGGCAGACGAGCGGGGCTTGCAGATTTCCACGATTGACAGTGTACACACGGTTCTGCATCAAGTGCTGGACATGGCGGTGGATGACTGCTATCTGCGGAGCAATCCCTCGGACAATGTTCTTCGAGAGCTGAAAAAGGCACATCAGTTTGAAACCAACCGCCGCAAGGCACTGACCATTGCAGAGCAGAATCTGTTGCTGTCCTACCTCTCCAAAACGCCAAAGTACCAGCACTGGTATCCGATTTTCGCGGTCATGCTGGGGACGGGCTTGCGCGTAGGAGAAGCCACTGGTCTGCGCTGGTGTGATGTGGATTTTGAGGAAGGCACGATTTCCGTCAATCATACGTTGGTCAACTATGACCACCGTGAGAACAACGGCGGTAAGAAGGGCTGCTACTTCAACTGCCACTCACCCAAAACGAAGGCTGGTGTCCGCACTGTTCCGATGATGGACTTCGTGAAGGAAGCCTTTGAAAAGGAACGTGCCTATCAGGAAGAAGCAGAGATCCATTGTACGGTAACGGTGGACGGTTACACGGACTTCATCTTCATCAATCGCTTTGGTGAGTGCCAGCATCAGGGAACGCTGAACAAGGCCATCCGCCGTATCATCCGGGATTGCAACGATGAAGTGCTGGCGAAAAATCCAAACAGCACCGTTCTCCTGCCGCGTTTCAGCTGCCATACCCTGCGGCATACCTTCACGACCCGGATGTGCGAAGCGGGCGTGAACATCAAGGTGATTCAGGATGCGCTGGGACATTCGGATATTTCCACGACCTTGAACATCTATGCAGATGTGACCAAGGAACTGCGGAAGTCCGAGTTTGCAAATCTTGACCGTCAGTTCGCACAGTGGAAAGAACCTGAAGAATAAAACGAAGCGTACGCCAATTTACGCCATACGCCATTTACGCCAATTCATACGCCAAACGATACAGTTCGGATAAAGGCTTGTGTAGAGATGTAAATGGAAAGGCAAAAATCAACCCTTGCGATGTAGGGTAATATCAAGAAATAAAGGCTTATAACTGTTCCTCGTTGACATCCCGACGATGAAGCCGATTGAGCAGTAAAACGCAAAAAAAGGCTTATATCCGTCAAAAATTGAATTGTGCGATACTGGAGCAATGCGGATTTACCACCAACTTACCACCAAATTTGATAATTTGCATCAGTAAAACGGAAAGCAGCCTACAATAAACACAAGCACTCCTGCCAATGAAATGTGCGATGACACATGGATTAGCAGGGGTGCTTTTCAAATTGCAAAAAATATCAAAAAATAGCTTGAATTAGCATAGCAAAAGTGATATTATAACAAAGGAAAGCGAGGAATGTTCAATGGCTACCATAAACAATCTCCGTTTAATCCGTGAATTGTACGGAGCAACGCAAGAGCAAGTTGCTAGAGCTCTCTCAGTTAACCGTATGACTGTAGCAAATTGGGAGAATGGTAATTCGGTGGCTTCAGCAGCAAACCGTGAAAAGCTCTCGATGTATTTTGGAATCGGACCAGAGTTTATCTACGATAAGGCTCTTAGCGAGGATGCCAAAAAAGTGATTCTGTCTGCGGCGAAGTATTCTCGAGAAGTTACAGATAAAGACGGTGATGAACTTTCGAAAGAAGAGGTTCTAAGCAAGGCGTTTGAGTCCGTGACGTTTTCGAATGCACTGAACCAGTATATTGTTGCGATGAAGATGATGCTGGCAACGGCTGATCAAGAAAGCATCACCACGCTGGAAAATGCGCTTCAAATTTATGAAAAGATGGGAAATCGACTGAAGCTGATTGTCAAGCTTCGGTATGACGAGTCGAAGGACGGTACATCTTTACAAGAGCTTTTACGGACAGTACAGCAGACTGAGACAGAAAAAGCACTCAAGAGGTGAGAGTGCTAACTTTTCTCTTGACGTACAATTCAGTTCATGGTATAATAAGTTGTGAAGTGGGCAAAGAAAAACAGCACAGTGGCTGGAATCCACCGTGCTGTCAACTGTGTCTCATAGAATCAAGCTTTGAATATGTGATCCTACATACACTTAGGTCGTGTTATAGTATATCACAATTTAAGGCTTGGTTCAATATGGAAAAATCACAAAATGTGACCCATATGAGCCGGCCTTTTTCTATTGTCTGCTACATTATATGATTTTATACACCCTTTTGGATTCCTAACTATTTAGGAGAAAGGAGTAGCAGATGAAAGCTACTGGTATTCGTCTGAAAGCAAGTTGCAGTAATCCTGACAGCCCTAAACTTACGGAAATTGATTCCGTTTATGTGGAGGGATGTACCAATCCGGGACTCCGTAAGAAGGAAACCCTGTATGATTATCTGCAGGAGCACCCCAAAACTATTCAGGTAAACATCCCCCCTTACCCCAATTTGATTCCGCAACTGAGCAAGAACAACGAGAAGTATGTCAAATCAGAACCCAATAGTTCTGGTAAAGATAATCTCCTGTGCTTGCCTCATGTGTGAGGAGGTGCTGAAGATGGGAAAAGATCAGCATGTAACGCCGCATCCCAATGGTGGTTGGCAGGTAAAAGGTGCAGGCAACTCTCGTGCGACAGTACGCACCAACACGCAAAGGGAGGCTATCAACATCGGACGTGAAATTTCGCGTAATCAAGGGTCGGAACTCGTAATCCATGGGTGCAATGGGCAGATTCGCGCCAAAGATTCTCACGGACACGATCCATATCCGCCGAAGGGCTAATTAACGAAATCCTCCTGTACATACTGGATTCCAGACAGTATGCGCAGGAGGATTTTTGTAAGAAGGAGAAAACTTATGGATTTAGCATCTTATCAGTCTTTGATTGAAAATTTGAACAATTATTTAGTGTCTGCGATACAGCCTACATCATGGGGGAAGTATGTGCTTGAATATCTTCCGTCTGTTGTAACGATGCTATCTGTGCTTGTTGGTGGTGGCTTTGCACTTTACAAATATATTCAAGCTCGTAATTACGAAGTCAACCTGAAAATTTTGAATGAAGTGTACTTGCCGCTTTATAGCTACCTCGTTAAGCAAGAGTGCTTTCGATACATTTGCGGAGGGTTGCCTTACGAGGAGGTTCCAATCTTTGAAATTAAAAGTACACATAAAACAGTAAATTTTAAGATGGAAAACGGCACAGGGAAAGTTTCTCAACACGAAGAAACAAACCCGGTTCTTGATATGTCGACAGAGACTCTGCTCGAAGTCTGCGATTCTACAAATCTCGGCTTAGCTCCCACAAAGCTGTCTACGCTCTTGAACACCTATAAAATGCTTCATTACATTTCATCGGGTAATCAAGTGACGCGTCCAAGGGCGAAAGCTACGCTCTTAAAGATTCAAGTAGAACGGGAATTGTGTGAAGAAATCATCCGTGGCTACAATTACTACCACAAAAAATTAGGGTTAAGTGATTCTGACAGTTTGATTTTTAAAATCGAAGAGAATCGGATTAAATTTGCTGATAATATCACGGATGCTCAAGTTGATGAAGAAATGAAACTTCTCGAAAATGCCAAACAACAATAAAAGATGGCATTGTCCTTGGGGAAGTATGCCAAGCTGGTAGTATAAAACAGCCGGATAACAACGAACAAGAAAAGATTCATGAGGGATTTTCTTTGTTCGCTGTTGTCCGGCTACTTTTTATTTTTAGCTGGGGTGAGAGGCGGTTTGTTTAATAAAATATGGATTATGGTTGAATGGGTTTTGCACGAGGGAATGTTTGAAATCTATATTGTCCTACTTCTGTATATCAAAGGAATCATACAATGCCTGCGCCATACCACAGGCTTCAGGAACGTTGATTATCCCTTGAAGTACATTGCGGACAGCAGTTCCGATCGCGAACTCATACCGTTGAATAGAAAATCCTTCCGGAGCATTCTCCTTAATGCCGCGTTGACCTAATCCAAAACTCTTTTTGGAAGTGTTCATCCAAGGGAAGATACTGTAATTCTGGAAATCTTCATAGGCATCAACGATGGGCGACGTGCCGCCGAGACGTACCAGAAGGGAGGCAACGTCTGTTGAGTAATACCAATGGAAGAACTGCTTGCAGGCATCAACTTTCTGGCTGTACTTGGAGACTCCAACAATTCCACCGCCGAGCAGCGGTTTTTGACCCGGAATGACTGCCGCGCCAACTCTGCCGACGACGCTCGAATTTTTGGAGTTGATGAGGGCAGCGGCATAGTTGGCGTAGACGACCGTCATAGCGACCTTGCCTTCTGCAAACTGCCGGATGCTGTCGCCCCACCAGTTCTGTTTGCAGGCGAAATTTCCAAGGGTATGGTACTGCGACATCGCTTCTCGCATAGCAGGGCTGTCCATCTGGATTTGCCCGGCTTTATTATAAAGGTGTTCCACTTTGGAAAGATAGAACGGTAGAAAATCGCTTGCCGAAACCGCCGCAGAGCCGCAGGTCATGGTTGCGCCGAACTCTGTTGGGGATTCCGGGTTGTACTTTCGGGTAAAGAATTCTGCCACATGGAGGTACTGCTCATACGTTGTTGGAACGACCAAATTCTCGTGGAAGCGTTCGTAGTAGGCGCGGCACAGCTTGGCATCGTGGAACAAATCTGCCCGGTACAGGAAAATCTGCACACTGGGGTCAAGTGGGATGGCATATGCGCGGTCGTTCAGCAAGGAATAGCTGTCATAGCCGCTTTTGATAAGCCGAGGCGCAAGTTCTTCCAAGGAAAGCGAGATTTCGTCAAATGGCCGATAGATTTTTTCGCCGACATCATCAAACTGCGCGACATCAATACGAATCATATCGTATGTAAAATGAGGCCCGATCAGCTTCAGCTGGGAAAGCAGGTCGTCATACGGAACGCTGATGAGCTTGATTTTGATGCCGCTGTGGTATTCAAATTCTGGCAGAAGTTTTTTGAGAGCCTGCGTGGACGGGTTGTCCAGCGTGAGCATCGTCAATTCGGTGTCGGCCATCTGCTGTACATGGGAGAACGACTCCACAAATCCTTTCGGCTGATACAGAAACTCTTTTGTTGTCGTTTCTGCGGTATTTTCAAGTTTCGACAAGAGCTTAACTGTGCGGATGCCCAAGAATCCATAATCGAGCTGATACAGCTTCATGGATTCCACAGGCACAGAATAAGCACCGACCATCAAAATGGGTGGTGTCTTTTTCAAATGCAGCAGTTGAAACGCGTTCAGTACGGCATTGGTGCAGACCGAACTCTGTGTGATGATCGCATCGTATTCCATGCAGGCGTTGGCTAAGTCAAACGCCTGATTCAAAGCACGTTTATAGTCTGCGGAAATCGCGTCAACCGAAATTTTCTTCGCAGACACGCTTTTTTTGAGATGTGCCGAAAAGAGGTTTTCCACATCTCCATGCCGTTCATCCCCGAAGTAGGCAATTGACCGCCAATTTTGTTTTACACAGTAGTCGGTCACTTCGCTGCTGATTTTTACTTGGTCGAACGAAATGAACCACTCGTTTGCGCGCAGCGTCTTCGGCTTGCGCTCCACAAATAGGATTGGACAGTGAAGGCTGCGGTATTTTTCGAGACATTCCCGGCTGAGGCAGGAGACAACGATGAGCGCGACCAGCCCGGAAACTTTCAGATTGTCCAGAATGACTTCTTCCTCTGCCGGGATATCTTCGCTCTGATACACCAGAAGGCTGTCCTGACTTTTGGGAAAATTCAACTGGATCGCGGTAAAAAGGTCGATGTACTTTGTTTCCTTTAAAGAAGGAAGAATCACTGCAATGGTGTTTGGTGCGCCCTGACGCAGCCGCTGTGCCTGAATGTTTGGGACATATCCCAGTTTCTTGATGGCATCTTCCACCAACCGGATTTTTTCGATGCTTACTTTTCCAGTCTTGTTTAAGACGTTTGAAACCGTACCGTGTGAGACGCCTGCCGCCTTGGCAATATCATTGATGGTAGGCACAAACTTCTCCTCCTTTGTTAAAAAATCTTCTAATATGATGATAGCCTATCTTGGACGGAATTGCAAGCCCAAAATGCAAAAAGCCGCATCGATATTGGAACGAGTCATTATTTTGTCAGCAAAGCCTTATGAATGACCGTGCTTCTCCCCAGCAAATCATTACATCGAACGGCAAAATATACATAAAATTTACATTTTGATTGTTAATATAGTAGAATATCTCTTCCAATACGCAAATTTTACCTCAATTTTATTGACTCGTTCCAATTTTAGCGCTATACTGAGCACAACACGAAGGAAGCTGAGGGCTTCCCAACAGAACAACGATGAAAAAAGGAGAATGTTTATGAGAAAGATTTCTCGCCGCAGCTTTATCAAGGCTGCAACCTTTACTGCCGCTGCCGCCGCATTGACCGCCTGCGGTGGTTCTTCTTCCAGCAGCCAGACGACTGCTTCCAGCGCAGCAGCATCTTCTACCGCTGCCACCGACAGTGCTCCTTCCAATAAGGGTACGGGCGTCACGCTGAATATCTACACCAACTCCGACACCGATGGCCGTGACGAGTGGCTGGTCGAGCGTGCTGCACAGGATGGTTTCAAGGTTCAGGTCGTTGGTGCAGGTGCAGCCGACACCCAGAACCGTCTGCTGGCTGAGAAGGCTTCTCCCATCGCGGATGTTGTCTTCGGTCTGAATGCCATCATCTGGGAGTCTCTGAAGGCAGAAGACATCCTGATTCCCTTCGTTCCCGAGTGGGCCGATGAGATTCCGGCTGGCCTGAACGATGACGAGGGCTACTACCACGCCATCGTCAAGCAGGCCATCCTGCTGGTCTACGACCAGAACCAGTTGACCGAAGATGAAGCTCCGAAGGATTGGCCCGATCTGTGGACTAAGCCTGAGTTCGATAAGAAGTACGAATACCTGACCAGCTTGGGCGGCGGCACGGTCCGTAATGTGATCGCTGGTATCCTGACCCGTTATGCAGACCCCAATGGTGACCTGGGCATCGCACAGGAAGGCTGGGATGCGATCGCTGAGTACTACAAGCATGGTGTTCCCAACGAGAGCGGCGTTGACCTGTACGGCCAGATCTCCAGCGACACCAGCACGGTCGTCTGCGGCCAGATGTGGTCTTCCGGTGTCGAGACGCGCGACGAGCAGTATGGCGTCAAGACTGGCTATGCAGTTCCCGATGTCGGTGTTCCTTACGCAGTTGAGGGCATTGCAATCGTCAACGGCACCAAGAACGAGGAAGAAGCACAGCGTTTTGTCAACTGGTTCGGCAGCGCACAGATCCAGGGCGAGTGGGCCGAGACCTTCTCTACCCTGCCGGCAAACACCAACGCCGTCGATAAGGCAAACGAGTTCAACCAGCAGATTGCAGAGCTGCCTGCACAGCAGATCGACTGGGCTCTGGTCGCTCAGAACATCGACGCATGGTGCGAGAAGATCATGCTCGAGTACATGCCGTGATTTTGACGACATAACGTCCGTTTGTTTCCAATAATGCAGAAAGGTCGGTTTGCAGAAAGTACCACGCGAGCCGACCTTTTTTGTAACTGCTCATCATCGAGGTAAAGAGCATGATTAAACTTGAACACATCGAAGTCACCTTCGGTTCTTTCAAAGCCTTGAAAGACATCAACATCGACATTCACGAGGGTGAGTTCTTCACCTTCCTTGGCCCTTCCGGCTGCGGCAAGACGACCACCCTGCGCACCATCACGGGTTTTATCTCTCCCAGCAACGGCACCGTCAGTGTTCGCGGCAAAGATATCACCCATACGCCCATCGAAAAGCGCAACATCGGCATGGTGTTCCAGAGCTACGCACTGTTCCCGACCATGACCGTTTACGAGAATATTGCGTTTGGCCTTCAGGTCAAAAAGATGGACAAGGAAGAGATTCGCAAAAAGGTCGTTGAAATGGGCAAAAAAGTTGACCTGAGCGAAGACCAGCTGAAAAAGAAGGTCTCCGAGCTGTCCGGCGGCCAGCAGCAGCGCGTCGCCATTGCCCGTGCACTGGTGACGAATCCGGAAATTATCTGCTTGGACGAGCCGCTGTCCAACCTTGATGCAAAACTACGCGTCCAGCTGCGCAACGAGCTGAAAGACCTCCAGAAGCGTTTCGGCATCACGACGGTCTACGTCACCCACGACCAGGAAGAAGCCCTGACCCTGTCTGACCGAATTGCAGTCTTCAACAAGGGTGTTATCGAGCAGATCGGCCGCCCGGATGAGATTTACAGCCACTCTGCAACAGAGTTCGTCTGCAACTTCATCGGTGACATCAACCGTCTGACCCCGGAATTCCTCGCCGGTACCGGTGCCGATAAGGTTGCGGGTGTTGACCCGAAGAAGCACTGCTATATCCGTCTGGAACGGATGCACGTCAACGAGGCAATGGCAACCGACACCCTCAAGACGGAGGCCATTGTGGAAGATTACGAGTTCTACGGCCTGTACATCAAATATACGGTCAAAGCCTTCGGACAGACGGTCAAGGTCATCGAAAAGAACAGCGGCAAGCCTCTGTACAAGAAGGGTGACACGGTAACGCTGAGCTATAACCCGGCTGACATCATGCAGTACGAGGGGTGATTTAGATGAAGGAAAAGAAATTCTCTTTTACACCAGAGAAGCTTTGGGGCATTGCGATTTTCGTTTTCTTCGCATGGTTCATCTTTGCATTTCTGGTATTCCCGAACATCAATACGATTATCAGCGTGTTCTATCAGGACGGTCATTTCACGACCGAAGTGTTCACCAAACTGATTCATTCCTCCAAGGCCATGCGAAGCCTGCGGAACAGTCTAATTCTTGCACCGACCTTGTCGCTGACCGTTGGTTTTATCGGTATCAGCCTGGTGCTTATCACCGAATATTTTGATATCAAGGGCGCAAACATCCTGCGTCTGGGTTACATGACGACGCTGATTTACGGCGGTATCATTCTGGTTTCCGGTTATAAGTTCATCTATGGCAAGACCGGTATCCTGACGACCCTGTTTGCAAAAATCATCCCCAATTTCCCCATCGACTGGTTTGAAGGCTACTGGGCAGTTTTGTTTGTCATGACCTTCGCCTGCACCTCCAACCACATGATTTTCCTGCGCAATGCAATGCGTTCCGTTGACTTCCAGACCGTCGAAGCTGCACAGAACATGGGCGCATCTCAATTCCGTATTCTGACGAAGGTTGTTCTTCCGGTTCTGACTCCTTCGCTGATGGCCGTTACCATCCTAACCTTCATCACGGGCCTGTCTGCAACTTCGGCTCCTCTGCTGGTTGGCGGTCAGGATTTCCAGACCATTACCCCGATGATTCTGACCTTTGCGAACAACGTCAGCTCTCGTCCGCTGGCCGCTTTGCTGGCTCTGTTCCTCGGTGTTGCGACCATCATTCTGCTGACCATCATGATTCAGATCGAGAAGCGCGGTCATTACATGTCCGTTTCCAAGGTCAAGACCACCATCGTGAAGCAGAAGATCCGCAACCCCATCCTGAACGTGCTGGCGCATGTCTACGCTTACGTTCTGTTCCTGATTTATGTGATTCCGGTTGCACTGGTCATTCTGTTCTCCTTCACGGATGCTTCCACCATCGCAAGCAAGCACCTGACCATTTCCAGCTTCACCCTCGAAAACTACATCTCGGTTTTCAAGAAAGCGTCTTCTTATAAGCCGTTTATCGTCAGTATCGCTTACTCTGCAATCGCAGCTTTCGTGGTTGCAATCATTGTTCTGGTCGCCTGCCGCATCCTTCAGAAGCGGAACGACCGCCTGAGCGGTGCGCTGGAATACGGCCTGCTGATTCCTTGGTTGCTGCCCACTACCCTGATGGCTCTGGGTCTTATCACCACCTATAACACTCCGCGCATCTGGATGTTCAACAAGGTTCTGACTGGTACATCTGTCATCATGCTGATTGGCTATATCGTTATCAAGATTCCGTTCACCCTTCGTATGACGAAGGCGGCGTTCTTCTCTCTGGATGATTCTCTGGAAGATGCAGCCCGGAATATGGGTGCAAAGCCCTTCTACACCTTCATGCGTGTTCAGCTACCCATCATTATGCCGACCGTTCTGGCAATTTTCGCACTGAACTTCAACGGCCTGCTGGGTGACTACGATATGTCTGTCTTCATGTATCATCCGCTGAATAAGCCTCTGGGTGTTTATATCAAGTCCTTGACTGACTCCGAGACCAACGCCGACAACGCCGCACTGACCTTTGTGTACGCAGTCCTGATGATGGCAATTTCTGCACTCGTCATGTATCTGGTCTATGGCCGCGGCAACAAGCTCGACAACAAGAAAGATTAAATCCTGCAATTCAAATCAATTCAGAAATGAGGTATTTGAAATGGTTGGCAAAAAAGAATACGCACAGACCAACGAGCTGCTGAATGCTCGTCTGGATAAGAAAAAAGTTCTGATCGCCGTTCATCGCGGTGCATGGGGTGGCAACATCATCGAAGGTACAGTTCCTTCCTTTGAGCTGGCTCTCCAGATGGGCGCGGATATGTTCGAGTGTGATTTGTCCAAATCAACGGACGGTGTGATTTATGCGTTCCACGATACGCAGGAGCCTCGCCTGCTCAAGACCACCCAGAACATCAAAATGATGTCCTCTCAGGAGATTGACAAGCTGGAGTTCTACAACAGCATTGATGAACCCAGCGGAAAACACATCCAGCGATTCAAAGATGTTGTCGCTCATTTTACGCACGGTGAGCTATTCAATATCGACCGTTCTTGGTCGATTCTGCCGGAGACCCATGAGTTGCTGAAAGAATTCCCTCATGTTGTCAAGCAGGCAATCATCAAAACACCTGTTAAGGATGAGTATTTGGAGTTCTTCGAGAACTGCCCGGTCAAGTACATGTATATGCCTATCGTTTATAGCATGGACGAGCTGCGCAAAGTGCTGACTTACAAGAACATCAATATTGTTGGTGTGGAAGCCATTGCGAAAACTGCTGACTCCGAGATGATCGACCCGGAGAACCTGAAATGGATTCGGGAGCAGGGACTGTACATTTGGGTCAACAGCATCAATCTGGGCAGAGGCCACGAACTGAGCGGTACTTACAACGACGATGTTGCCCTCAGTGAAGGGCCGGATGCCGCATGGGGTGTGCTGATCGATCGCGGTTACAACGTGATTCAGACCGACTGGCCTTCTCAGCTGGCTTCCTACCGCAACAACAAACTCGGCGTGTAACCATAGACGGCAGAGACCGCATTGGTCTCTGCCTTTTTCGTAAAGGGCATTTGTTATGAGGCTGTTTTATGGCACTGGAAATCTCAGCAAGCTGCGGAATATGAGGGCGATTCTTGCTGGCCTGCCCATCGAGTTGATAACGCATGCGGAGCTTGGAATCACACTTCCGCCTGTGGCCGAAACCGGAATAACACCGCTGGAAAATGCAGAGCTGAAAGCGCAGGCATATTATAAAGCGACTGGGCTTCCCAGTTTTGCGTTGGATTCTGGTTTGTATCTGGAAGGGCTTCCTTCTTCTCAGCAGCCCGGGCCGTATGTCCGCCGCGTTGCAGGAAAAGAACTTTCTGATGAAGAATTTATCGCATATTATCAGCAGCTTGCCAGACAGAACGGTGGAAAAATCAAGGCACGGTTCATCAATGGCCTTTGCGTCGTACTGGATGATGCCCACAAGAAAGAAGCATTTGGCACACAGGTCTCAACGGATTGGTTCTGGATCGTAGAAAAGCCGCATGAGATTCGACTGAAAGGTTTTCCGATGGACAGCATCGCGGTAGACTCCGAAACCGGGCGATACTGGGTGGAAAATGACTTGAAAGATGAATCCAGTGCGAAAGGGTCTGTGCTGACTGTTGGCATCCGCAGATTCTTTTCCGAATTGCTCCAAAACGACTTGCACTCCGAAATTGAGGATATAAATTATGAGACGTAAATCTGTCCATCGGATTCAAATTCTGGCGTTTGTGTTGGCAGCGGCGATGATGCTGTCCGGCTGTTCCAATAAAATGACTGTTGAATCCACACAGGAACAGCCTGCGGTTTCAATCACGCTGACGGAAGAACTTGCAATGCCGATTCCCAAAGAACAGGGACGCGGCGAACCGATTGAAAATCTTGTGCCAAAGTATGCGGAAGAGTATCTGGAAGACCCGTTGCTGAAAGATTCGGTCATTGCATACCGCCGCTGGGAGTGGAACAAGGTCTATTCCGGGCTGGATACCATTGTAAAAGAGAACCCGGATTATTTGGATGCCTACCGCCTGCAAGCAGACGCCTATTTGATCAACCAAGATTACGAGGCCGCCCTTTCGCAGCTTGACCGGATTCTGGAACGGGATTCCAGCGACATTCAGGCATTGGGCGTTTCCAGCATTATTATGCACATTTTGGAAAATGCCGATGGTGAACAGGAACGGCTTTCTGCTCTGGAACAGGCGAATCAGGATGCTGCAAATGATGTTCGCTCCATGCTGGAACAGGCGGATACTTTGATTCATGCCGTTTATACTTCGCAGCCCCAGACCGATATGATTCCAGAAGCGATTGTGATTTATGGACAGACGCCCAAAAAGAACGGAACACCTTCGGCCGGAATGCTCAGTCGTCTGGAACGTGGCTTAGAGATGGCAGAAAAGTACCCGGACGCAAAAATTATTTTGAGCGGCGGCGATGTCCGAACGGAGTATACCGAAGCATCCGTTATGAAAAACTGGCTTTTGGAGCAGGGTGTTGACGAAAGCCGCATCATCCTTGATGAAGAAGCTCGTGACACATACGGAAATGCGATCGGTACACTGAAAGCATTGGAAGAGTTGGATGCACACAAAGTTCTTCTGGTTGGAACGTTGCTGCACCTTCCTCGTGCGGTGACGACCACAACGCTCTATGCACAACACCTCGGCTATGATCTTACGCTTGATTCCGCAGGCGGCGGCGAGACTGCCGTTTTGGATAAAGGCGAAGTTCAGTATGCCTATGTCAATGCGGCAAGAGCGGCAGGTTTATTTACCAAAAGTGATTATAGCAAGTACACCACATAAATCTTGACACATAGGGGTTGAAAGACAATGCTTCACGCAAGGGAAATCACACTTGGCGCAATTATTTTGCGAATTATTATGGCAGAAGTTCTTGGCGGTGTGATTGGTTCAGAACGAGGAAGAATGAACCGCCCCGCCGGGATGCGCACCTATATGTTGGTCAGTATCGGCTCCTGTGTGGTCATGCTGATAAACCAGTACGCCTATCAGGTCTATGGTGTCGGCGACCCTGTGCGCTTGGGTGCGCAGGTCGTCAGCGGCATCGGCTTTCTGGGCGCAGGAACAATTATTGTTACAACGCATAATCAAATCAAAGGCCTGACGACTGCCGCCGGACTTTGGGCGTCAGCGTGTATCGGTCTTGCAATCGGAATCGGTTTATATGAGGTTGCTATCGTTGCCTGCATTGCGGTGTTCTCGGTTCTTACGGTGCTGCATCGGTGGGATTTCTACATGAGAAATCGTACCAATGTTATTGATTTATATATTGAACTGGATGCAAGCATTTCCTTTGGTGAGTTTTTGCGCAATACACGAGAATTGGATTTAGAGTTGAGCGATATTCAAAAAGAAGACCATTCTCATTATGATGCCGAAGTCGTTCCCTTTACGGTTACAATCCGAAGCAAAACAAGCCGTACACAAGATGATATTCTCAGTATTATCCGGCGTATGGAAGGAATCAAATATTATGAAGTGATTTAAT
>DHJV01000009.1:5595-57605 GCA_002404515.1 Lachnospiraceae bacterium UBA4711 | reverse complement strand
TGTTCAAAGCAGGATTTGTGTTCTGGCGTATGCTGCTTTTGATTCTGATGTCAAGCCTGCTGATGTATACGACGACTCCGACGAGACTGACGGACGGCATGGAGAAATGCATGCATCTAAGTGGTGGCGTGGCAATGGGAATCACGATCGCACTGCGGTTTGTACCGATATTATTTGGAGAGTTAGACCGGATCATGAAGGCGCAGATGGCGCGTGGCGCGGACTTCAAGAAGGGCAATCCGGTCGTGCGCTTAAAGAAGCTTCGGACGGTGATATTGCCGCTTTTCCAGAATGCAATGTCGCGTGCCGGACATCTGGGCGATGCAATGGACAGCCGCTGTTATACAGGTGGCAAAGGACGGACGAAGCTGCATCCACTTGTGTATGAGAGACGGGATGTGGCAGCGTATGTGTGCATGCTGGGGATGGTTGTGGTGTCGATTATTTTAATTATTAAATTTTAACTTTGGATAGTGATGATATATTTTATGTGTCCATATTTTGGATTGAACTGTAAGATCTTAGAAAGAGAAAGGAGATTCGCTCCATGAAACGAATCAAATTAACTGTCGCGTATGATGGCACAAATTACTGTGGCTGGCAGATTCAGGATAATGGAATTACGATCGAGGAAGTCCTGAACCGTGAACTGTCGAAGCTGTTGCAGGAGGATATCAAGATCATTGGCGCGAGCCGGACAGATTCCGGTGTGCATGCACTGGGAAATGTGGCGGTCTTTGATACGGAGACACGGATTCCGCCAGAGAAGATCAGCTTCGCGTTGAATCAGCGACTGCCGGACGATATCCGGATTCAGGAATCGTGTCAGGTGGCGGATGATTTTCACCCGCGGTTCTGCGACACGATCAAAACGTATGAGTATCGGATCTGGAATGACAAGTTTCCGAATCCGCTTGTACGGCTTTACTCGAAGTTTTGCTATTTCAATGTCGATGTAGCGAAGATGGAGCAGGCAGCGGCATATCTGGTTGGCGAACATGATTTCAAATCATTTTGCACGCCGCGGACACAGGTCGAGTCCACGGTGCGCACCGTGACAGAAATCTCCTTCCGCACAGAGGGCAAGATGATCATCATGACAATCCGCGGAACTGGTTTCCTATATAATATGGTGCGGATTATCATGGGTACATTGTTAAAATGCGGCATGAACATGTATCCGCCGGAGCACGTGAAAGAGATTCTTGACGCGAAGGATCGCGCGGCAGCAGGACCAAAAGCGGAAGCGTGCGGATTGCGGCTGGTTGGAATTGAATATTTGTAGAATAGAAATATGATAAAATAGGCGTATAAATTTAGAAACATTCTACAAATTTACGTATTTCTTGAAAAAAGGCGTTGACACACGCGGGCACGTATAATATAATACCTAAATGTGACAAAAGACAGGTGAAGTGCGTCCCAATAGCCCCGGGATTCATGGAATACTCTTTTGAAGCAATGTACAGTACGCATTCGGCACTGTGCGGACAAGCTGTTTCGGACATTTCGGCTTGAAAGCATGGGTATGATGCAGGACAATTCGAATAATTTTAAGGAGGAACACCACAATGAAGAGCTTTATGGCAAGCCCATCAAACATTGAAAGAAAGTGGTATGTAGTAGATGCTACAGGACATACATTAGGTCGTTTATCATCAGAAATCGCAAGCATTTTAAGAGGAAAGAACAAGCCAACATTTACACCACACATCGATACAGGTGACTATATCGTAGTTGTAAATGCTGATAAGATTAAGGTAACAGGTAAGAAGATGGATCAGAAGGTTTACTATCACCATTCTGATTATGTCGGCGGTATGAAAGAGCAGACTCTCAAAGAGAAGATGGCTAAGAAGCCAGAGGAAGTAATCTACCTTGCAGTTAAGGGCATGCTTCCAAAGGGACCTCTCGGAAGACAGATGATCAAGAAGCTTTATGTTTACGCTGGACCAGAGCACAAGCAGCAGGCTCAGAAGCCAGAAGTATTAGAGATTAAGTATTAATAAGGGAGGAAACGTTCGTGGCTAAGAATAGTAATAGATTTTACGGAACAGGTAGAAGAAAAAGCAGTATCGCAAGAGTTTACCTTGTACCAGGAACTGGTAAGGTAACTATTAATAAGAAAGACATGGATGAGTATTTCGGTCTTGATACATTGAAGCTCATCGTTAAGCAGCCATTTGCAGCAACAGGTACAGAAGGAAAGTTTGACGTACTTGTAAATGTTAAGGGTGGCGGATTTACAGGTCAGGCTGGTGCTATCAGACATGGTATCTCCAGAGCACTCCTTGAGGCAGACGCTGAGTACAGACCAGCACTCAAGAAGGCAGGATACCTTACAAGAGATCCTCGTATGAAGGAAAGAAAGAAGTACGGTTTGAAAGCCGCACGTCGTGCACCGCAGTTTTCAAAGAGATAGGAATTGCGAACTCAGAAATCCCACAGAAACAAGGTTTTCCTTGTGCCTGTGGGATTTTTTCTTTGCGTGGGGTTCTTTGCATATCGGTGGATTTTCGCGAATTAGTAACACGTTAGTAACGCATTAGTAACACAAAAAATAATATCTTGCGTAAGATTTAGCTTATCTTACGCAAGATAATTTCCTTTTTTATATCGTGTTTGGTTTTGCAATGAAATTGGAGACCGTTTTTCAAGAATACATCATAGCCATTTTGTGTATTTCCGGTAACATACAAAATGGAGGATCTGGCTTTCTCGGATAATTGGATTGAATCAAACAGAGCAGTTTGTTCTTTTTGGAGCAGCATCAGAAAATATTTATTAACAGACATATTGTTATCGGCAGCGAGTTTTTTGATCATATGTTTCGTCCCTTTGGGGACGGAGAGATAGATTCTCTCATAATTATCTGCGTTAAACTGATTCTTATAAGCTGTTTTATTCATCGAATCCCTCCCTTAGATTTTATTGATTGCTTCTAATTTGAATGGAAGATCGACGTGAGTGTAAACGATCTGTGTAACATTTTGCCCTTTGTGACCAACTATTTTCTGAATAATTCGCTCATCAACCCCAGCTTCAGTAAGTAAAGACACACAGGTATGTCTTGTATCATGTGGACGGTGTCCTTTATACACAGGTTCTTTTTTCGCCTCTTGTGATTCATAACGCCCCAGATTTAGCTGCAGCATAAGGGGAACCCAATAGGAGTCATAATAATTTTTATATAAAAATGGCTCACAGTCCGGAGTGCAGATCAGATTCTTGCAATCTTTTTTCATCCAATGTTCAAAGAATGGCACAATTTTTTCGGCAATAGGAACTTCTCTGATTCCTGCATCTGTTTTCGATTCCTTTACATAAAACCATCTTTCATCCAAGTGTACATCTTTTTTCTCAAGATTAAGCAGTTCTCCGATTCGAACCCCGGTATAGATAAGCATCAGTATAACAGATATGTATTCGTTTGAGCTGTGCGCATCCCATAACTTTTGAAGAGCTTCTTTACTAAATGGCTTTCGGTTATATGCATTCGGGTTTCCTGGCTTGTTTATATTAACATACCGGATCATATTTCTTTTTTCAGGAGGAACAATTTCATGTATAACTGCGTAATCCCACATTAACCCCCACATATTCTTTAGATTTTTCAGTGTAGGGGTGTTTTTCCCTGATTCATCAACAATCTTCTGAAGATGATCCAATTTAATATCTATAAACTTCATATCATTGATTGGCTGGCATAGTTTATAGGCTGCCTTATAGCAATTCGGTCTTTTGATTTCTTCAAAATGGATTTCAGACCAGCGTTCATATATTTCTTCAAATGTAATTGAGTTGACATGAAGGTCATATGGATTCTGATTGTATGCGGCAAGAGCCTGCAACGCCTCTGTCTTGGTAGGGTAGTAGCCTATAAATTGATAGATAGGGTAGGAGCGTTTTTTCTCAGGAATCTGTTTCCAGCCGACAGTCTTGCGAATAGCCCACGGATTTCTTCTTTTACCGGATAATTTATAGACCGATCCGTATGAATTTGGTAATTTCATGAGTTCACCTTCTTTCTTTATACTCTTAATTAGCGACCACCTATGGTTGTCAAAATAAGTCGAAGTTGTTATACTTGATGCGTTGTCACACCCATTCCGACAACGGAAAGGGGGTGTACACGTGGAATTTATTATATCCTTTTTTGCTTCCATTATGGCAAATATTGTGAGTTACTATGTTTGCAAATGGTTAGATGGAGGCGATAGTGACAACTAGCCGAAAAGAAAGCCCCAGAGGTGACGCTCTGGGGCTTTCGCTTTGTGTACACGTGGTACTATATCCTTTTAGCTGATGCCATTATAACATATGCACCAAGCTAAATCAAGTATTCCCCGGATCGGCAAATATTAAATTGTTTTCTGCCAGTCACATCACCTTATATAGCTGAGTTTGTTTTGACAAATATAAAAAATATTGTATAATGTATATAACAAGACAGCCGAGCGATAGAAGCGACCTATCCGTCCGGCAAACTATTCAAAGAGAAACACCTCGATGCTTGACTGGCTGAGGTGTTTTTCTTACTTTCTATGATTCAGAATCGTTACAAATTCCTCATATGTACTCATAAGGAACCACTCCCTTCCAAGACTCGAATGGATATGGTGTAACACCCCTCGGCTGCACAGTTATATATACTATTTAATTTTTGATTAATTGTTCTAAAAAATTCCAGAATTCATTTTTACACCCTATCCTCTGTATAACCAGCAGGGCTATTTAAGCCCTGCCTGTTTTTTATTTTACACCCCAAACGGCAATCTAAAGACGAGATCGTCTACGGACATACGAAGGAGGGGAGTCATATGAATATATTTTATGTTGACGTACGTTTTTTTAATTTGATTTCGTCTTACTAATTATGTACCCCTGCTAAATTTTATGTACAAAAATTTGCACATATATGGGTATATAAATCCCTCATTAGAGGAGAAAGGAGACGAAATTCAAATGATAAAGCTAAATTTTGTGTATCCTGACACCAAAATATATGCGATTTATTATCTAAAAGACAATAAAATGTATAGAAATATCAATTTCGATGGTGCCAACAAAAAGAAGGTCATTCTCTGGTTTTGCGACGATCTATGGTTGTCAGAATAAGACGAAATTGTTATAATCAGATGGAAGCGACAATTAGCCTAAAATCGGAGCCTAGACCGAACAAAAGAGGAGAAATCCCCAGTAGGTGCAACTACTGGGGATTTCGTTTTGGTGAAATCAAGTATTCCCCAGATAGGCAAACATTAAATTATTTTTCATCCGTTCCATTTTTCTTAACTGCAGGTTGAGTTAGATAGAGAGCTTCGAGTTCCTCTGACGTTTTGGGCGCTGCATCATATTGGAGTTCAATTTCGGATTTTTCATTCTCAACGTTGATTGTGTCCTTGTTTATAACATTATAGAAGAAATCCCGCACTGTCTGCCGGGTATTGGCATCTAGTTTCAAATACTCGTGCACGAGGTTGTAACTAAAATCGTCCAAATCAAACTCTTGCCTTAATTTTTCCATAGTAGATGTATCATGGTTGATAAAAATTGGTTCGACACCATTAAACAACCAGTTTTCAGACACATTAAATTCTTTGCATACTAATTTGTAGAGACTTATTTTTTTTTCGGGACGTGCTAATCTGTTAAGTTCGATATTGTTTATAGTGTCCCGACTAACTCCAAGACGATTTCCAAAAGTTTCCATACTCATTTTCAAATGATTTTTGCGCAGTTCGCGCAATCTTTCATATATTTCCATAGCGATTATTACCTCCTTTCGCATTTTACTTAAATATAAAACATAAAAAAAGGTATGTCAACACAATTGTAAGTATAAAAAGAAACAAAATGTGTTGACACACATATATAAAAATGTTAATATCTGTATATAGACACATAAATAAATTAAAATTGTGTTAAAAACATATAGGAAAGGAGTGAGCAATATGTACAAGGAAGATCATAATGCAACGATGGTGAGTGCGGTCGACCTAAGTTTTATTCAGCAGTTGATTTCAATGCCACCGGAAAAGAAGTTACTCCTTCAAGGTGTAATGATCGGATTGGAACTTAATAATGGATTACCAGACGCACAATCGATATCAAAGCGGGATTCAGCAAGCCCCAAGCAAGCACATATTTGAATCCCAATAAAATCATAGGAGGTTGAAGTACATGCAAAATGAAAATAGGCTCACAGTTCACCAGGCAGCGAAGCTTCTTGGTGCGTCAGATCAATTCGTCCGGATAGGAATTCGGGAAGGACAACTTAAATTCGGTGTTGCCGTCAAGACCTCGAACCAATGGACTTATCTGATCACAAAACAGAAATTTGAGGAAGTGACAGGAATTACGGTCCCGGAAATCTTGGAAGCATGAGGAAAGGAATATGCCAGATTTTAATGCAATCGAAATATTAGGTACCGTAAATTCGCCTGCAATTCAGCAGCAGGATGGAACCGCCGTTTTCAATCTTCTTTATAGGGGCGGAGTAAAGCCGATGAACTATATCATAGCAACGAATTTGCGGTACATGATTGAAAAAACAATTCAACCATACATTATCACTGAGAACCTTGGGAAGCGAGTAATGATAGTCGGCAGCATTATTGATTACAACATAATAGCACCGACAAGGATTTATTTCATTGATTCTTTTTTATCTGCAGAACAAGCAGCAGCTAAAAAGAAACAGGAAATCGACTTCTCAGACGATTAAACGGAAAGGGGGGAATAAGAGACTGTGATAAATCCGGATGATGTGAGAAGCAACTATCCAACAACCAAGATTGATGTTAACTACGTCAAGTCCTGTATTATGAATCGGAAACGATTGTTGGGTATTTATCAGAATACTAAAAAAAACATTTTAGAACAGATCGATGAATTGGTGGCAGAGGAAGCAGCAATCGTATTCCCGGGCGGAGGAAGCCAGGATAATTTAGGAATCCGATCTTCAGGGTTTACAGACGCCGCATATAATCAACACGCGAGACTGTCGCAGGCGAATATATTTGAGCGCCAGAAAAAACTTATGCAGTGTTTGGATAGAGTAGAAGACAATATCAATAGCCTTCATCGAATCCTGCAGATCTTCAACATGTGCGCGATTCCATATCCGCTCCACTATGGAATCTGCGAAGAATATCTGTATCGGAGAGAAGACGGAGAAAAAAACAAAACAGCGTATAAGGAAGAATCCGGATTTCGGTCGCTCGAAACCAAATACGGAAGTTCACACAAGACACTTCGGGCAATGATCAACAATACCTGCGAAATGGTTAGGCAGCTCACGGTTGCTGATCTGCGAGGAGAGGATGCAACATTACTTTCGCCGGAAGAGATAAAGAACAAGCTGAGTAAGGAGCTTAAAGAAGCACTTGATAAAAACGAATTCAGTGCGAGCAGAGGAAGAAAATCAGGAGGGTGTTAATTATGATAATAGGAATTGATGCAGGATATGGATATGTAAAGACGAAGAATACAAGCTTTCCGGCAGGTGTAGCACATCTGTCAGACCGCCCACCGATGATGAATCGTGTAGTAGAATTTCAGGACAGATTTTATCAGGTTGGCGTGGCAAATGACGGAATCACAGAGGACAAGACAGTAAATGAAGATTACTACATCTTGTCACTTGCGGCAATCGCCGAGGAAATGAAGCTTGTTGGTATATATGATGCAGAGATTGTGCTTGCGTTAGGAGTACCACTTATGCGGTATGGCGCCGAAAAGGACAAGCTGATTGCATACATGAAGCAACATGATGTGGTGGAATTTCAGTATGAGGACAAAGCATATAAATGCACGATCAGTCCACATGTATACGTTTTTCCACAGGGTTATGCTGCCATTGCACATAGATTAAATGATATCAAAGGACCATGCTATCTCGTAGACATGGGAACCGGCACGACTGAGATCCTGCCAATCAACGCAGATAAATCAGTCGATCTTGGAAAGGCAAAGACAGTACAGTTCGGAATTAACAACTGTATTGCGTCAGTCAATGCCCGAATCTCAAATAAATATAATTCAACACTTCCGGAAGATTCTATCATCCAAATAATAATGGGCGCCCCTCAGAATGCCGGCTTGCCGGATGGTGTAATCGCAGTATGTGAGGATGCGATCCGCGATTGGACAGAAGAAGCGATCAAGCTTCTTCGGCAGAACAAAGTAAACTTTGAACTTGTTCAGACGTTTTTTGTTGGCGGCGGAGCCGGTGTGATCAAACGCTTTGGAGGGGCTATGCTTGGAACAGAGCATAATATCACATTCATCGAGGATATCTGTGTGAATGCGAAGGGGTATGAGCTTCTGGCAAAAACGATGGATGCGAAATACAAGAATGTATAGAGGGGAGCTGATCGGATATGGCAGCAAATTACAAGACAATCACCTTCCGACTGGATATGAACAATCCGCTGGATCACCGTTTGTACGATACTCTCGCAATCCAACAGACGACATCCGCCAGGAACAAGCTGATCAAAGATGTACTTATACGTTCGCTGCTTGATGGTGCAGGCGTAGCAGTTCCTGGGAAGGACACTGGGGCAAATAGCGAGATTAAAACGATGCTGGAGATGCTCTCTGGAAGAATATCTGCATTAGAGCAATCTGCAGTATATGATTCACCGGAGCGCAATCGTCAAAATACAGAAGACAGCATGCAGAATATGGGAAAAGGCAGAACGCTGCATTCTCAGTTCATGCAGGAACCGGCAGAACCGGAAGCGCAGAAGCAGACGTCAGCCGGGATAAAACAAAAAGAGCAGGAAGCAGATGCTCAATCCGTGGATCCGGAGCAGCCTCCTGTACAGACACCGGATCCGGTAGTATCACAGGAGGCATTAGATTTTTTAGCAAAAGGGGGTTTTTCATAATGAAATTAGACGATTTAGCAGCAAAACTTATTAAGCTCGACAATGATATCAAGTATCTTGTTTCCGCATCCAGATTTGATTGGTACGACGATTTATCCGGAATTGAAGATTGGGAAGCGGTTACAGAGGATCCCAATAAGCTGCAGTTTATGAAAGAGTTTATCGCCGTCATGAAGAAGCTGCAGGATGTATCCTGGACGATGGACTACTTCAGCAAGCCGGTTGAGGCGACAGGAAGGCTTACAAGAAAGGCAAACGGCAGGTATGCATTGAATGGTCACGAGTTTACATCCGGCTGCGGCATCGAGTACTATTGCACGGATGATGAACAATATTACGATTTCGATGATGACCGCTGCAAGCCGTACTGGGCTGCATCGAGAATCGAACATAATGGCAGCAATTATTATATCGTGGGATGCAAGAAGGATATTACAGAGGTTCAGGTACGTTACCGGAGCAGATAATAGGGGGGAAAGCATGGTTATAGATAGTAAAACATCAGGAATAATAGTAACGATTGTGATTGCAATAATGGTGTTCAGAGCAATTTACTTAGAGATAAAATCAATAGAATTGATGTCTGACGAACTGCGCGTTCGGGCTCTGGAAGCCGCCTGCATTATGGGATTAGAGTGTTTTGCGGCAGTTTTCTACTTTGGAAATCAGCAACTTTTCAAAAAAGCATGGGACTTATCAACGGCAAGCGGCATAATTTTTTTGGTGCTGTTTTTTATTCCGATTGTGATAACAATCGTTGAGATAGTAAAAGATGTTAGAAAGAGGTAAATATAGAGCAAATAATACATACTGTGTCAGTGCTGGAACTCATCATGTTGCTGCCAATTTTGCTTGCGGGTTATCGTGAACGAAAAAAATATAAAAACGCAGAAAAGTTGTATGAACTACCAGCTCTGAAGATAGGACAGGAAATATACCAACTGAAAGCCGGGGAAGCTCGGAAGGCATCTATTAAAGATATAGAAATTACCAGGGACAAAAACATAACCTATCACGCGGAAACGATAAAGAGGGAAGCAATATATTTTTCGGAGGAAGATATTGGGAAAACAATATTCAAAGAAACAGGAGAAAATCATGTTTAATTCATCCTTTTTTAAGAAATATTACCCAATTCAGTCTCAGACAGAGTTATATGATATGCCGGAAAAAGACAGGAGAAAACTGTCAAAATGGGTTTATGGGATTGAAACCGATGTGCAGGTTTGGAATTATCGGGAAGCTGTGCACGGAAGTAGAAGAAGGATTGCGATCAATTATTGTGGTGACATAAAACAGTTATCGCAAAAGATAGAAGCTATGAATGCTGCGGAAATCAGCGATGAAGATTTAAGATTTGTAAATGAGGTTCTATATCGGCACAAATACATCTTACCTGTGTCTCTTTATTCTTTTCCGATAAAGAAATGATTTCCGATTTAAAGATTTCGAAAGTGATAGGAGGAAAATAAAATGGATTCCGAAGAACTGGATATTCTGCAAAAGGAACTTAAAAATCAGAAAGACAGAATAGAAAAAATAAAAGATAGCATGAATACGAGTTCAGATGCAATGAAAGAACAATTTACCCAGATGTATTTACTTGTCTATAAAAGAGATATAAGAAGATTCATCATGAAATTTGCAATAGTATTTTCAGTCGCTGCATGTTTATTCTTGGCGATCATGGAAATGCTTTGATGCTGGCAAGACAGGATGGTCCGGATGCATGAAGCATTCGATTAAATATATCACAGAAGCCATTACATATTATTCCAGGAAAGGAGGAGACAAGCATGGATAAGATAACGATTGATATCGAGCAGAAAAACAGTAACGGTGTTTTGAAAGAGTATGCAGAAAAGTTTGCAGACTTGAAGCAGCAGGAGAAGAACGTAAGCAACTCCGGCGAGGAAGAAAAAAGTACATAGAAAAAACGGATGAGCTACAACTCATCCGTTCTTTGCGATATCGTATCGGCAAATACGATATCAAATCAGTAAATGGAATAGATTACCCATAAATCTATAAAACCTATAAAACCTATAAATAACCTATAACCCTATAAACCCTATAAATAAAATAACAGACTATGCAGACAAAATCAAGTATAAAACGAAAATTTATACGGCTGGTTGAATCAGAAGTCCTGGGCAGTTTATTTATAGGATATCTGCTCAGGACTTTTTTATTGTGCTATGTTCGCCAGGAGGTCGCTTAGATCTGCAGGCGTGCTACATAGATAAACTGAAGAAGAGAAAAACAGGCGGGCGCAGCTTCAAAAAATAGAAAATGCGCGTGGCTTAGTTAAGGTCAGCCTTTTTTCTTAGATGCTCATATCTTAAATGAGAGGGCACAGCCGGATCGAGACGAATTTCCAGATTACCATGCCGGCGTGCCACAGGAACAAAAGCCCTGTATAATCTAGCTGGTATAGTGCAGCCTAAATAATAAATGCACTCGGCTCAGTGTAGACCAAGAATATCCTATACTGATAACGTCAGGGGTTGGATGCAGAAGAATGACCTCAATAAGCCTAACCTGTCCGGACGGACAGTACATTGGTTAAAACTATCCTGCGGAAGGTAATCCGTTGGGGGAGATGGTAATACACCCCAGGGGGCGCACAGATCAATCGAAAGATGAAGCAAGTGGAATACGGCGGTGGAGCTTGTAGAAAGTGTGTCGGAAGCATGATCATCATGTGGATGAAGTCAGATATTCAGGAGGTATGGTTGACGCTCTTGCGATTTTCGCAGGGGGAGTCTGCCCGGAGGTAGCCATTAAAGAAAAATGCAGGAATGGCTCCGGAGGTTTTTTGGTAGGTTTAGAGGGTAAAAGATGTTGAACTTATACAAAAATTTGTGTATAATTTTGATATATAAAAGGAGGCGAGGTTATGCCAGCAATCAAATCAAGTGCGGATTTAAGAAATAATTACAACGAAATATCTACTTTTTGCCATAAGTTTTCTGAACCTGTGTTCATTACAAAGAATGGAAAAGGTGACCTTGCGGTTATGAGTATTGAAACTTATGAGGAAATGGCTAGTCGTTTTGAACTTTACAGCCAGATAAAGGATGGAATGGATGATATTGCATCAGGTAACACCCGTTTATTTTCTGAAGCCATGGCTGATATTAGGAGTCGTAACCGATGATTTATCAAATTCATATCACATCTACAGCAGAACACGACATTTTAAGAGCTATGGATTATATCGATTTTATTCTCAAAAATCCATCAGCTGCGGACAATCTGCTTAATGTTGCAAATGAGCAGATTGGTTCATTGGCAGAACTACCACAGAGGTTTCGCTTAGTAGACGATCCAATATTAGCAAGTTGGGGGATTCGCTTTATTATTGTCAACAATTATCTTGCTTTTTATACGATCGATGAGAAAAACCAAACAGTAATAGTAGTTCGTTTTCTTTATCAAAAAAGCAAATGGATGTCCATTCTTCGGCAGAGCTTAGATACTGGAGGCAGTAGATAGTTTTATTGTAATCGACGAACCACAGAAACCACAAAAACCACAAAATTTTAGAAGAAAAGCAAGGGTTACGAACATATCAAAGATTGTACAAATTGATAAATAAATCGAACAGAATATTGATATTATTGTACGATATAGAATATAATATAGAAAAAGAGAAAGAGGTGATCAAAATGTCAGTGACTGCGTCTGAATTTAAAGCAAACTTAGGTAAATATTTAGATTTAGCAAACACAGAGGATATATACATCACGAGAAATGGGAAAGTAATTGCAAAATTATCGACACCATATCCTGATCTTAAAGAGACGGTTGATAGTCTTATTGGAATAGTGCCGCAAACAGTAACTCTGGAGGATGCGAGAGAAGAAAGGATGAACAAAATATGAAAGTTTTAATAGATACTTGCGTCGTAATTGATCTTCTCCAAAACAGAGTTCCGTTTTCCGATGATGCGAAGAAAATTTTTTATCTAATTGGAGACAAAAAAATTAATGGCTGCATAACTGCAAATTCATGTACGGATATATATTACATTACGCGAAAGGCGTTGCATGATACGGAAGCAGCAAAGGATGTTATGAAAAAATTGTTTAAGCTAGTTACAATTTTAGATACAACAGGTAAATCCTGTATAGATGCAATTATTTCTGATATAAAAGATTATGAGGATGCAGTTATGGTAAATACTGCAATGGATAATGGAATTGATTGTATAATTACAAGAAACATAAGGGACTATCAGAATATATCTATTCCCGTGTGCGATTCTAAAGATTTTAGGATAAATTGATAAGGTATACAGAACCACAAAAACCACGAAAACCACGAAAACCACAAGAATCACAAAAACCACAAGAATCACGTTTACACCCTCATACAGGTGTGTTACACTATAATTGCTGGAGGTGGATGAGAGACACCCTCATACAGAATTGTTCCTTACAAACTCAGCAATTTTGTAGCACCTCCAGTTAATAGCATTTTTCTTTTCCCCTTCTTTAATAGGGCAATGATAACCACGAATGAAAGTTCGTGGTTTTTTGTTGCCTTGCTAAAGGTAGAGAGCGGGCGAGGAGGAACAATTTAATAACAGGAGATTAAGCAAATGGCATTTGTCGTGAATCACTATGAGCTGCTGCAGCTTCCAATCAACGCTTCGACTGAGCAGATCAAAGCAGCTTATAATGAAAAGATGGAGCAGGCTACGCCTGCAATGGCAGAGCAATATAAAACTGCATATTACATTTTAACGGATCCGGTTCGCCGGCAGAAGTATGATCTATCGCTAGGCATCCACAAATATCGGAATGTGCCGGTAATATATCGAATATGTAAAGCAATCGCAAGGGTGATTCTAACCGTGCTGGATGCCCTTTTTTCTTTTTATTGGTGCTTCCTTTTCGTGATTATAGTAGCGATAGCTGGTTTTGGAATATACAAATGGAAAAACACAGGAGCGCTGCCGGACATAGTGACATTTTGCGCGCTGCATAGGTATGAGATTATCATGCTGGCAGGATTTGCCGCGATAGACTTACTTGGACACTTTTATGTACGCAGAGCAAACCGGTTCCTGAAGCACTACAACTGGGAATATATCGTTAAGGAGGGAAAGAACAATGGATGAAAATTACACAGATGAATTTATGGATGAAGATGAGGATTTGTATGTCGAAGATGAGAATCCGGATCCGGACGTGCAGGAAGCAGACACACATAATATAGAACCTGATCCGGTTGCTCCGGTAGAAGCGGTTACAACACCTGTGATACAAGAAAATACGCAGCCACAGACGATGCAGCCGCAACATGTCCAAAAAAATGGAGATCAAACAGAAGGTGATATAGACAAGCTTTCATACAAAAGCTATATAACGTATCTATATGATCGCTTTTGTGATGTGAATAAGGGATTAGGACATCTGGATGAAGAGTGGAAGAAAGTGCGCGCCCAGGTCAATTCAGCGCTACAACTGAAGATTCCAAGAAAATACATAGAACGATTGATATCTCTGGAGTATAACTATGAGCAACGCGAGGTTATCAAATTTATGTATTTTTCCGGATGCAGCGAAGAACTGGTCACAGATATGAAGCCGGCTCTTACATATAAGGAAATGATGGCAAAATATGACGCCGCGAAGGTTGAGAGCGCGATCGTCAACATGCTGGACGCACCGCTTAATACGATGAGCAAACTTGTGAATGAGTATAAAGAAGATCTGGCGAAATACCAGAAAGAGACAGAAGAAAAGATAGCATCTTATGAACAGCAGATGAAAGAAAAGGATATGGAGCTTGCTGAAGTAAAAGAGGAGCTTACTAATCTGCAGGAGGAAAAGAAAGCAGAACGGGAGAAGAAAAGCAAGGAGCAGCTTATCCAGATGGAAGCCGAAAAGATCGCACAGGAGATGTTCTTAGCAAAGAAGAAGGAGTACGATGCTGAAAACCGGCGCAATCAGGAAATGGAGGAGCTGTATCATCGAATCGATATGCTTGAGCATGGAGCAGATCCGGGCAATGGCAGACAGAAAGAAAAGAGAGGATGGTTCACCGGGAAAAAGTCAAAAAAACAGATGCCTGCTCCATCACCAAAACGATCCGGTAGGAATCTTCCTCTTCCACCGGATTTCGATATTAGCACGTATATGATGCAGAGCAATCTTTCATCATCTCAGCTCGATGTAATTGCAATGGCTGCGAAGTGTGGTCTGTCTGATCAGATACTGAAAGATATGATTGACAGTGGAAAGGATGCTCGCGCGCTAAAGCAGATTGTAGAAGTATTTCTAGCCAAAAGGGAAAAAGAAATGACAGCTGGAAGCGATGTAAAACAGGAGGACATAATCTATGATAAATAGCAAAGAAATGATGCAACAGATTTGCATGGATCGCTCTGAAGCGGAGGCAATCTTAACTGCGCTTGCGCAGCTATCAGTGCTCTGCCAGAAATATGCGGTAGTCTCGACGAGTAGTGATAGCCTGAGACTGTCTGAGTTGGAGTATGAGCTTGGACAGGTTAACGATAAAATCAATCGAAGTATCGTAGGCATTTACACTCACAGAAGTGCGTTGAAGAATGGAATTACAACAGATAAGGAGAAATTATCATGCAACCAATAATAGCAGTCATGGTTATAATTTGTGTGTCTATAAGTGCACTTGCCCTTTATTGTGACTTTAGTCTCATAGAATTTATTGAAGACTGTATAGATGCCGTGAAGGGACAGCATGTATATATCTACGTCTGTGATGGAAAGAGGTACAAAAAAAGAACTGTCCGGATCAAGAACGAAGAGATTGCAGGTCGATTATATCGTAAGGTAGAGAAACCTTTAACCAAATTAAAAAATGAAGCTAAGGATAGAAAGCAGCCATGTCATGAGGAGCTTGAACAGTTATTTATTTCTTTTTATCCGGAATTTGAGCTCGATTGTAATCAAGCGGAAAGAGAGCTTGTAAGAAATGAGATATCCGAAGACAACTGGTTCCGCAATATATCGTTGATGAGTGAAAACAATAAAGAACTTGAGAAACTCCGCCAAAAATATGATAAACAATGAGAATATACATTGACAAAATATAGTTTGCGTGATATATTATAATTAGGGATAATATGGTATAATAATCTTACAAGATGGGAGGAATCAATATGAAGAAAGGTATGAAAAAACTTGCAGCAACACTTCTTGCAGCACTGCTCATGATCACGCAGCTTCCGGCGGTTGAGAGCAAAGCTGCTGCATCGATCGGAATGTCCGGAAAAGCACACGTGCAGAGCTACGGTGACACAAACGGACGAATCACTTACGAGAATGGAATTGAGACGCTTGTGCTTGGTACGAGAGGACAGGCAAAGCGGGTAGAATCAATCACCGCCAACCTGCAGAATAACACAGGTTATACAGGAACGATTCAGTATCGCGTACATAGACAGACTTACGGATGGACGGATTGGACTACAAGTGGTCAGCCAGCTGGTACAACCGGACAGGGTAAGCGCTTGGAAGCGATGCAGATCCGGCTTACAGGAGAGCTTGCAAACCATTATGATGTCCGCTACCGTGTACACATTCAGACATATGGGGATAATCAAGGCTGGGTATATAATGGTGCGTTGGCAGGCACAACGGGCGAAGCAAAGAGACTGGAAGAGGTCAAGATTCAAATTATTCCGAAGAATACAGCATCTGAGACACCAAGCATCAACTACCGGGTACACCGGCAGACATACGGCTGGGAAACCAAATGGGCGAAAGACGGAAGCGTAAGCGGAACGACTGGACAGGCAAAGCGGCTCGAAGCAATCAGCATCGATGCGCGGAGCAGCTATAACGGCAGCGTCGAGTATCAGACGCACGTACAGACCTATGGCTGGATGGACTGGGTAAGTGATGGAGCGCTTTCAGGGACAAGCGGACAGGCAAAGCGGCTCGAAGCAATTCGGATCAGATTGACCGGAGAGCTGGCGCAGCATTACGATATTTATTACCGGGTACATGCACAGACCTTCGGCTGGATGGGCTGGGCGAAGAACGGCGAGAGTGCCGGAACCGCCGGTTATGGAAAGCGGCTCGAAGCAATTCAGATCATGCTTGTGAAGAAGGGAGCTGCAGCACCGGGAGCAACTGTTAAGGGCATCACACAGACGACATCCAAGAGCTTCAATGATGCGAATGCTTCTGGATCAACAGAAAATCCGGGAAACAATCAGAGCAATACCAAGCCTGGCACAGATGCAAGCAAGCCAACGTGGATCGCAGAGCAGACAGTGACGGTGACATATTATCAGTGTGATAGCTGTAACAATATTTACAGAACGGAAGAAGAGTTGGAACAGCATTTCGCATTCTGGGACCCTAAATACCATGTGATCTGCAGTTGTGGTGTGAATAAGGCAGGCACCAAGCGGACAGAAACCTTCACAGTCCGTGATGGTTACTGGAGCGATGAACAGACACCGGAAACACACAAGGTAGTATGGGTAGCGACAGAACCTGCGTACACTGAGACGAAAGAAATAATACAAATAAGGGAATATTGGTATTGCTTTGGCTGCAATCAGAAAATATACTGTGATGAATATATAGAGGGTGATGAACAAAAAGATCCGTGGTGCCATTCAAGACGGCATTTAACAGATGGTTCTCAATATAATAATTTTTATGGTGGATTGCAGGAAAAAACGGTTACAGGAACGGAAACTGTTACAGAGCCAGAATATGGCTATTACGAAGTACAGTAGATGATAAAATAAATAGGTAAAGTAAAAGGAACAATCTAAGGGTTGTTCCTTTTTTGATGTCTTTTAATCGCTTAGAAAGCTCCAGTCTGAATCAAGTGATCAGGCTGTTTATATAAAAAATAAATAAAAAAAGGAGGAAGAGAGATGCTATCAAAACGAAAAAAACGAATAGCAGCACTACTCACAGCCGTGGTTCTATCTGTAACCGCGGCTTTTTCTTTGCCTGACAATATCCGGGCAGAGGAAGTAACAGCAACCAATTCGGATGCAGATGCAGAAGCAACTACGGAAGAAGGATTGCAGGAGAACGGAATTGCAGTACAGGATATTGGCGACACAGGCGAGACAGTCTATATCCACAGCCGGTATTGGGATGGATGGGTGATCGCTGATTATGTGAATGTGACTGCAACCGATTACACACCGTCTAAGCACGGAGCACTCGTAGCGAAAGATGCATCCGGACGAGAGACAGAAGCTTATTGCATGCAGTCAACAAAATCTTCGGCACAGTATGATGCAGCATATAAAGAGGGCAGACAGTGGCTGTCCGATCGGGACACTGCAGCAGATATTTCTATGCTCATGTTTGGCTTTGGTGGTCGTAAAGCTGATCCGAATGCTGCAGGTGGTCGAAATACACAGGATGGTGGTTCATATGGAACTTACATCATTGATGGTGTACCAAACGGAGGCTTGATGATTGCCGGACAAGTGTATGCAATGACGACCGACGAGGCAAGAGCCGTAACGCAGGCTGCAGTACACAGCACCGTGTCAGACTGTAACATCACTGCAGTAAGAGGTAAAAACAGTGGCGAAAACGTCAACCGAGCTTTTAATCACATGAAGCTGATCGCTGATAGTGCCAGACGCTGGTACGATCAGTATAAGGATTTTAAGGTCGTCGGAAATTATGTAGATGCAACGGCTGCATATACACCGAAGCAGACAATTACAACACAGGTGTATAACGTATCGAAAAATGCATGGGAAAACTACAATGGAAGCGAACTTACTGAGAATCACAAAGATGCTTCTGGCAATGCAACATTCCGTGTTGTGTATTCTTCGTCCGGGTTATGTAATAAGCTTCTGACAAATGCAACAACTGGCTCGGTGACTGTAAAACACTCTGGATCGAAGATGACAGTAAATGATGTATCAAACTATTACGATTATCTGACGATATCTGCAGATAAAGCAAATCAGGTTGCATTTACAGCTGACTATGGAGCACTTACCTCGACGACACAGACAGTAAAGGATACCTTTACAAATACAGATATAACGCAGTATGTGTTTGGTCAGACAGTCACAATTAAGGCGAAGTATAAAGACATGCAAGGCAAGAAGCTTGCATTTACTGCTAAGACCGGAACCGGTGCCAGTCATACGAAATATTACGGCGACGGCGACAAAAATGGTGTGTCTAATTATGCAGCACGTATCTTTTATAGTGGCACATATCAGGATGCATGCTTTGCGTCACCGAACGAATCACTATCTAAGAGTGCAAGTGTAACCGCAACAGCACAGGGCGTTGGAAGTATTAAAATTCACAAGTATTCAGCATCACCGGATATTACAGATGGTAACGCTTGTTACAGTCTGAAAGGTGCAGAATTTGGCATCTTCAATACAATGGCGGATGCACAGGCGGAAAAGAATGCAGTTGCGACGATCACAACAGATGCAGATGGTAATGGCTCCGTCGGTAATCTTGCATACGGTACTTATTACGTGAAGGAAACAAAGGCATCACCTGGTTACAGAATCAACAATGATGTATACAGAGAAAAAGTAGACAGTGATATTCCGGTAACATTCGATGTGCCGGAGGAAGCTGGAGGAGATCCTGCTTCTGTATTGGTGCAGAAAAAAGATTCCAATGGAACAGTCCTTTTGGAAGGTTGTATTTTCGCAATTAAATATTATGATGTCCAAATGGATACCGATCCGGCGCAGGCAGGAAAGAGTGCAGTCAGAACATGGTATATTAAAACAGATAAACGAGGATATGCTGATTTAAGAAACAATCAGTATATTCAGTCCAATAGTGATCCTTTATATTATAACGAGAGTGGTAACCCTACAATCCCTCTTGGTACTATCACTGTACAGGAAATTCAGGCACCGGAGGGATATGTATTGGATGATACAATCCACACATTCAGGATTACAGACAATCCAGACAGTATCCCACATGTGGGTGTGGAAAATGACCGTACAATCTCCAATTCACGAATGAAGCAGCCGTTTGAGTTAGTCAAGCTTGCCGAAGGAAAGAACAATTCGACATATCCACTTGCCGGAGCAGGATTTTCCGCATGCAGAGCAGATCAGCTTACGTGCGTTCCAGAAAACTATGAGGCTGCAGAGGGTGAAATCATTGTCAAGGATGATTTGGGATTGTTCTATATCTGGAATCAGGATCGCGCGGTAACTCTGACTGCAGATGGCAGCACGGAGCTTTTCACCGACGAAAATGGATATGCGAAGTCTGTACCACTTGCATACGGCAAGTATATTGTACGTGAGACGACAGTACCTAAAAACTTCCACCCAGTTGATCCGTTCACAGTGAATATCACGGAGAACTCGGATGAGCCTGTGAAACTTGGCTATTTCACAGATAAGAGCTTTAAAGCTTATCTGAAGCTTATCAAGAAGGACGACGCAACCGGAAAGAAGATTTTGTCAGATTCAGCTACATTCAAGATTTGGTCTTATGACGACAATGATTATGTATCATTTGATGGGGTATCTGAGTTTAAGACCAAGGATGGCGAGCTTATGACACCGGGTACACTTATGCCTGGCAAATATCGGATCGAAGAAAGTGAGTGTCCGGACGGATATTATAATAAGCTGCAGAATCTGGCATATGATATCACGATCGATGCGGATGCAGTCTATAAGATCTACGAAACGCCGGAAGGACAGGTCACAGACATGGGTGTATTCGAGTATGAGATCGATAACACAAGTCTGCATGGCACGATCAAGCTTACTAAGAATGGCGAGAAGCGGATCTACAACGAGACGAAAAAGGAATTTGAAACTTCCAAGGTGAAGCTTGCCGGAATAACATTTAAGATCTACGCAGACGAGGATATCCTGGCGCAGGACGGATCAGGCGATACCGTATATCTGAAAGACACACTGGTTGATACGATTGTTACCGATCAGGATGGTAATGCATCGACAAAGGAACTGCCACTTGGCAAGTACCGGATCGAAGAGGAAACACCGATAGAATATGAAGTATTAGAACCTGTAAAAGTTATATTATCGTCAGAAGGGGATAAGACCGTATCAACAGATGAAGATGGTAATATTATTGAAAGCATTAAATACGAAGTTACAATTAACAACAAACTTATAACTCCAGATATTCATACAACTGCGAAAGATGCTGTAAGTCTTACACACAATGGAAGAAGACGGCACGATTCGGTGATAATTGATACAGTAGATATGAATAAATTAATTATAGGATCAAAGTATCGACTTGAGGGCGTAATCATGTCATATGAAACCAAAAATCCTTTTTTAACGGAGAACGGGAGCAAGGTGATTGCCGCTCGCGAGTTTACTGCAGATGAAACAAATATGGCAATTGATGTTACGTATCCATCTATTGATACGCTCGAATTACTTGGTAAGTCCTTAGTTTGCTTTGAACGCTTGTATCAAATTACAGAGGATGGAGAAATCCTCGTTGCGATTCATGAAAATATTGAGGATAAGGGACAAACGGTTACATACGATAGTTTTGTCGGTTATATCGATATGCGTGTTAATCTGCTGACGGGAGGTGGAGGACAAAAAGCTACCACAAAGCCAAAAACAGGTGATCCAACAAGGATTTCATTGATACTTGGAGCTGCATTGCTATCTGGTTGCCTTATATTTAGTCTGATTTATAGAAAAAAGAAGGAGGATAAGCGACATGAAGATTAAAAGGAATATGGCAGCATTGGTGATTGCCGGGTGCATTTTTGCATCCGGCATTCCTGTATATGCAGCTTCGCAGATTGCAGATGCAGATGGAAATCTGTATGCATATTCAATCGAGGATAAGCAGACCGGGGAATCGGATTCTCCAGATGATTATACCTTTGATTTTCAGGATAAGATCGAGGATTCGGGCAAGAAGTACACCCTGAATCATGTAGAGTATTCTGTAATCAGCGCATACGAAGAAAAGTATGGAGACGCGGAGATTCCAGCTACGGAAGTAGTAAAAGAAGATAAGATCAAAGAGAAGGACGGCTATAAGCCGGAGAAGGATGTAATCGAGAAGAATGGTCTGAAGTATAGATACAAAAGTAGTGTATTTTCGGAAAGCAAGGATTCAGTTGAGAAACCGGTTGATCTGCAGAAATATATAGACTCTGATTATATTACCGGCTCCTTGGACGATGTAACAAAGCCGGTTACCATCTCTTATGAATATGAAGGAAAGAACTATACATTATCTTATGATCATACAGAAAAGATATTTGAGGGATGGAAGTCTGGATATTCTATTCAGGGAACCATCTATGATTATGATGCACCAACAATCATTGTAGGCTCTGCTGAGATTGAGCCGACAGAATTTACAACACTTTCGGCTGCAAATCTGCAGTCTTATGTGGCTGCGCAGGGATATGACACAGATACTTATCGTTTTAATACAGCATCATTTGCTGGAGAGCCATATATCAATGCGGACAACAAGACATGCAGAGATTATATTATATCTGCAGAGGTTTATGTCAAGCAATATAGAATGTATTACACCTTGCATGACACGGAAAAGGAAACATTATACACGGCTGAGAACACATATGAATTGTCAGCAGACGATGCACGTGCGCTTGATACACTGAAGGGAACATATACCGTAAAGGCTACGGCATATTACGACGAAGTAGCAGAGCAGGAAAAAACGGAAAAATCATTAACGCTTCCGGCAAAGGTTGCAATCGCATTTGGGGTGATCGTCGGACTTGCATTGATTGCAGCTCTGATTCTATATTTAGTGAGAGGGGGAAGAAAGAGTACAGATTATCGATCCAGAAGAGATTCAAAGAAAGATTATAAGAACTTGTAAAGCAGATAAAAAGAAGAGTATGTCCAATTGACATTTGGGCATGCTCTTTTTTTATGCCCAAAATCAGAAAAAGGAGAGTAGAACGTATGAGAAAATTTTTAGAGAAGGTAAAGAAAATCGGGTGGAAGGTGGTCGCAGCGGTGCTTGCTTTGGTTGCAACCTATGCACCGGCAGTATATGCAGCGGAGAGTGCAGATGATGTAGCAAAGCAGGTAACAAGCCCTTTGGATAGTTTAGTAAGTGTATTAACATCAATTCTGGCAGCCGTTGGCGCACTTATGCTTATTAAAAGTGTTACAGAACTAGTAAATGCGATTCAGCAACAGGATAACAGCGGGATATTCCATGCAGGGCGTGGAATTGCAGCAGCTCTGTTGATGATCAGTATCAAAGTTTTGATCAAATTGTTTGGCGTATAGGAGGGGCATAGATGGGGATATTTGATTCGATATCCGCTGTGACTAACTTTTTCGCAAATATTGGCGCAAGTTGTGTGGATATTACGAATGGTGCGCTGGAAGTGTTCTCGAAGATTGTTTTTTCTTCGGCGGACGTCTTGACAAAAGATATACATGAAGATGAATTTTCGGATTTTTGGACGGTTGTTGACAGCGTGGGTAGTGTGTTAGGGATCATAGCATCAACACTGATGGTGTTACTTTTTTTAATTAACATGTGTACGGACACATGGGACTCAAGGCATGATTTAGAGTTGTTTGGAGTAATTAAAAAATGTGCCAAGATGATCGCGGCGATAGTGCTGGTCAATAATGCAGTTCCGATTGTAACAACTATATTCCAGCTCGGAGCAAAGTTGGCAAAGATTGTTATGTTTGGTACGGATTCGCAAGGAGTTGTTTATAACAAATTGAAACTCGCAACGGATCAGTCGGCATATATCGAATATGGAGTTAGTGGATTCAAAGGTTTTCTGATGTTCCTTGTGTTTTTAATCAGTGCGATCGCAATCATAGCGTCAGGAGTAATGATCGCGGTGGAGATATATACACGTATTTTTAAGATTTTTATCTTGATTCCATTCTCGACAGTATCATTCACGACGTTTGTGATGGGGGATGGTAACCGCGGAAATGAAGTGTTTCATGGCTATTTGAAATCGATTCTTTCCACAGCCATCGAAGCGCTGATCATTATGGTCTGCTTGAATTTTACATATTCACTTTTGACCGGAGATACGATGCAGAAACTGATACCTGCAACCAAGACTGAAGCGTCGGAGTCTATGACGGTGAATGGGGCGGAGCTAGCCTATCTGCTTGTATCCATATCAGGAGATACTTCGACCGCAAACAGTATATTAAAAGAGCAGAAAGATAACATAAGCCAATCAGTTAAAGAACTTGTGTCTGGCAAGGGACGCGACAAGGCGGTTACCAAATATGGCTGCGTAGTAACATCCGATGGCGATGTGCTGGAAGCGTCTGACGATTTATTTTCCTTGTTTACTGATTTAGCCAAAACTATTAGCTCAGATGATTTGAAAGAACAAACTGTATCTATAAAACTATATCCGGCATTCACATGGTCCGGCGTGTTCTTTACGATATTACAATTCTTGTTCCCAATCTTCCTGTGTACAGGGGGAGTTAAAAAGGTAGAACAGTTTTCAGCCTACATATTAGGCAGATAGGAGGATGTTATGGAATTACCAATCAATACGGATCCACAGGATTTAAATAAAAGCGCGTTTGGTGGACATAAATGGTGGCAGTATTTATGCATTGCAATTTCGTTTGTAATTGCAATAGTTTTCACAATCGTACTTCAAGGAAAACTTAATTCTTCATTAAATGGCATTATCTGTGCGCTGCTGGTTGTTGTGCCGGGATACATTGGAATTTTTAAGAAAAATGGTTTGGACTTCTTCGAATATTATAAGGAGAAGAAAAAGAACCAGCAAAGCAAAAATGTTTTTTATTACGTTTCGAATCCTGAACATGTGGATTGATTTACTCTTGATAATTATTGATTAAGCGCATATAATATATTTGTAATGGCGTTATATTATCAAAATTATGATAAGGAGTGGTTGCATGATACAGATTAAACCGGTGTCAGATTTAAGAAACAAATTTACAGAAATAGAAAGCATAGTTAAAACGGGTGAACCTGTATATTTAACAAAGAATGGCTATGGTTCAATGGTTGTTCTAAGTATTGAAGCGTATTCAAAACTCACGGATACTACGGAGGATGCACTGGATGTTGCAGACAAGATGGCGGAAGAAACAACTGAGAGATACACTCACAAAGAGATGTTTTCAAAACTGAGGGAGGCAGTCAATGATTGACAAGAAATATAAACTTAGGTATTTGCCTCTGTTCTATACAGATGTGAATGAAGTAGTTTCGTATATTAAAAATGAGTTGACGAATCCAAAAGCAGCTTATGATCTGATAGATGAAATTGAAAAAGCTATATTAGAACGGTTGCCAGTATGTGAAAGTTTTGAACCTTATAAATCAAAACGGGAAAGGAAATACAAATACTATAGAATATATGTAAAAAATTATATCATATACTATGTGGTTGTTGATGACGAAGGTATTGATAAAATAATGGAAGTCAGAAGATTTTTATATAAGAAGCGTGATTCGGAAAACATAGTATAAATGATAATGTAAATCAACATAGGATTTAGAATAGGTGGAATGTAAAACATAAAGTTTTACATCCCGCCTTTTTTGATGCAAAAAAATAGGAGGAATAGAATGGATAAATGGATGATTTACAAGAAATGTGACGATTATCGTGTTGCAGCACCGAAGTCCGTGCAGGATCTTGTTGAGATCAAAGCAATATCCGAAAATGGGATTTTTGAAGTTGGTCGAGGAGGAATCTTCACTAAAACATATAAGTTTTCGGATATCAATTATGCGACTGCATCTGTGGATGAACAGATTGCAATCCTGGAGAGCTGGTGCCGGTGGCTGAATAGTAACTCGGCACCTTTTAAGATTACTTTTAACAACAAAAATAAAAATATGGCTACGCTGCGTGAACAGATCCTGTTGCATAAGAAGCTGGACGAATACGATGTGTACCGGGATTATTTTAATGAAAGCATTGAGAAATGCATAACTGCCGGCAGACAGGGCATTGAGCAGGAAATGTATATCACTGTGCGCTACGATGTGTCAAATTCGTATGAAAATGCGAAAGCATATTTCACAACGCTTGAAAATTCTATGGTTACAGCGTTTCGAGAGATTGGAAGTACACTGACACCTTTGGATGCGACGGAGAGACTTCGTATTCTGCATGATTTCTATCGCTTTGGAAACGAGGAGTATTTTCAGTTCAACTTCAAAAATGCCGTTGCGCAAGGATTTGATTTCAAGGATGCGATTATCAATACTCGGCTGGATTTTTCTGCAGAAACATATTTTAAGACGGACAATAAGGTTTGTTCCTGTCTGTACCTGAAGCAGCTTCCGGGGAAACTGACAGATCGATTCATTGTAGAATTGTCTAAATTGCCGGTTAAAATGATTTACACCATCGATAACTCTCCGATATCGGACAAGGATGTCGATGATATGTTGAAATCAATCTATCTTGGCATCGAAGAACGTATCCGGAAGCAGAACAAAACAAGAGTGAAGCAGATGGATTTTTCTTCAGATATTTCTCTTTCCGTAAAGATGGAGAAGGACACGATCGAAACTTTAATCAAAGAAAAGCAGGAACAGGATCAGCATTTCTTCTATACGCAGATGAATATCTGCGTGGTAGCGGATAATCTGGAGCAACTCAAAAAGGACTGCGATCTTGTAATCCAGACTGCCAAGAATTTAAGCTGCATCTTCGATTATTCGTATATGAAGCAGAAGGAAGCTCTGAATACAATCCTGCCGATCGGCGTGCGACAGGTCAGCAATGGGCGAAACCTGCAGACCAAAAGTCTTGCAGCGTTATTTCCTTTCAATGTACAGGAACTTGCTATGCCGGGGGGGATGTGGTATGGAACCAATCTCGTATCGAAGAACTTGTGTCTGGCAAACCGGAAAAAGCTTGTGAATCCGCACGCGATTTACTTCGGTGAGACAGGATCTGGTAAGACGACCGCTTGTAAGCTTGAGATGATTCAGGTGTTTTTGAACACAAATGACGATATTATTGTAATTGATCCTAAAAATGACTATGAAGATGTGTGTGCATGGCTTCGAGGAGGATATGTGAATGTATCAGCGAATAGTCCAAGCCATTATAATCCGTTGGAATACTTTAATGATGGCTCGCGATCAAATATCGCGGACGAGAAAGCAGAGCTGGTTAATTCGCTTGTAGAAACGTGTAAGCGTGAGCCGCTATCCGCAAAGGAAAGCTCAATTGTTAACAAGGCACTCAAATATATCTATAATGAATCAGCCTTAACAGGAAATATGCCGACATTGACAGATCTGCACGCAGCATTAGGCAAGATCGAGGAACCGGAGGCGGTTGATCTGCAATGGGCACTTGATCAGTTTGTGCATGGTTCCTTTAATATATTTGCCCAGCAGTCGAATGTGCAGGTAGGCGGCAACCGGCTTTTTATGTTTGGCTTAAAGGATATGGGAAAAAATCTCCGGGACGTGTCAATGCTTGTAATGCTTGAGTGTGTAAAAGAGCGAATTATGCAGAATGCAAAAGCCGGAAGGGCTACATGGCTTTATATCGATGAGTTTCATGAGGTACTGCATACGGACTACTCTCAGCAGTATATCAAGTCGCTCTGGATGCTTGTGCGATCGCTCGGAGGTATTTGTACAGCAATGACACAGAATGTTACGGATGTGCTTTTGAATGATACAACAAAGGCAATGCTTGATAATTCGGAGTTTGTTCTGATTCTGAAGCAGCAGCCAGGTGCAGCTGTGAAGCTTGAGCAGGAGCTTGGACTTTCAAAGGAACTGATAAAATATTGCACAAAAGAAAGCGGATGCGCAAAAGGGCTTCTTCGGTGTGGTCCTGTGATCATACCGGCATCGTTGATGCTTGAACCGGGTACGGAGCTTTTTCGACTGTTTGATAAGAACTTTCATCGTGATGCAGAGAGAACACCTATGTTTGCTGCTCAGCAGTGATTGGAGGTATGAAAATGCCGGAAGAAAATCATGGAATTGACGCAGAAAATAAACAGATTGTGCATGAGGCTCCATCTTCCGTAGTATGGACTGCTGAAAATGCTGCGATTGAATTAGCTTCAGATAATGTTCGTTTTATACAAATTCAAAAGGACAAAGAAGAAGCTACAGATGATCTATCTTTGAATATTCGACAACATGTTGCAAATAACAATAAAAAGCAGATGGAAAATGCAAAGTCAGCCAGACGCTCGAATGCACAAAAGAATGCCCAGACCGAGAAAAAGGAAGTATTAAAGAAATGGGGCAATCAGAATCTGCAAAAGCAGTCGGATCAGGATGTTATATCCGGTAATTCGTCGGCAATCCGCCAGATTGCTCAACAAAAATCTGTGATAAGCACAGTAGAAAAACAGAAATATGGGATAAAAGCAGATTCTACATTCCGCCAGATCAACGAAGCAAACAAACATGGCATTCGTATTTCAACGAGGAAACGGCGAAATATAGGAAAAGATGCATTAAAACAGTTTGTTCGAACAAAGCGGATCGTACAGGTAGTTTCATCCGGTGATGCTTCAAACATGGTTGAAGCTGCAGGACAAGCTGGTATTCGTGCGTTGGTGTCCGGAATTATAAAAATATTCAAACTGGCTTTTAGGGCAGCATTGGCTTTTCTGCGAATACTTCTTGCCCCGTTTGCAATTTATTTATGTGTTTTGATTCCGATCATAGTTGTGGTTATTATGTTATTCACCAATAATATAGAAAACATAAATCAATCGAAAAATCAACAAAGCGAAAATTATATATTGTCAACAAATTTTCCGGCGGATGTGGAGCAATGGAGAACATTTGTAACAGAACGGTGTGCTGCGAATAATGATCCAAATAGTGGAGTAGATTTAACGTTATTCGTAGATGCGATACTTACAACGATATACCAGGAATCCGGAGGAAAAGCCGATGCAGCCGGTGTAAATGGTGATGTAATGCAGTGCAAGGAAGCCGGCAGTTATTGGAATAAAGAGATGCCTGCTGAATGGTCAGATGCTCAAAGATCTATCGATGTTGGTACAAGGGTTTTTTATGATTTGCTTAAGAAATGGAATGTGACAGATCCATCGGATATTGATGGGTTGACAATGGTTGCTCAGGGGTACAATTACGGATCTGGCTTTTTAGATTGGAGCAGGAAAAAGGGATACAAAAAATGGTCGCTTGACATCTCAACGGAATTTTCCAACAGTAAGGGCGGACATTATGGAACAAAAAGCTATGGTTCGCAGTGGGCAGCAAAGCTCGAAGCCAGTGCGGTTATGATCGATTCAAGCATGATTGCGGGCGGAGAATATTTGTGGGCGGTTGATGCCAGCCATATAGAGGTCACTTCGTTCTTTGGACGCAGACAGCCGACAGTCAGTTTTGCATCTAAAAATCATTTAGGAATAGATTTTTCTGTTGGTGCAAATGAGCCTGTATATGCGATTGCGGAAGGAATTGTGACAGCCAAGGCATATAGTTCATCAATGGGCAATTATGTATCCATATCTACTCAGACCAAAGATGGTACGCTAGTGCATACATATATGCACAACAATTCATTTGCCAATATAGCGGTCGGTCAGAAGGTGGCTGCCGGTCAGCAGATCGCGTATGCGGGAAGTACCGGAAATTCAACAGGTGTGCATTGCCATCTTCGGACACAATTAAATGGATTAAGCGTGAATCCGCTTATTTACTGCTATGGAGGTATTACAAATATAAAAGCCAGAGATTCTTCGGGAAACATAACGACAATCAATCTTAATGTTAATCTCTCGGCGGACTCCTGGAGTGCACGTGCTGGAACTGCATGGAATACATATTATATGTATACTTCTGGTGGATATATACTTGGAAATGGAAAACACGAATAGGAGGTTTAGAAAATGTTCGACGATTTATACGACAAACTGAAATATGAGCAGGAAACATATTTCTGCTACTTAAAACTCATTTCAAGAACAGAGTTCTACGCAAAAGCGTATGAAATCACAGTAAAAACAGCGATTTATGCAGCTTTGTTTGATGATCTGAATAACAATCATCTTGCGAATGATGTGAATGAGCTGCTCCTCAGACAGGAAAATTCGGTTGATTTCATCTATATGAAAGCGGTCGATGATGCCGTGATCTGGAAGGAGAAACTGACACCGGAATCGTGGTCACTCATAAAGGCAAAAATTAAATTTTAGTATAAAGAAAAGGGTACTTGAAAATACAAGCACCCTCATGTATAATCTATTTAGAAAGTGAATCGGATGTGAGTCCGATTTGCCCTCAGATAAGTATAAAGCTATAAAGAAATAGCATCCTCACTTTGGACGGGTTGGGATGCTATTTCTTTTTATTATGATCGTCTATGTAAGACAGAGCCGCGAAAACAACGAGCAATAAAGTTAGAACTTCAAGCGTGTTCATAGGGCATCACCCTCCTTTGTAAAATTAGAGGGCATCATCAAATAATCGGAAAATCACATCCTGCTTTCTGATTTGACTATACATATTAAGTATACCATAAATTAAGTAAATGTTAAGAGCTATCAGCAAATGTGCTGGTAGCTTTTTTATTTGGAGGAATATGGATGACATATAGAACACGGGAACAAATGCAAAATGAAACAGCTGCAGCAAGGAATTGTTCTATTCTTTTAATTGCTGAACACTTCGGCTACTCATTAAAGCAGCATGGAAATTATTATTTTGCTGACGGTGAAAAGAGCTTGGTGTTTTTCACTAATACAAATTCTTTTTACCACTATTATGAAAGAGTCGGTGGTTCGGGAATTGATTTTGTAATGCGTGAACGAGGCTGTAACATCGGGGATGCAATCGCGTATATCAATACTGAGATATCAAGAACGTTCATTGATTTCCCTAGTAATACAGGTTATAAGAACGAAAATTACCAATCCTTGCGAAGCAAAAAGGAATTGAAAATTCCAGAGAAAAATGATAATCATCGTCGGGTATTTGCATATCTCACGAAGTCAAGAGGAGTCAATCCGGATATTGTGAGCGATTTTTTGCATAAGCATCTTCTTTATGAGGAAGCTGGAAAGCACAATGCGGTATTTGTGGGATATGATAAAAATATGGAAGTAAAACATTGTTTTATCCGGGGAACAATCTCAGATCGACAATATCGAGGAGATACATATGGTTCTGATAAGAATTATGGTTTCCTCGTCCAGTCACAAAATATGGATGCTGAAAGCCTGATCGTATTTGAAGCTCCTATCGATTTGATGAGTTATAAATCATTATATCCGGACGATAAATCGGATATGCTTGCGTTGGGGATGCTTTCGATGGAGCCAATTTATACATATCTTTCAGAATATGGTTCAAAGAAGATCTATTTGTCTTTGGATATGGATGCTCCCGGACGACAAGCTGCTCAAGAGTTTTTGCAGAAATTGCATGCTGAAGGCTACGAAGCAGAAATGCATCCGGTCTGCAGTCAGATTGAAAATATGCATGTGAAGGACGTGAATGACTTGTTGTGTGAAATGAAGCAGCGAACGATCGGAGGCTATGATCAAGTACGTAGCAAGCATTAACATATTCTTAAAGGTGGTTTCAGCATGGATGAGCTTATGAAAGAATTTGATGAATGGATGAACCTGGAAGGTGGATTACAGAAAAAACAGCGAGATTATACCTTGGATGAAGCATATTTGTTTCTCCAAAACACTTCAAAAAAATCTAAAAATTTAGAAAAAATTGAAAAATTGAAAAAAATTTGAAAAATTTAGAAAAAATTGAAATTTTTCAAATTATCGAGGGTTATTGTCCGGGGTCTTAGGGATCTCCCTAGCAAGAGGCGTTTTGTGTCACAAAATGCGTGTCTTGCTAGTTTATAAAACTAGCAAGACACTATAAAAAAGAGATTTCTACATAGGTGGCAAAAAAAAGACTTCAAAAAATTGAAAAATTTCAAAAAGATTCTAAAAATTTAGAAAAAATCTAAAAATTGCAACAAATTTGAAAAATTGCGAATTTTTTGAAAAAATGCGAAAAAATTGAAAAATTTAGAAAAAATTTAAAAATTTTAACAAAATTAAAAAATTGCAAATTTGTTGCAGAATTTCAAAAAATTTGAAAAATTGCAATTTTTTTAGCTAAAAATGAGACGGGAAGCAATTAAAAGAAAAAGGCGGGTGGTTAATGTGAAAAAATATGAGCATGATCTTCACTTGAGGCTTGATCAAAAGACGGATGAATTGTTGCAGCGTAATCTTGACAGAACTAATGAGCAGCGAAAAAAGAAGATCAATCAGTCAGAATATGTTCGACAGTTAATATGTCGTGACTATCTGGAGCAACTTGGAATTGACAAGTCTGATTTTATGAAATGTGTGAGGTTGCTAGCCGGATTGGGTAATAATGTGAATCAGATTGCCCATAATATGAATTCTGGCATATATACGATCGAGGATTTGGAGAACCTGCGAAGCTGCATGGCAGACATTGGTCAGATGCGAATGGATATATCGAAATTATTAAAATATATTTTTTGACTTATACCGACTTATAGTGTTATTTTATCCGTACAAAAACGCGTTCTGATTGACGAGAACGTTTTTGCCCGGTATAATGTAATTGGAGGTGGTTTCCATGTTAAAGATAAATCCATACAGACCTGGAGCAGGATTGATGCCCATGTATATTGCTGGCAGAGATGAAGATATAGAAAATGCAGGACAAATGTTTGATGCCTTAAAATATAATATTCCTACGCAATCAGTAATATACAGTGGATTGCGCGGAGTTGGGAAAACAGTCTTGCTTAATCAGCTTCAAAGAATTGCAGAAGAAAAGGATATTTTTTGTAAGCATATAGAAGTAGAAGAGCGAAATGATTTTATATCTCAGATTGCAGAATGCTCGCAGGCTTTTTTGAGAAAAGTAAGTGCAAAGGAAAAATTCAAGTCGTTAATCCAGAAGCCATTGGATGCAATTAAAGCGTTGATGATTTCCTTCAATCCAAAGGAAAATACGTTTTCTCTCTCTCTGCAGGAACGGGAATTATACACTTCCAACAATCTGACACAGAGTTTAACGGATGTATTTACTACGATCGGAGAAACCGCATTAAAAACAGAAACCCCGATATGTTTTTTTGTAGATGAAATTCAATATATGAAACAGGTAGAGTTAGGATCTCTTATTGCAGCACTTCATCGTACAAATCAATTAGGGTATCCAGTTATGGTAATAGGAGCTGGATTGCCGAAGATATATAAAATGTTATCTGAAGAGAAATCCTATTCGGAAAGATTGTTTGTATATAAGGAGATAGGATCTCTTAATTATGAACAGTCGAAAAAGGCGATTGTAGAACCGGCAAAGAAATTTGGAGTCACATATTCCGATGATGCAGTTGATAAAATTATAGATATTACAAAAGGATATCCATTTTTTATACAGCAGCTATGCCAGATCATATATCAGAAGGTTACAGATACAATTATTCAAAAATCGCAAGTAGATGAATGCATTGATGAGTTCTTAGAAGTGTTGGATATTGGATTTTTCCGAGCAAGATATGAGAGATGTTCAGAAACGGAAAAGAAATTTATTTTTGCAATGGTAAAATGTGGGGAACTGCCATGCACGATAGCAAATGTAGCAAAGAATCTTCACAAGGCGGTGACAGCAGTGTCCACTTCTAGAGCGCAATTGATCAGCAAAGGAATTATTTACTCTGTAAGATATAAAGAACTTGATTTTACTGTGCCTGAGTTTTCTGGATATATTCAAAGATTGGAAGAATATCAGCAGTGGAATATAGAAAATAAATGAATTTCAATATTGGAAAAGTAAATTAAGTTATCTTTAGTGGGGATCGGAGGTGTTAAAATGGATGGTAAAAAAGAATTTTATAGAAAAGCATATTACGATGTCTGCGATAAAATGAACAAGAAAGCGATTGTATCGTTAACTGGTCCGCGGCAGGTTGGAAAAACATTTGCAATGAAGCAGCTCCAGAAGAATTTTGGAGGGGAATATTATAATTTCAAGACAATGCAGACAGACAAATCCGATGAAGTATTGGATAGAATATATACAGTTGTCGGGGATAATGAAAAAGCAAATATTTATTTGGACGAGATAACGTATCTGGATGATTTTGAACATTGCTTAGCTTCCATCGCGGAGGCTGCGACACTGACAATTGGATCGGCAAAATATCACATCGTGATTACCGGATCACAGCAGATATATATCGAAAATGCAATGAGTATTGCATTTGGTGCGCGGGCAGGCATGGCGAGAATGGATTTTATTTCATTCACGGAATATTATGATTATATTCATTGTACATCTCTTGCACAGTCGACAATAAGTGAAATCAATTCGCAGATATCGGAAGATGATTATTTGGATTATTTATTTAACAACAGTGAGTTTAACTGTATGGGCGATGGCGTGGAGGTATATTTGAAAAGCTGTCTGGATGAAACAATTCAGTCGCATACGAACTCTTTCTTCAAAAACAATGCAGTGCAGGTCGACGAAATTAACATGCAGAATCTGAAAGCGGTTGCATATACTATTATTGTGAATCTAATAGATCAGATATCTGCAAAACAGATTGCAGAGTATCCATTTTTATTGAAGAAGGTCCGAACATATTATAATCAAAGGGCGGTCAGTAAGGAGGCTGTTTCAAAGATTCGGAAAGAGGATTTTGATGCAGCTGTAAATGCATCTGTTCTGAAGAATTACAAACTGGACAATCGAATGTCTAAAGAGAAGCTGCTGGATTGTGTAAGATTTCTCTATCAGTGCAAATTGATAAATATTACAGTGTATAACCCAGAATCAGAAAGCCGGCTGGATTCTTTTTTCAATGGTATATATGAGAAATGGAATAATGCAGATGCGTTCTTCACGGAATATTCGGTTACATTTGCATATCCGCATTTCTTTGTCGGGATCATGAAAGATATATGTGAAAATCTTGATATTGATAAAAAGGATGTATTTTTTGGAGCGTTGCTGGGTGCGCTGGTAGAATGTACACTGAAAGGACAGTTAGCAATCCGGTATGGACAGCCGTTGCATGCAGCACAGAAGTATAATGAACATGGTGTAGCTGTGGCAGAAGTAGATTATTTTAATGATATGTTTGCAATGGAAATATCTATACGAAATAAAACGCTGCAGGAAACACATTTTACAAAGTTTGATTTTGGAAATCGAAAGAAAATACTGACAACGAAAGATATCAGTAAAAATAATCACGGAATTATTTACATACCGTATTATACTTGCCAGGTTGCATTAGAGAATAATATAACATTTGATGCGCCAACAAGGAATTTGCAACAAATGAAAATGAAATTATAAAAGGCTCCCTATGGGAGCTTTTTTCTTGGAGGAAAAATGGCTTATTGTAGGTTAGGTCACATAAAAGAAAACAAAGGTGCCGGTGGAATGGCTGCGGGGCTGAAAAATTGTATAGAATATATTTTCAACCCGAAGAAAACGGAGAACATGACGCTCATCGGTGGCTACAATTTAATGATTGATGCATCGAATCCGGCAAATAGCGCATTTGAACAGATGCTTGCAACCAAGTCAGTATTCGGGAAAGAGGCTGGCAGACAGGGGTATCATTATAAGCTCTCTTTTGCAACTTCTGATAATTTAACGCCAGAATTAGCGATGGAGATTACAAATGAATTTTGCAGGCGCTGTTTTGGTGCGTATGAGTGCGCATATAGTGTACATACAAATACTGCTCATTTACATAGTCACATCGTATTTAACTCCATAGATATTGCAAATGGATACAAATATCGTTATGGAAAAGGCGATTGGGCAAAGAAAATCCAGCCGATTGCAAACGAAATATGTAAAGAGTATGGATTGTCTGAGTTAGATTTGAATCTGGATGAAGAGCTGCGTCTGAAGAACAAGTGCATGGATTATGGGAAATGGAAGAAAAAGAATAATTATTCTGAGGATAAGCCGCTTTCCTATACAAACAAAATGATCCGGGCAGATGTCGATGAATGTGTTAAAAATGCCACATCTTATGAAGAATTTAAGATGCTGATGGAAGCAAAAGGACATAGGTTGAATGATTCCGGAAAGCATCTGACGATACTTGCTCCGGGACGCACACGACCATGCCGGTCGTATATATTATCTTCAGATAAGTCCGCTTATACAAAAGAGAATATCGAGAGGATGATACAAGGTACATATTTAAGCACAGGGCAGATAAAAGAAAAGTTGTTTGCCAGCTGGGATGCATATGTGGTTGAGCGGACGAAGGTAGTTGCAGGATTTGTAAAAACGATCCGGTTGTCCCCGGAGCTTGCAAAGGAAATGGAAAATAGAAGCTTCCAGGTGCAGCATAAAATTCACGATATTGAAACATTGAAGTTTTATCAGTATCAACTAGAACAAATGGACAAACAGTTAAACATAATGAAAAAGCATATCCGGATGTCTTATGATATGGAACGCGAAAATATAGAGCAGGTGAGTGAATTGATCAGTCTGATGGATGATTTCTATAAGTATCAGAAAACAGGATCCGCGCGATATGAAGCTGCGTATGACAAAGCAAATGAAATATACAGAAAATTATGTGACAGAAGAATAGGAGTAGAGGAGTTGTTTTTGTTTGATCAAAAGAGCCGGCAGATTCTCCAGGAAATCGATGAATACAAAAAACATATTTTCGTTGAGAAAAAAATCTGTGGAAGATTGGAAAAAGAACTCGAACCACAAAAACCACAGAAAACACGAGTATGATTAAAATCCCATATATTTCCTATGTTATAGTTAAACTGGCAGAAATGGATAAGAGCTGATGAGTTGATGCGGTGCATTGATTCACCGGCTCTTTTTATTTCGGAAAAATATTATGAAAGCGGAGGTTACAGCGTATGTACACGTACAATCAGTTCAAGACACTTATGGCACAGAAAATCGGAGCGTATTTGGAGACGGAGGACAGATCAATTTTATCGGTTGATTTGTTTTCTAAAGAAAGAAACAACAATCAGCAGGTGGATTCTCTGAATATTAAAATGAAGTATCGGGATGAAATCCAGAACATGACACCAACAATCGATATTGCACCGATTTATGAAATGTATCGGGCAAAGGGCTGTGATTTCGAAGCAACAATGAATGCAGTAGTTGCAGATTTTTCTGCAAAATCAGACAGAATGCCGGCTTGGGATAAAAAAAAGATTGATTCCGTGCCATACATTCTTGAGAATTGCTTCATTCGTCTTGTGAATCGTTCTACAAATGAAAACATAATTGAGAATTGCCCACATACGGAATTCCATGATCTGGAGATGGTGTACCGAGTCATGGTATCAACGGAAGCAGATAATATGGCATCTTACTTAGTAACAAATGATGTGTTGGAAAAAACAGGGATTTCACAGGAAGTTCTTCATGAGGCAGCATATAAAAACACCAGGGAAATGTTGCCAATCCGGGCAGAAAAGTTAACAGATATCGTACGCAATAATATGATTTCTAATGGCATGGATGAGGAAATGGTAAAGGAAATGGTTCCGGATGGGGATCAGATTGTACTTACAAATGAAAAATTTATATATGGAGCAACTTCTATGATCTACCTGGATGTGCTGCAGAAGCTCGCAGAAGAATATGACAGCAGCTTTGTGGTTATGCCATCTTCTGTGAATGAAGTGATATTAACACCGATGGCTGATAATGCTGCCATGCGGGAGATGTATGTATTATCAAAGATGGTGGAGGATGTGAATCGAACAACTGTCAATATCGAAGACCAGCTCTCGAACGAAGTGTACTTCTATAACAAAAATACAAGAACGTTGTTACCAGTCGCAGACGCACCGGAGTTAAAGGAGACGATCGCGCAGGAGAAAATGTTTGGAAAGAATCTTTAAGAGGTGATAATCATGGTGTATAAGCGGGTTGTTGATCAATTATACGAATCAAACCTAAAAATCGTTCATTTGCTGGAACATATATCTCTCGTACTTAAAAAGAACGGCTATAAATATGCTGCAAATCAGGAATCTGTATCCGTCAGGTTCCTTGAGGCAGCCATGCAGTCGGGAATTCCTGCAGATAGGATAGACGATGTGCAGAAATATAATTCGGAGCAGATAAGTGCATTATGCGCTTTATTGTCGGCGGGATATGATATAAGGAAAGTAGAATACGTCCATCTTTCAGGAGATCGGATGATTGCGAGGGCATCCGGAGAATATTGGCGGGTAGATCTGCCGGATCCGGCGCTTGCCTACAAAGATGTGATAGAGCTTTCTGTTTTGTATGGATTTAATTCTGAAGAATATTTGCCTGTTACAAGAGAAGCTGCCGGCTATCTTTATCAGAATCATTTGAAGATATATGAAAAGCCACAGCAATATGCAGATATGAGCAATTATGGAAATTATGATCAAAAATATTTTCTAGTATCTGTAGCAGAGTGGAACGATATATTAAAAAAGAGAGATATAGAACAGGAACGGCAGTATTTAGAGATGAGAGCAAAGGCACTGACAGATGGATACTTTGCGATATATCAAGCAAGAGAAAATGAAGATGTGCAGTTTATGGATTTTGCTTCAATTAGCGAGCAGCATATGGATGTTACGGAATTTAATTATAATCTGAAATATGCAGATGTACTTGGAAATAATGTATCAAATCCATCTGAAGTGCTTGAGAGAATCTATACCAGATTTAATGTCGAACGTCCTTCTGATTTCTATGGACATAGTTTATCTGTGAGTGATGTGATTGTTTTGAATTATAATCAAATGCATGAGGCGTATTACTGTGACAGTGTCGGATATCAGAAGCTGGATAATTTCCTGCTAAACATAAAACCGCAAAATATACGTATTGCAAAGCTGACAGGAGAGCCGGTATCGAAAGAAATGCTGGATATTCTTGATCGATGTGAAAAGGGCGAAGATGTCCGGATGGAAGAGATCGAAGCAACTAAGGAGCTTAAAACGGCGAGAAGCTGTATCGTGTATGATTCCCCTACAATTGAGAGAGCAAATCGGGATGCAGTCACAAAGCACGTATTGGATGAAATCTTACAATATGGATCCTACACGGTTGACAAGAACGGAAAGAGCGGATACAATGGATATGTCAAGCAAGGTAATCGCCTTGATATTGTCTTAGGTCTGCCTGCATCGGGTAAATCGTCAACAATAGCGAATGATATATCGGGAAAATATCAGAGCAAGTTAATTGACTGTGATGAAGCAAAAAAACTTTTACCGGAATATAACCATGGGTGGGGATCAAATGCGGTACATAAGGAATCACAGATGATTGAAAGAAAAGCATTTTTGGTTACACTTCGACGTGGAGAAAATATTGTACTTCCAAAAGTCGGTGGAAATTATGAGAAATTGATAAAAGAATATATTGTGCCGGCGCGGGAAGCAGGATATAAGATTTTTGTTCATTATGTGGAGATAAAACGAAATGTTGCGTTGGGACGTATGTTGAACCGGTTCTTAGAAGAGGGAAGATTTTTGGATCCAAACCTCATCGATAAGTATGATAATCCGGAAATAGGAAACAAGATTCAATCCACGTATGACCGCCTAAAAAATAGCAAATATATTGATGGGTATTCTAAGTGGAATAATGATGTACAAAAAGGGGAAAAACCAGAGATGATTGAGAGCAGAGAACCTGAAGCTTTGACAGAGACAGAATATGTATCAAGAGGAATAAGGAGGTAGTGAAGAATGGAAGAAACTACAATGCCGAAGGGATGGAACAATTTGTCGGAAGAGGCAAAGCTTGGATATGTAAGCGCTGAATTTGTTGAGAAGGTAGATGATGCAATGTCTCTTGCACAGGAGGAAATCAGCGCCCGGCGTGGAGAAACAAGAAACATGACGGATGATGAGTACCTTGCGTTTATCTCGAAAATTATGCAAAGACATGTAGATCCAGTATAGAAAATTGATTTGTGATGGAAGGGAGCCTAGTCTGTGGGTTCCCTTTTTTGATTGGAGGTTTTTAATATGATGGATACGAGTGGTATATCTGAAGCTACACAGGTTATCAATGTTGCTATAAATGGTTCGGCAACGGCTCTCAGGCTTGCCGGCTCTCTGGTGCATTTTACCGGACATGAGTTATTAAAGCTGGCAAAACTGATTATGGCAAGAATTAAGGAAGCAAAGCTCCGCCCGGAAACATTATCTGCAGGAGAACATAATCTTGGAGATTTAATTAAAGCGAGCAACAAAAATAATGAATCTATCGGAGCTATGGCAATTCCGGACAGTATGATGGATGAATTTGTGGAGTTTGCAAAACAAAATAGGATTGCTTATTCGCAGATGTTTAAACTGGAAGGCTCAAATGAACGCACGTTAGTATACAAGCAGAGCGATGCATGGGCGTACCAGACATTTATTCTGCAGCATAGAGAAGCAAGAGTAACGAGTTTTGAAGATTATCTTCGCTCAGCGACTACGAAAGATATGATAAATGCAGATCATATAAATACACTTAATGAATATAGCGCGCACTTGAAGGAAGTGAACACGCCAAAGGGCGTTGTCATTGACAAATCGCAAATAGTTGGACAAACGCAGGATTCGATAGAGGTATGCGTGAACAACGAGGATGGACTAGGATTTGTAAAGGTACCGCGTTCCGCATTAAAGCATGATTCTGAAACAGGGATTTTCGCCCTTGCTCTTGCAGATTCCTTCAAGGGGAAACTATCGAAAGAGCCATCGATTGTAAAGGATGAATCGGGGGCAACAATCGAAAAAATCGTTGAAGGGACGGATATCCGCGGAGATAAGCTGAGAAGTAACGCATCCCTTCGGTGTCTGGATGTTCAAAAAGGACGGAACGGAAGCAAGAAAACATTTATCAATCCAGATGTAAACGTGTCTAAGACGGTTGATACGGCAGCGAAAACCATGAAAAATGTGGACACGGTAACACAGGCGGTCAAGAAGGTACGTTAGAGGTGATTCTATGGCAGATAAAAAGAAAAAAAAGCAGAACATTCCGGATCAGCTCCAGACGTGGAAACCGCCTTATTTCAAATGGCTGCTTGTACTAATCGGCTGCGGCTATGTTGGACTTTTACTTGGGTGTAATTACCGGAAGGGAGATACGGTTTATGAGCTTTTTCCACGCATCGGTGCAAGAATTGGAACAGGAGATCTGCTTAACATTGGTCTTGCAGATGGCTTGCATCAGTTTGGTACACTTGCAGCATGCTTTATAGGAAGCATAATGCTTGGAGGATTGTATATTCTGATTGATGCATCCGCGAATCACAATTATATGCGCGGCAAAGAATACGGACAGGCAAATTGGGCATCTGTTGCAGCGATAAATGCTAAATTCGAAAATAAAAGGCATGAATCATGGAACCGTGTGTATTCTGATGGATTGCGGATATCTATGAAAACATCCATCAACAATAATGTACTTGTTATCGGTGGATCCGGTGTCGGTAAATCCTTTTATCTGCTGACACCAAACATTTATCAGGCTGATCCCAAAGGAAAATATCCAGGTTCCTACATATTTACTGATCCGAAGGGAGAGCTTCTTCAGAAAAATGGTGCATATTTGAAAAGTAAAGGATATCGGATCCGAGTTCTTAACCTTGTATCTGGTGCAATGCAGGAAAGTGACGGATTTAATCCATTCGTATATATCCGCCGGGAATCCGATATCGATAAGCTCGTCCGGAATATTCAGGATAACACAAAAGAGGACAATTCAGCTGCGTCGGATCCATTTTGGCCAAAAGCGGAGACGCTTTTGCTAAAATCACTATTTCTAATTGTTTGGATGGAGAGTGAACTTTTTGGGTGGGAGAAGAACATCAATACAGTAATGATGCTATTAAATAAGGCGCAGATCGATGACAATCCGAAGGTTCCTTCCGAACTTGATCAGATATTTGATGATCTTGTCCTGCGTACCATAGATGAACCAGGCAAAGGAGATATGCATCCTGCATGGCTGGCATACCACAAGGTCATGGTAGGTGCTGCAGATACAAAGCGATCGATCGTGATATCTGCGCATGCGACGATGCAGATCTTTGAGAATCCGGATATTCAGCGGATACTTCGAAAGGATGAAATGGATCTGGCAAGTATTGGCACAGGCGTTGTTGATGGAAAGAAAAATATCAAAACGGCACTATTCTGTGTAATTCCGGATTCGGATACGACCTTTAATGCGATTGCCGGAATGCTTTATACACTTTTGTTCCAGGAACTATATTTCCAGGCAGATTTTTGTCATAAGGGAGAGCTTCCGGTGCCGGTAACATTCTGGATGGACGAATTTGCGAATATTGCACTGCCAAAAGACTTTATGAAGATGCTCACGACGATGCGGTCGCGGTTGATCAGCTGTGTGATCATCATCCAGAATCTTGCACAGATAAAAGAAAAATATGAAAAAAGCTGGGAAGAAATACCTGGAAACTGCGATGTGTGTGTTTATCTCGGTGGTAATGAGCAGTCTACTTTTGAATACGTATCGAAGAACCTTGGAAAGAAAACCATATACAAGAAATCAACAGGCGAAACAAAAGGCAGTCATGGAAGCTCATCCACGAATGAGGATGTACTGGGGCGTGAGCTTATGCTTCCGGAAGAAGTGCGTGAACTTGATAATGATTTTTGCGTGGTTTTCGTGCGAGGCAAAAAACCTATTTTGGATCATAAATTCCGGACGTTGGAATCACCGGAATTTGAGTTATCGAAGAAACTTGGTTCGTATTTGCATTCCCAGGATAAACAGCTTGAGCAGGATGCCTTTCATATATCTCTGGCAAGTCAGAAGGAGCTGTCAGATGCTTATGCACTTGGAAGGGTTATAGAACTTAATCTTGATCAGAATTTATTGAGTACACCAGAGTATCAGGAATTACAGGATATTGTGTTGCAAAACGCCGAGGACGTGCAGGAGGAGCTGGAGCGAGCCAAAACGATTGATATCCGGGATGTATCTCTTATAGATCTGCTTCAGATGGATGATTTTGTGTTGTCAGATGAGGAAATGGTTGAGGTTGCGCAAGGCATCAAGGATGGATTGTCTGACGAGGAAGTGAAAAGCTATGTATTATACGGTGACGCCCATCGTATGCATTCACAGAGGTTATTATTAGAAGCGTTAGCAGCCAGAAGAAAGGCAGGTGGCGGTTTATGACGGAATTAGATTATAAATTTATCATGGGATATCTGTATGATGAAGATATTACGCTGCAGGAAATATCAGATATGGTTGACGAACCGATTGCACATACTGTAATCGATGGATCGACGTATTCTTTAGATAAGTCGGGTGTTAATTCATATAATCGATATAAAGATTCGTTATTAGCCCAGACATACTACCTGTCAAAGGCTGCAAATCTTCCGTATGTGCTTATGTATGATGCTATCATTGCTCCGATCGAGGAGGGAGTGCCGGTAGATAGTATATTCATGGATGATATTTTTGTACGTTCTTTGTTTGATCCGGACATTCATGCTGCAGTCTGCAGCTGCATTGATTATGATAAGCGCATATTTGAGAACATTGAACCATTATACAATTTTTCTGGCAAGGAAATACGACCGGGGGGTTTGATTTCTCTTACTAAAACAAAAGAAATATTTCAATATAGAAATACATATTATATCCGGATGTACGATGAAAAGTCACAGGGACATATGCTGCGGCGAGAGGACATAGACATAGTGACTAGGGAGATGCGAAGTAAGATGGTATGTCGTTCGTTTAATTTAGGGGATATATATAATGCCATGGTCGCAGACATTGTTACAAGGCACAACAGGATTCCGGGAGCATCCGTATATGATCTGTCCAGGAAGGCTGCAGAATCTCTTGGAGTAGAAAACAGGATTTCCATTGAGCAATGTGTAAAGAGATATTACAAGGAGGCGGATAAGCGTGCTGTCACTCGAACCACTATCGGATAGTATTGTGAATGAAGCAGCGAAAAAACATTCACAATGGAGAAACGGATATGCTCAGCTATGGAAAGGCTGGCAATTTAATATAAGTGAGTATAATTGTACCGGTTATAGGTTTTGCAATTATTCACTCCAGGAAATGGTTGGCAGCTATGCAGTAATGAATAGCTGCTATTTTTATAACTGTGATTTATCATATAGCCGGATGAATTCTGCGATTGCGAACCATTCGGAATATCATAGCTGCATGTTAAAGAAAGCATATCTTCCATGTGTCAGAATGGATGGAGCAGTATTTGAAAATTGTGAGATCTATCATGCGGATTTCCGCATGGCAAAAATGAATAATGTTGTTATGAAGAATTGTGATTTAACCGGATGCGATTTTCAAGATGCGGAGTTAGCCGGAGCAGATCTGAGATTTTGTAATGTTACCGGTTGTAATTTCAAAGGCACCGAGCTGGATTTTTCCAACAGGATACCACCATATTGTTACTGTAAGGATGTTTATGGAAAGACAATTATGATTATGACCGGGTATAAAGATGTGTATGATGTTCCTGAATTTATGCAGGTTGCGGATCCCATGGAATTAAATGCAGTACATGGGGTATCTCTGGATCGAGTAAACCAGATGATAGCATGTTTTAATAAAGGATGGTTGGGAATCAAACCGCAGATGAAACAGGAACCACAAGAGCCACAAAAAACACGGACACGGTGAAAAACATGCGGTTTTGGAATGATATAGTTAAGATAAGAAAGAAGGGATGATATGCAGATTGTTGTTGCGGAGAAACCGAGCGTGGCAAAATCAATCGCAAAGGTGCTTGGTGCTAGAACGTGCAAAGAAGGATATATGGAAGGCAATGGATATAAAGTAACCTGGTGCGTGGGGCATCTGGTTGAACTTGCATATCCTGCAGCGTACGACGAACGCTACAAAAAATGGCAGCTAGATCTACTGCCGATTATTCCGGAGAAATGGAAATATGGGATCAAAGGTGACACCAAAAGTCAGTATGATGTAGTTAAATCGCTATTTTTAGATACAGATACAGAATCAGTTGTATGCGCCACGGATGCCGGACGGGAAGGCGAGCTTATCTTCCGGAATGTATATATGAAAACAGGCTGCAAAAAGCCTATAAAAAGGTTGTGGATCAGTTCCATGGAAAATAGTGCCATCAGGCAGGGATTTGAAGCATTAAAAGATGGAACACAATATGAAAACCTATATTCTGCGGCACAGGCAAGAGAACGTGCAGACTGGCTAACAGGTATGAATTTATCCCGACTTTTCACTTTGGTTTATGGCGGAGGCAAGAAAATAACGATTGGAAGAGTTATGACACCGACGCTGGCGATGATCTGCGAGAGGGATGCTCAGGTTGATGGTTTCACAAAGAAAAAGTTTTATCAGATTCATTTGAAGAATCAGAAGGGGATTGATTTTGTCAGCGAGAAATTTGAAAACCAGGAAGAAGCTGCAAAGGTGTTTGCAGAATGCACTACTGGAACATTATGCATCTCTTCTGTAAAGAAAGAAAGGAAAAAACAGCAGCCACCGCTGCTTTATGATCTGACCACACTGCAGCAGGAATGTAATAAGATGTTTGGATATTCAGCAAATAAGACGCTTGAGATCGCTCAGGAACTGTACGAGAAGAAACTGACCACATATCCGAGAACAGATGCAAAATTTATAACGGAAGATATGATGGACACGTTTCTGGATGTGCTTGATCTTGCCCTAGACCATGCAGATTATGCAGATACTCGATGCATAGACAGAAAGCTTGTTAAGCGGGTTATTGACAATAGTAAGGTAACCGATCATCATGCGATCATCATTACAAAAGATCAGACGAATCTGAAAGATTTATCGCAAGACAGCAGGATGGTATATGATCTGATAGTATTAAGGATGCTGTCTGCGGTATCTATGTCTTACGAATATTACAGCATATCGGCAGACGGAATATGTAACAGGCATGAATTTTCAATGAACGGAGTAACCGTGATTGATTATGGATTCAAAGCAAATGAAATGAAATTCCGGAACCGAAGCAAGGCGGATAAAGAAGAAAATGCAGAGAAAATCATGCCGGATATATCGGAAGGTGATGTGCTGCAGGTAACACCAGAGCTTTCTGAGCAATGGACAAAGCCGCCGGCACATTATACGGAAGCTTCGCTGCTTGGAGCAATGGACAAAGCCGGAAATAAAGAGATGAGCGATGAAGTAGAGCGAAAGGGGCTTGGAACCTCTGCGACCAGGGCGGCAATCATAGAGAAGTTGATCACAAACGGCTATGTGGAGCGGGTAAAGAAGAAAATTGTTGCCACAGAAGCCGGGAAGTATCTGATTTCGGTTGTTCCGGCACGGGTAAAATCGGTAAGTTTAACTTGTGACTGGGAAAATGAGCTTGTAGAGGTTGCGGCAGGAACAAAAGACTATGTTGAATTTATGAATGAGATAGAAGATTATATTAAAAGTCTTGTAGATGAGTATTCCAAGGTGGAACCGAAACCGTGGCAGTCGCAGAGAGAAGAAATATGTAAATGCCCTGTATGTGGAAATTCAGTACAGGAAGGAAAATTCGGAATCTTCTGTGCGGGAAAATGTGGCTTGATGTTTTCATTTTATAAGGAAAAGTTGTCTGCGAAACAGATTAAAACATTACTTGTAGATAACAAAGAGGTTTTAATGAAAGATCAAACTTCGAGCAAAGGAACGAAGTATGACATATATATCAAATATCATGGTTATGAGCCGTTTACTTATACTGACAAAGAAGGGCATGAAAGAAACGCCTATACCATGAAGTTTGATACAAGATTCCCAAAGAATAATAAGAAGAAAGGTTAAAAAGGGTGGAATTATGTTTGAAGTGAGAGTTACAAAACTTGACAATCAGGAAAGCAATGTGAAGGGACTTGTTAGCATGGTTGTAGATGGGAAATTCGCATTTTCGTCTATGCGCGTGATCGAAAGTGACAAAGCACAGAGAGGTTTTTTTGTGGCAATGCCATCATACCGGACGAAGGAAGGAAAGTATGTGGATCTGTATAAGCCGGTTACATCAGATATGAGTAATGCTCTTGCAGATGCTGTTGCAAAAGCAATGGAATCCGGAGAGCCGGTTACAATCGGAAATGGAGAGACGCATATTTCGACATATGTGACGCCGGTTCATTACCAGAATAATGAAACCATGGCTGCGAAAGTGAATCTGAAGTGTGGAGATATGGTTTGCGACAGCATCGTTGTTAGAAAATCAATCGAAGGAAATCTCTTTGTTGCATATCCATCCTATGAGAAAAAGCAGCTTGATGAATCTGGGAACCCGGTTCATGCAAGTTATTGTAACCCAACAACGGCGGAGTTCCGGACAACATTGTCTGATAATATCCTTGCACAGTATGATGCAGCGATGAAGCGCAGCTACGAAGTAAGACCGAAGGAAAAGGAAACACAGTCGTATTCTGTTGAGGTACCAACTGTATCTGCTCCAAAGCAGAAATGAAGAGAAGCGGATGGACTGTCAGAGCCGGTGGTTGTTATAACAGGCTGCAATCCTCAGACAGGACAGGTGCTACCAGGTACATATCTGCTTCACACAGCGGATCGCATGCTAAAAAATGCGGATGGTTATATAAAAGCTGCCTTACAGACCTCCTATGCAGACTTATTTATGCCTGTTGAAGTGAGCTGCAGCATAAAAATGATGCTAAATGGCGAGCTTCGCAGTTTGAAAACAAAGTTTTGCTTGGGTGATGGCTCATATCAGTCGATATCTAGAAGTGTTGCAGAACCAAAGCTGCATGAATATCTGGAGCAACACATCCGGATAGGCAGCAAACGTGAGCAGATACTTCTGAGCAATGAGGAACTTATCAATGATCTGCAGAACAATCAGCAAAATCAGGCTGTCGTGAAGGAAACGATTGAGTTTCTTCGCAAGGAGCTTGATAACTGCGAGAGAACGCAGATGGAATTAAATTGTAGTGAAGAAACCTTGATCAGTTCTTTGATGTACAGCATATAGAAAACTGTGAAATCATCTTGACAAGTTCCTAGAAATTCGGTATATAGTAAGTAAGAGAAATAATCTCTATTATAAAAGTTTTACTTTTGTAAAAAGCGTGTGGTCCCTACCGTGAGTGGGAGTTGTAAAAGCAGTGGTCCCTACTGTGAGTGGGAGTTGTAAAAGCAGTGGTCCCTACTGTGAGTGGGAATTGTTATTATAATGGCTACGAATATCGTAGCCATTTGTTTTTATAGTTTATAGGAGAGCAAATGAAAAAACAAAGATTTCACTTATATCATATAGACATGAAATATATTAGAGATATTGCTAAAGTGGATGATAATGTTATGTCTGTATCCCCACAAATTGGAAAGGAACGACGTCCTTTTGTAGGTGTAGTAGCTATTTGTGATGGAAAAAAATATTGTATTCCGTTAACATCTCCGAAGCCTAAACATCAAACTATGAAGAATGATAAAGATTTCACAAGAATGTTTGATAAAAACAATAAGTTAATAGGGTGTTTAAATTTTAATAATATGATTCCTGTTGATGATGTGGTGCTGTTAGCAGTAGATATGAAAATAAGCAACGAAGATAACCCAAAAACAAAATTTTATAAAGCACTTCTAAATGATCAACTAGACTGGTGCAATGATCACTATATGGATATTACGAATAAAGCTGAAAAGTTATATAAAATAGTTACAGAAACTCCGGATAAAATGAAAAGTTTAACTCGAAGATGCTGTAATTTTAAGAAGTTGGAACTTGTGTTAAATAAATGGGTAAAAGACACGTTACGAAGACAAAGAAATGATGAATTCCAATATACGACACCAAGTAAAAAGATCTAGAACAGAGTGGCAACATACACAAAGTGTGTACGTTGCCTTTTTTGATAAGGAGGGAAAAAAGACTATGGCTACGAAGAGAGAGCAAGAAAGAGATATTGCTTATAAGAGGATAATAGGACAGCTAAATGATCAATCTGTATATGAGAATGTGATGAGGAGTTGTTCACGCATGATTGATCTCCAACATATCGACAATGTGCTTGCCGCCTGTTCACAAAAACCATATGCAACGGCTCTTAATACATATGATCGTTGGATGAGTGAAGCAAACCGGCATATTGAGAAAGGAAAAAAGTCCATATGTATCTTTGGAAATGAACCAAATTATCCAGGTTCATTTTTTTTATATGCATACGAAGACACGAAAGTGCTTAATGGCACGCAGGACTTATATGAAGATTTGTTTTCTTCGGACATAATTCAGGAATATTGCGCAAAAAATAATTTTTCTTCTGAAAAAATAAAAACCTTGTATTCTGATAGGATAAGTAGTATATTAAAATTAGAGGAAAAAACTAAACATAAAGATGCAGTATTTCTGGCAGCAAATATTATTTTATATGAGCGGCTGGAAGTGGACTGTAGCAGCGAAAAATCCCAGCTGGCATCTATTGTAAGGGGATTCCAGCCGGATGATATATATTATGTATTAGACAAGGCACATTCTATCAGCAGAGGCTTGATTCAGGATATTAGAATGGAGCTTGCGAAGATTAGGAAAGAGAGGGTGGATGATTATGATCAGAACAGAGAAGTTGAGCAACGGGAGAGAAGTACCGGCAGTGGATACGGAAGAGGAGTGGGACGAGTTTATCCGGAGTATTCCGAGGGACGAGATGCTGCCGCTGTACATCGTGAGGGAACAGACAATATTCAAACTGGACATACCGACCGAGACGTATATGTCGGACGCAATGACGTTCGATATGTTGGATTACGAGATGGAAGAGGAGCCTCCATGGAGAAGCGAATCCCTGAGCCTGTTCGCGTTTCAGTGGATTCACGTGATCGAGGATCAGTTTGGACAGACGCTGCATCCGATTCAGATCAGCGCCAACAAGGATTCTACGGACGGAGCGAAACAGTACAGACTGTTTCTGGACAAAGCGAAGGAAGTGCAGTACGAAGCGAACAAACTGCAGGATCAGATCATGCAGACAGAGCAGAAGAAACTGGACGCGTGGCGCAGGGAGACATCGCCGGACTTCATGGAGGTCGTACGGAGAGCGGAGCAGCTCCGGGATACGACGAGGGAGATCGTTTTCGAGGAAGTGATCCTGCCGATGGGACATTATCCGGAGGAGAAACTCAAGCTGATAGAGAGAGATCTGTTATAAATGAGGAAAAAGAAGAAGCTATGCAGGCTTCTTCTTTTTTTGTTGGAGATATAGTTAAACTAAGTAACAATATGAATTGTGTAATTACATCATGCCATGATGAAATTACATACACTTACGATGTTTATGAAGATGATAGTTTGCTTAGATATATGGAGTCAAAACGAGGACATCTTTCTGGAATGACGAAAATAGGGACAATTGACACAAAAGAGTTCAGTTCTTATCAAGAGGAAAAGCAAGAATATCAAAAATTTATACATGATTTTTTTAATGGAACATTAGATGATCATTCACCAGTTCGAATATGCAAAACAAGTAATGCAATGCAGTGTGCGCATGCTCAGAAAAATTTGGAAGTAACAATGAATTACTCGACATTAAGAAAATGCGCAGGAAAGGATATATATCATGGACATGAGCTAACAGAGAATATGCTTTTCTCTTTGCCGGATATTATTCAAAATCCAGTTCTTATACTACGCGGGAATGTTGATAATTCGATTGTACTTGTTTCGCAAATTGAGGATTTGCATGGAGATAATATAATTATTTCCATTGAACTTAATGCCAGATTAGGTTTTCAGTCAGTAAATAGAGTAACTTCTACATATGGAAAACAAAATTTCGAAAGTTATATTCGGAATAATATAGAAAAGGGTAATTTGATTGCCTGTAATTTAAGAAAAGCTAGTAAAATGCTTCATTCATTGGGGCTCCAATTGCCCCAAGAGAACACATTTACTAGCTATGATGATAATATAACATATACATTAAAAGATGTCAAATATACGTCAAAAGATGTAATAGTTCGCAATAACAATGTAGATAAAGCGCTGTTTACAATTGGTGAGGAATTTGTTATCGATGGCAAATTACTTGAAGTTTTTCAAATTACAGATAACGAAGTAATAATGCTCGATCGCGAGGATGAATCTGAAACACAGGAGCCAACGGAATACCGATATTCAATCGATACTGCAAATGCAGCATACAAAGAGTATCAGGAAGATCTGCAAGCGAACAGAGAGGAACAGGGGTTGACGCAGCAACCGGTGGAATATCAACAGATGGATATGTTTGCGATGCTTGGTATCGAGACTACACCATCGCCGGCAAAGATCAATACGAATCCATTAGCAGGGCAATATCATAATCCAACGAATCATTCTGTAGTACCTCAGAAATATATTGATGAAGTGTTAAAACGTGGATCCGGTTTCATAGGTGGCAAACATAGAATTGCTCAAATGTATAAGGACAACACCTTAACTGCATCTGCACGTGCGGCAAAAATCAAACAGGAATATGGGCTTGGAGGTGCCAGCTGGCCTATGGATGGCAAGCTGGGTGTTCATGGCTACGATACGTTTCAGCAAGGCAAGGGAATTAAAATTGAATGGACTGATGAACAAGGCGAAAATGAAGGATATGTCTCATGGCGAGATGTTGAAAAAAATATTGCATGGCTGATTTCAACCAATAATTATTTTGAAGAAGAAATAAAGCAACCAGAACAGGCACAGGAAGAAGTCTTGGAACAGACAGATACATCAGAGATGGTGGAGACTGCAGAAATCATAGAAGAGGTTCCTGCGCCGGCTTTAACACCTGCAGACAAAGATAATATTCAGGATCTATTGTTGAATGTTGATTTTTCCGGATATGCATATGTACGTGCGTTTTTACAGACAGTATGCACAAATGATAATTTGACAGCGGCAGAACAGGCATCTTTCTTTGCAGCGCTTATGTGCGATAATGATTCAAAAGAATACACTTTATATTATAGGACGAACCCGGTAGATGTCCGGACAAATTTAGAAGATGTAAAGATTGTATATAATAATGTGGAGTATCGTATTTCATATAGTGATTTGGTAGAACGGCTTCAATACAAGCTAGACAGAGGCGGTTTT
>DHJV01000009.1:0-5516 GCA_002404515.1 Lachnospiraceae bacterium UBA4711 | reverse complement strand
AAGAGGATTTGAAATCTGTACAGGACGTGATCGATACTGTCGATACGGGCGTATATGCTAGTTACAAACAGGCACTTGCAGAGAAAACGCAGATAAAAGAAAAAAAGCTGCAGCCGGCAATCGATTACAATTACAATCAGGAGCAGTTTGCTCAAACACTTCAGGGAGCAGGCGCAAAAACACGATTTGGATGGAACATAGAAGCTATTCGGACACTAAAAAAGGTGGAAACAGAGGGAAGGTTTGCGACGCCAGAGGAGCAGGAATGCTTAGCGCATTATTGCGGCTGGGGTGGATTATTCAAGGCATTTGATGATCAAGATGTAAAATGGTCGAAAGAATACAAAGAACTGAAGGAACTTTTGACAGAAGAAGAGTATGCATCTGCGCGAAGCACGGTGAATGATGCGTTCTATACGGATCCGGACGTTGCTGCAGCAGTTGGTCAGATTCTTGTAAATTGCGGATATACAGAAGGAAATCTATTGGAGCCGAGTATGGGTGTCGGACACATTATCGGATCCCTTCCTGTAGAACAGAATTTCAAACGTTACGGCGTGGAAATTGACAGCATATCCGGTCGGATTGCGAAGCTGCTATATCCAAACATGGAGATTCAGATTAAAGGCTATCAGAATACTACCTATTCTGATGGCTTTTTTGATTGTGCGATCGGAAATGTTCCGTTTGGTAATTACAAACCATACGATCCAAGATATAACAAGCATAATTTCAAAATACATGATTACTTTTTTGCCAAAACTGTCGATCAGGTGCGTCCCGGCGGACTTATTGTGTTTATAACAAGCACAGGAACCTTGGATAAGGCGAATTCTAACGTTCGTAGATATATTGGGGAGAGGGCGGAGCTGATCGGAGCAATCCGGTTACCAAACACGGCATTCAAGAATTTAGCAGGTACAGAAGTAGCAACAGACATCTTGGTGATGCGTAGACGGGAATATCCGGTTGCTTTGGATGAGACGTGGTATCATTTGAGTTACACAGATGATGGAATCCCGGTAAATGAGTATTTTACTGATTATCCGGATTTGTGTCTTGGGAAAATGCAGTATGATATCGGACGTTTCGGACCGGAGAGTAAATATACCACTTGCGTTCCTGACAGTAGAGATTTTAAGGAGCAGCTGCAGGAGATCGTTCAGAGATTTTCACCAGACATTTACCGCGAACCGAATCAGGTAAGCGAAAAAGAAGAAACGATACCTGCAGATCCGAATGTTCCGAACTTTACGCTGACTGTTATAGATGGAAAGGTGTACTATCGCGATAATTCACAGATGAAGGATCAGAACTACTCGTCTGCAAATGTAAAAAAGGTTGAACAGTATATTGCATTACATAAGATTGCACGCCATGTGATTCAGATTCAGTATGAAGGCTGCAGCGATGAAGAACTGAAGCTTGCACAGTCTGAATTAAATGAGACATATGATAAGTTTGTAAAAGAAAATGGATATATATCCGCAGTTTCTAATGTAAAGATCCTAGGGATCGATGATAATTATTCATTCATGAATTCCTTCGAGGAGAAGCTGGAGGATGGGAGCGTTCGGAAAACAGATATATTTACAAAGCGGACAATTAACCCGGTTCGTGAGATTACTGAAGTCGAGAACGCATTTGATGCGCTGCGCGTATCCCTTACACAAAACGGTAAGGTTGATATCAATTTCATGTTAGGTATATATAGTCCGGATTTATCGTCCATGGATATATCAGAAATGAGTCCGGATGAAATTTATGCTGCAAAGAGGAATATATTGATTCAGGAGCTTCATCATGTTATTTATCTCGATCCGGATGAATATGATCCGGATAATCTCGATGCAGGCTGGCATACGTCAGATGATTATTTGTCCGGAAATGTACGGGAGAAGGCAAAAAAGGCGATAGAACTGTCCGGGGATGAAACGATGGGTGCGACATTCATGGATAATGCCGAGATGCTTCAAAGCGTAATTCCTGAAGATATACCATATACAGATATTGAAGTGAAGCTTGGAAGCAGCTGGGTGGATCCGGAGGATTATGCGGAATTCATGTTTGAAACTTTCCATATAGCACCAGTTGACCGAAATACATACCGCTGGATCCGCAGCGATATAACAAAATACGTAGGAATCAAGCTTATACCGGGTACAATGGAGTACCGGGTAACCGGGCAAAGCAAGTGCAAATGGAATGCATATTGTAATTCCGTATTTGGTACAGAAAAAATGAATGCTGCAGCGATCTTGGAGCGCACGCTTAATTTTAAGCAGGTGACGGTGTATGTACCGGGAACCCACTCAAAAGAAGTAGACCGTGAGGCAACGATGCTTGCCCGCGAAATGCAGGAAAAGATCAAGCTGGAGTTCAAAGACTGGTTCTGGCGTGATGAGGAACGCCGGGAAAAATATGAAAGAAAATACAATGACATGTTCAACAGTGTGAAGCTGCGTGAATATGATGGCAGTTTTCTGGAGTTCCCTGGAATGAATGCAAATATATCACTAAAGCAGCATCAGAAAAATGCGATTGCACGTATCCTTCTTGGCGGAAATACACTTCTTGCACACTGCGTTGGTGCCGGTAAGTCATTTGAGATGATTGCATCGGTGATGGAGCAGAAGCGACTAGGACTTGTAAATAAACCACTTATGATTGTACCAAAGGCGATAGTAAGCCAGATGGAATCAGAATTTATGCGATTATATCCTTCTGCCAACATTCTTGCAGTAAAGGACAAAGATTTTGACAAAAAGAACCGGCAGAGATTTGTATCAAGGATTGCAACAGGGGACTATGACTGCGTGATCCTGTCGCATAGTCAGTTTGAAATGATTCCGCTGACACAAGAACGTGAAATCGTGTATAAGAAACAGGAAATTGATGAGCTGCAGGCATATTTGCGCGACTTGAAGGATGCAAAAGGAGATAGCTGGAGCATCAAGCGCATAGAGGATGCAATTAAAAAGAGAGAAGAAGAGCTAAACAAATTGCTGGATGTACCACGGGATAATACGATTTGCTTTGAGCAGCTTGGGGTAGATGCGCTTTATGTTGACGAAGCACACAACTTCAAAAATATGGCGATATTCTCGAAGATCAATAATGTGGCAGGTATTCCGACAGCATCTTCAAAGAAAGCATTCGATATGCGAATGAAGTGCCGGTACATCAATGAAATATCGGGGCGAAAAGGGCTTGTATTTGCAACCGGAACACCTGTGTCAAATACAATGGCGGAGATGTTCGTTATGCAGTCTTTCCTGCAGCCTGAGCGATTGAAAGAGCTTGGAATCAATGTGTTTGACGCATGGCTCGGTTCTTTTGGAGAGATTCAGGCGTCGCTCGAATTAAAGGTAGCCGGGAATGGATACAAAGTGAAGAACAGAGTAAAGAATTTCCAAAACGTGCCGGAGCTTATGACAATATTTAAGGAAGTAGCGGATATTCAGACTGCTGATATGTTAGAACTTCCGGTGCCAAAGCTGCGAACCGGTCAGCCGATCATAGTTGAGTGTGAAATGGACGATGCACAGACGGAAATACTGGAATCTCTGATCGAAAGAGCGGATGCGTTGGAAAGTGGTGGCGTGGATCCGTCAGTCGATAATATGCTGAAGCTTACAAATGAGGCAAAGCTGCTCGGTACAGATGCCAGACTTTTAGATCCGGATGCTCCGGATAACCCGCAAGGAAAATTATTTAGATGCGCCGAAACAGTTTATAAAGAATATGAGGAGCATAATCGAGACGGAAAAATTGGCTGCCAATTAGTATTTTCCGATATGGGAACGCCGAAGGCGGATGGAACCTTTGACGTATATAATACTGTAAAGGATTATTTGATCGATCTGGGAATACCGAAAGAAGAAATCGCATTCATACATGATGCAAAAAATGATGCAGAGCGACAAGAAATCTTCCGGAAAACGAATGCCGGACAGATTAAAGTATTGTTTGGCTCGACGGATAAATGTGGTACAGGTGTCAATGTTCAGACACATCTTGTTGCCATGCATCATATTGATTGCCCGTGGAAGCCTTCAGCAATCGAACAGCGGAATGGTCGAGGAATCCGCCAGGGAAATGAGAACGAAGAAATTGCAGTATATCACTATATAACGAAAGGTTCTTTCGATGCATATAGCTGGTCTCTGGTCGAGAACAAACAGAAGTTTATATCGCAAATTATGACCAGCAAGCCGGTAGGACGTACCTGTGAGGATATAGATGAAGCTGCGCTTAATTATGGAGTGTTCAAGGCTGTTGCAACCGGTGATGATACGATCCGAGAGAAAATGGAACTTGAGAATGATTTAACGCGATTACGGATGTTGAAATCAGCATATAATAAAAAACGTCGTGACGCGGAATTACGGGTAAGCAGATCGATTCCACTTGCGATTGCTCAGACGAAAGAGAAGATCGAAGTATTTGAGCAGGAAATCGCATACCAGAAGGCTCATCCGGCAGTAAATGAGGATGGTGAAGCGACATTTTCTATGATGATAGGATCCGAAATCTTTACAACACATAAAGATGCAGGATTTGCTTTGAATCAAGCAGTTTCAAGGCTGAAGTGTGGAGACAATCTGGTGGTTGGAGAGTACAACGGATATACGATGACAGCTGCGATCACGCAGAAGAATCTGACAGGAGAGGTTGGAGAAAAAACTATTTATCTGAAGCGCAAAGATGGAGGAAAGACATCTCATGAGGTCATTATTGGGCTAAGTACACTTGGAAATATCGTTAAAATTAACAATGTGTATAATTCTTTCGAGAAGTCTCTGGATAAAGAAAAAGGAAATCTGCAGAAGTATGAGAGTGAGCTGCTGATTGCAAAAGAAGAACTTGCGAAGGGATTTCCATACGAATCTGAGATTCGAGAGAAAGAGCAACGGCTAAAAGAAATTGATGCCCTGGTTACTTCTCAGGATGTCGATGTTTTCGACGAAAACTTTGATTCTGATATAAATAAGGTTGAAAAAAGAAATATCGAGATAAAAAAACAAATATAAAAAAGTCCTAAAAGGATTGAAAAAGAAACCCTACGAGCTAGAATAAATACAAGGTAGGTGATAACGTAAGAGATACTCTCGAAAAGGTATGTAGACTTACAGATGTTTTGAGATTTTTTGAAAAGAAGTGTTGATCCGGAAAATATAACTCGTTATGATAGATTAAGAGGATAGAAACGAGTTAGAAACAGACCATCGAAAAAGTGAATGATTAAGCGAATTAAAGTTTTCAAAGAGATAGGATTATCTGCGAATTGCAGGTGTGGAAAAGAGTCCGCAAGTTTACTTGCAGGACTCTTTTTTCATACCTGAAAAATCAAAAATTTACCACTTGTGCCGTTTTTGAACCGCTTGTTCTTAGACGATTGTGCATCATCCTCCTGTCATTTACAATAATACTGAGAGTTTATGCTAAAACGGAATGAATATAAAATCTATATGCATATTCCAAAGGAGGATTTATGAAAAAACGAATTTTGAGCC
>DHJV01000091.1 GCA_002404515.1 Lachnospiraceae bacterium UBA4711 | reverse complement strand
GAATAACCAGTATTGTTGAAGATTATGGAGTATCTAAATATGCTCCGGTTATTGCTACATTGTTGAAAAATCCGACTTTGATTTTACCACAACAGAGCGAAAAATAATGTAAATATGTGGTTTTATTTGCATCATTTTAGTATAATACACCTTAAGATAGCGAAGTATTACTATGTCTAGCATGAATTCATATATGATATTGGTTATCGGGATATTGTGTTTTAAGGAGGTAAAATGAATTACTTATTAGAAATCGTTATTTTTAATGTTGTTATTTTCACAATTTGTGGGATCAATATGGCGAAGAAGGGTAAGCTTGGTATGATCCAGGAATACCCAAAGGCGATACAGGATCGATGCAGAGAGCTTGGATTGATTCAGGAAAGTTCCGGGAAACTTACGAAGAAAGCTACGATAGGAAAAATTGGATTCTTTATCGGATACATATTTTTGCAGACAGCGTTGGCGTATTTCATCGGCGGTGCCCGTACGTTCCTTGAGGGATGGTTTCATGGATATATCATGTGGGTAGCTGAGATGTGGTTTGATGCACTGGTAGTGGATTGTCTGTGGTTTTGCCATAGCAAGAAAATGATAATTCCGGGAACTGAGGATTTGGTGGATGCCTACCATGATTATTGGCATCATATCAAATATGCAGTGCTTGGAATGTTTACCCAGGCAGTGATTGCTTTGCCGGTAGGACTTTTGGTAATGTGGTTTTCAGCGAGATAAAAATAGAGGGCTTTCCGAGGTGTCGGGAGAAGTGAAAATATAATCATGAACTACGAAAACATTTTACAATTTAAGGGAACATGGCGTGTGTATCAGGCACGGGTGTTGGATCGGGCGGAGCATTATGTGCGGGATGGCAAGATTCATATTGTGGCGGCTCCGGGTTCGGGAAAGACGACGCTTGGAATTGAACTGATACGCAGGCTGCAGGGAACAGCACTCGTGCTTGTGCCGACCATTACGATCCGCGAGCAGTGGATCGCGCGAATCAAAGAGGCATTTTTGTGTGATGGCGTGGACGCCGAAGCGTATTTGTCACAGAGTCTGAAAAATCCGCGGTCGATTACAGTGACTACATATCAGGCATTGCACAGTGCTATGACACAGATACAGGATGGGGAGGAAGATTATAAGGGATTTTCCCTGTTTCAGATCCTGCAGGATGCAAAGGTAGATACGCTTTGCCTCGACGAATGTCATCATCTGCGAAGTGAGTGGTGGAAATCTCTGGAAAGTTTGAAGGAGAAGCTAACAGATGTAACAACGATCGCGCTTACTGCGACACCGCCATATGATTCGACACCTGCCATGTGGAACCGTTATATTGCAATGTGCGGCGAGATTGATGAGGAGATCACGACACCGGAGCTGGTGAAGGAGGGAAGTCTCTGCCCGCATCAGGATTATGTGTATTTCAATTATCCGACAAAGCAGGAAGAAGCAGAAGTGATGCGGTATATGCAGGTGCATCCAGACTGTGAGGAATTAGATCCGGAGATAGAGAAGCATCTGACGAATTCACTCGGGAAGATTGAAAGCATCCGCCAGATCACACAGCATGAATATGCATCACTTCGAGGAAAGCTGCATATGCTGATCCTTACGGATTACATAAGAAAGGAACATGAAAAATCAATCGGAAACCGGGAGGCAGATGTGAATCTGCTGGGGGTGCTGCCACTCTTTGAGAATCTTCGACGGGATGCGCAGGATATGTGGTCGGACATGCAGCTTGGCGTGTTATGTGGGAGTATCATTGTGATACCTGCCGAGGCGAAGAAGGCTCTATCAAAAATTGTGGGTGATGCAGGCACGGTGACATTTTCAAAGCTTGGAAGTCTGCCGGAGACAGAGTATGTGAAGGTATCCGCGGTTGGCGACTCGCATTTCCTGATACCGGCGGTGACACAGTTGTTTGCAGATGGGTATATACAGGTGTTGATTGGTACGAAATCATTGCTTGGAGAAGGCTGGGATTCGCCGTGCATCAATTCCCTCATCCTGGCAAGTACCGTTGGCTCATTTATGCTCAGTAACCAGATGCGTGGCAGAGCGATCCGTACATGGGATAGAGAACCGGATAAAACAAGTAATATCTGGCATCTGGTATGCTTAAAACCGTGGTATGAGAGTTCATTCGGAACCAAACCGGAAACAAGTGAGGATTACCGGATGCTTACCAGACGAATGGAACATTTCTTAGGTCTGCACTACACTGAGGATGTGATTGAAAATGGTCTGGCACGTCTGTCAATCATACAGAAACCATTTACAAAGGCAAATGTAGCGAATATGAATGCGGCGATGCTTGCCTTATCGAAGGAGCGGAGCCGCTTGCGGGAGCGTTGGAACCGTTCGCTCACGATCTATCCGAAGATGGAGGTTGTGACAGAGGTAAAGGTGCGTGATAAAGCGGTGCCAAGGGCGGCGTTTCATGATGCAGTTGCAAAGATGATATTCTCAATATTTCTGCTGTGTGCTGCGTGGTATATGGCGGCGCAGACAGGTGCGAAAACCGGGAGTGCGTGGCTTGGAACTTTTGCTGGAATATTTACACTGGCAGGATTGGGGATGCTTTCGTTCTGCTTTCCGAAAATGTTTATGCTTGGAAGTCCGTACGAACGGCTGAAGACATTTGGCAAGGGAATCCGGAAAGCACTGGAGAAACAGAAGCTTTTGGATATGCCGGACAGTACGGTTGTGACGGAGACGCCGGAGGCATATAAACATGTTGTATATCTGCAGGGCGGAAGCGGAAGAGATGGCGCGGTTTTTCCCCGGTGTGTGAATGAGTTTTTTGCACCGATTGAGAATCAGAAATATATCCTGGTCAAGCATGGCAGACAAAGAAGCAACGACCGTTTCTTTGCCGTGCCGGATTGCTTTTCAGCGAAGAAGGAACAGGCGGAGCAGTTTACAGAGTGCATGCGCCCTTATATTGGTGCGTATGATTGCGTTTATACGCGGACAGGAAAGGGCAATGCCCTGTTGCAGGAGGCACAGAAGGTTGCCTATGCTAATCAGGAGGCACGCTGCAGTACAAGACGGAAGGTAAAAGGAAGGAAATAGAAGGACAGGGAGCGGTATCATATCGTTCCCTGTTTTTTTGCAGGAAACTCTTGAAATTATTATAAGTCTATGGCATACTAATGCTAAACGAACGTTCGGTATACGCAGGAGGAATCGATAAATATGAAGACAACAGAGCAACAGCACAATGAGCGTAAGCGGGAGCTTATGGAAAAATGCTTTGCGTGCTATGCGGAAAATGGACTGACAGGAACCGGAATCAAAGCGCTGGCGGATGCCTGCGGCTGCACGAAGGCCAATTTATACTCATATTTTAAGAACCTTGATGAGTTAATTATTGAGTCTACTGCATATTGTATGGAAAAGGTTGAGGACGATTTTATGAAAAAAGCTCCGACAGATCCGAAGGATGTTATGCGGTTTATCGAGGAAGTACCATATTGGACGGCTCGGGAGCATGGAAAAAAATATAGACTGATGTATCAGGTCTATACACTTCCCCAATATATTGAATACGGGAAAAAGTTCTTTGAGGGTGTAAACGAGCGTTATACCGCGTATGCGAAGCAACTGGAGACGAAGATTGGTATACCATATACGGTAATTACTCCGCTTATATTTATATTTATCCGTGCCTGCGTGCACTATGCGATGTTCGAGGATGAATATTATTTAAAGTCCCAGATGGAGGTCTTAAAACAGGCGGTTGTCCTGTTTGCAGATAAATACCATTCATAATACCAAAACGAAGAGAAATGCCAATGAGAGAGGAAGCATTTCAAAAAGTGTTTAATGCGGCAAAGCCGACAGAGATAGTGTCAAGTGACGTATGA
>DHJV01000038.1 GCA_002404515.1 Lachnospiraceae bacterium UBA4711 | reverse complement strand
GGTGGGATTTTTGGAACATTAACAGGAAATACAAAATTTACGATATCTAATGCGGCAGTTTCAGCGTTTATTCAAGCTGAGAACAATGCGGGCGGACTCATTGGTCAATTGAACACAGGAGATGCTAAGGGCCGATTGGAAAAATCGTATTATGGAGGACGAACAAAGGAAGGAAAGTATCAGGCCATTACGCTCCATGAAGATGATACGAGTACCGCAAGGACGTATACAGCGAATATTCATGGAAATCAGTCTGCAGGCGGAATCATTGGCTATCTTGAAAATGCAAATGGATTGACTATTGACCAATGCTTTAGTACGGGCTCTGTAGAAAATACTTCGGCAAGCACGGAGGATGCAGCTGCCGGTGGATTTATTGGTAAGGCGTCTCCGTGGAACACTGGAGCCACTATTTCAAAGTGTTATTCCATGGGAACAGTGTATGGCCGGAATTCCAAGAACGGCGGTTTTATTGGAAGTATGAATAATAATGTTCATATTGCGAATGATGGTAGTGTGCTTTATTTAAAAGTCTTTAATGATGAGAAACTGCCTGCGATTGGAATTGCGTCAGTAGAAGAGAGTAATCATCTTAAAGTTCTTGACTTAGCAAATACACTCAATGGAAAGACTGAAAATAAGGACCTGTCGGATGTGACACAATCGTATGATACAACTCTTCCAGATCAGTACCCATACAAGAACTGGATGACAGACTGGCAGGGCGATGCGATGAATAAAATTGCGTATTATGGTGATTGGCCGGAGCCGAAATCACTGAAAGGGGAGTTTATTTATTCCTATTGGAACAATAAAGAACAAAAGTTTAACAAAGACGGAGACACTTTTAGGCTAACAGGTGAGAACACGAATAAAGAATGCTATTTAAATCCTGTCAATATGAAGCTAGAAGAATATGGATTTGGCATTATCAGTGATGTGGTTATTCAAGACGACGATAGTTATAAGTTTATCAATGGGCTGTACAGCTGGTCGCAAAATCCAAACGGTCCATTTGATTCTTGCAAAGTAGCTGGCAGTGCAACGGATAATAAATATTCAGAATTTAACTATCTTGGAAAGAAATACTACTATTATAGGTGCACAGTAAAAGGATTGGAGGTAGACAATAGTATGATTTATGTGAAAGTCAACACTACGGGAGTGATTTATAAGATTACTGTTACAAATGGAGAGGCAAAGTTTGAACGACAAAATTAAGCAATCCTATGGAGCCCGGGGGCCGAGCCCGGGGGCCAGGCCCCGGGAAGATTGAAAATGCAAATATTCAAACGATTTCTAATTATGCCGGTGGTTTAATCGGAGAAGCAGGGCAATCGTCCACGGTTGATACGGTTACGTTAACGAATGCCGAGGTTAAGGGCACTGAGAGTACTGGAGGAGTTATCGGCATTGCAAAAAATAATGTGACGGTTAAAAAGCTGACGACTCAAGGTAGCATTATTAAATCAACAAACAGCAAGGCTGGTGGTGTCATAGGTGAAGTGACCAATGGAGCCACGGAAGTGAAGGTGGAAGATACGCATTTGAAAGGTTCTACTACCGTGAATGGGTATGAGTATGTAGGTGGTATGATCGGATATGCGAACTGTGAAGCCTACCTAAAGGATGTTGAGATTGCTGATGGCCAGATAAAGGCTGAATTCCGGAATAGCTGGCCAGATAACCGTTCTGTCGGTGGCTTTATCGGATATATTTCTGGTTCTGGAACTGAAACGCAAGGAGCCATTATGAATGCTGTGATTTCAGGCGCCTTGCAGGTAGAGGCAACAGGTGGTAATGCAACAGATACAAATAATGAGGGCGGTGTTGGCGGCATTATCGGCTATGGAAATGCATCGGTAGGAATTGACGGTGTCACATTGGACTCTAAAGGCAGTATCTCTGTATCCTCTTCCTATGAAAGGGCAGGTGGTATTCTTGGATATGCAAAGGGGACTGCGAATATTAAAAATATAAAGCTTCAGGGTCCGGTTAAGGTGACGAGTAGTAAAGACGTTGGCGGTATGATGGGCGGGTCCATGACCGCTACTATCCAAAATGCTACGTTTAGGTCTGAAGTGATGGTCACCTCAGAAAATGCAACCGCAGGAGGCGTAGTCGGCTTTGCAGGAAGCGTATCGGATATTCAAAATATAATATACAATGGAAAGCTTACGGCTTTTGGACAGCTAGCCAGTGGCGGAGTAATCGGTGAAACGAACTCCAATGTCACTTTAAAGAAAATAGGAATTATTGGTGGTTCTACTATTACATCGGTGACTAAAGATGCGGGTGGTGTCATTGGATATGCACAGAGTGCGACGATTGATGCTGAGAATATTAAACTGAATGGGTTAAGCTCAGAAGTTCTCGCAAATGATGATGCAGGTGGAGCCTTTGGTGCTGTGCAAGGAAATAATAAGCTTACGTTTGCAAATGTAGCCGTATCCAGTTTCATCAAGTCATATAATCAAAATGCAGGAGGTTTAATAGGTCGATTAAATTCTTCGGGAACCAGTAATATGCTTGAAAAATCATATTATGGTGGCCGAACGATTACCGGAATATATAGCCCTATCACGATCAATAATAATGAAGACCCATATACGTCTAACGTGACGGGTGCTAAAGCGGCTGGTGGATTCATTGGATTGATTGAAAATGCAAGTGGCTTGACCATTCAGAAGTGCTTCAGTACAGGCTCTGTGGGTAATTCAAGTCAGTCAGGAGATGATCAAACGGCTGGCGGCTTTATTGGATCGATAACGTCCAAGGACGCAAACATGACGATTTCAAGTTGTTATTCCATGGGTGAAGTGTCGGGATCTAACCCTAATAACGGCGGATTTATAGGTGCCCATAACGGAGGGATTCATTTCGGCAGTGATGTAATATATATAAGTACGTTTAATGATTTGAGCAAAAATGCAGTAGGATATGTGGATCCATCAGGTTCACAATATACAGGAGCCATTACAACGGTCAGCACAAATGACAGCATTGCCCCGTCATCTGACAATGAAAAGGCTGGATTTACGCAAACCTATGATGAAACGCTTCCAGAACAGTACCCGTACAAGATCTGGACAGAGGACTGGCAGGATACGAAAAATAAAATCACATATTATGGCGACTGGCCATCACCTCAGATTAACGGAACGCTTGTTTATTATAAATTTGAGGGGACAGATAAGACGAACAGTCCGTGTACACTTATCAGTAGTGAAGCAAGCTTTAAGACCATAATAACTGCTGCTCAAACCGACCAAGGCCAAGGAAACCTTGAACCAGATGGCGGTTTTGGTATCATTCTGGAATCTACGGTTTTAAATGTGAATGATGCTAGTAAGCTGTATATTTGGGCAGATAAGAAAGATGGGCCATTTTTAGATGATGATGCTCATAAGGATTACCGAATGAAGGTGACAAAGAAATACTTTACGTTCTCTTATGGCGGAAAGAATTACATCTTTGCACGTATTACAAACGATAAATTGCCGAAGAGCCACTTTTTTGCAAAGAATATGACAACTGGAGATATTTATGAAGTGAACTATGGCGTAAATACCGTAAAAATAGAAACAGTTTCTAGATAATGCCGAACTCCCGGGGCCTTAACAGAATTCCGGGTGCCAGGCCCCGGGAAGAACTGTTTAACGAACAGAAGGTTTTGTCAGCGGATGAACTGGAGGATCAGGCTCCGCGGGCATATTATAAGGCGGATGGCCGGATACACGAGCTCGAGAGGGATGTCGCAAAGAGATGGAAGAACGGAAATATTCGGGTCGCCTGCATTGGCTTCGAAAATCAGACAGCCAGTGATTCGAATATGCCGCTTCGGGTAATGGGCTATGATGGCGCAGAATACCGGGCACAGCTGGCGAGTGATCAGGAAAATCTGTATCCTGTAGTGACGCTGGTGCTTTACTTCGGGCATGAGCGACCTTGGAGCGGACCGTTGACATTGAAAGAACGGTTGGATATTCCGAAAGTATTTGAGCCGTATGTAAATGATTACAAAATTAACCTGTTTCAGATTGCTTATCTGAAGCATGAGCAGGTAGAATTGTTCCAGAGCGATTTCAAGGTAGTGGCCGATTATTTCGTTCAGAAGCGGGAGAAGGGAGATTATGTTCCGAGCGCGCAGGTTCTGAAGCATGTGCAGGAAACATTGCAACTGCTCAGCATTATGACAAATGACCATCGATTTGAGGAAGTTTATAACGAAGCAGTCGATGGTCAGAAGGGAGAGGTACGCAATATGTGTGATGTGCTTGATAAAGTGGAGAATAAAGGAAAAATTGAAGGAAGAGCGGAAGGAAGAGCAGAAGGAAAAATCGAAGGTAGAGTAGAAGGCAAGGCCGAAGGGAAAAGCCAGATGGCCATTCTGATGAAGACCTTATTTGCAGAGAATCGCATTGAAGATGCGAAGCGTGCTGCGGAGGATGCGGCATATTGCGATGAACTGATGAAGCAGTATCGGATCGGCTAAGGAAGCATGTAAGGCCCGTGGGACCTGGTCCTGGGGAACGTGGTGCCAGGCCCCGGGAAGCCGAGCTTGCAGGTTCTGAAGCATGTGCTCTGAAATTTTGGAACAAGAAGGTGTCAGATTCCAGTAAGGTATTAAAAATAAAGGGAAGGGAGGAAGATAATACGTAAGATAATACGTAAGATAAATATATGAGTGAATATAGACCTCCGTTTACAATAACCAACAAAATATTGGCATACGTATCATCAATATCAGAAAAAATAGGACGAATAACTACGATCAGTGACCTTGAAGCAAAGCCACATTTAAGAAGAAATAATAAAATCAAGTCCATACACGCTTCGTTGAAAATTGAAGCAAATTCTTTGTCAATTGGACAGGTTCGAGATGTTATAAACGGTAAAACTGTGCTGGGAGAACAAAAAGAAATTCAGGAAGTAAAGAATGCGTACATTGCTTACGAGCATCTTTCAGATATTGACCCATATAGTATCTCGGATTTAAAGAAACTGCATGGCATGATGACCAGATTTCTTGTGAAAGAGTCAGGAGTGTTTCGCTCAGGCGAAGAGGGTGTTTTCAATGGTGACCAGTGCATTTTTATGGCACCGCCAGCACGACTTGTTCCACAGCTAATAGAGCAATTATTTGCCTGGATGACAGAAGAGCGAGAAGATGTCCATCCATTGATCATGGGGAGCGTGTTTCACTACGAATTTGTATTCATTCATCCGTTTTCTGATGGAAACGGCCGAATGGCAAGATTGTGGCACACAGCACTTTTATCACGATGGAAACCTATATTTGAATACATTCCAATCGAAAGCCAAATAGAAAAATTTCAGGATGAATATTATGATACGATTTCAAAATGCCATGTTGCAGGTGAATCTACGCTTTTTATTGAATTTATGTTGTCTCAGATCGATAAGATTTTAGATGATCTTTCCGTTCAAATTCATCAAAAGGGTGAGTATCTTTCAGAACCGGTCCAGAAGCTTCTGAAAGTTATGGAGTATGATATTCCCTATACAAGTAATGAGCTGATGGAAAGGTTAAACTTGAAGGCAAGAGAAGGATTCAGAAGAAATTATCTTCATCCGGCTATGGAACTGGACTTAATCAAGATGACAATACCGGATAAACCAAACAGCAGAAATCAGAGATATATAAAGCTATAAGGATCCCGTGCCACTTGGCGCAATACCATTGCCAGGCCCCGGGAAGAATGTGGGAAGTTTGGATTGTTAAGTAAGAATAAATTGTGAAAAAGCGAGGCGAGGCGTGTGCTGATGAATACACCGGAGTATCTCTCCATCATTGAAAATATCAAAAGTGAGATCAAGGCCGCACAATATCGTGCAGCAGTTCATGCGAACACAGATATGCTGCTTCTCTACTATGATATCGGTTGCGTGATCAACGAGCATAAAGCATGGGGCAACAAGTTTATAGATAATCTTGCCACAGACATTCGGATGGCTTTTCCGGAAAGCAAGGGATATTCTGTTCGTAATCTGAAGTACATGGCCAAATTCGCTGAGACGTATCCTGATCGTGGATTTGTGCAGACGGTGTCTGCACAAATTCCGTGGTCCCACAATATTGCAATTCTGGAAAAGGTTAAAGATCCAGAGCAACGTGTATGGTACATTCAAAAGCTGTAGCGAGACATTGAGCAGGCACTGGTGCGGGATGTGACCAAGCTGCTTCTGGAACTTGGAACGGGTTTTGCGTTTTTGGGGAATCAGTACCATCTGAATGTTGGCGGCGATGATTTTTATATCGACTTGCTGTTCTATAACTTGAATCTGCGCTGCTATGTGGTTGTCGAACTGAAAACAGGGGAATTCAAACCGGAATACGCCGGACAGCTGAACTTTTATCTGTCGGCTGTGGATGGTATATTAAAGAAAGAGCAGGATAATCCGTCCATCGGTCTGCTCCTGTGCAAGAGCAAGAACAACGTGGTGGCAGAATACTCCCTCAAGGACATTTCCAAGCCGATTGGCGTGAGTGAATACAAAGTTACCAGCAACCTGCCGGATGATCTGGAAAAGCAGCTACCGTCCGTTGAGGACATCCAGAAACGAATTAAATGATTCAAACTGCCCACATAAATAGTGGGCAGTGAACCTTTTGGTGTGAGAAGTTTGAGATGATTATCAAATTAACCTGTTTCAGATTGAAGAATTCCGGTGTCAGGCCACAGGAAGAAGGGAGAGGTACGCAATATGTGTGATGTGCTTGATAAAGTGGAGAATAGGGGGAAAGCAGAAGGGAAGGCCGAAGGGAAAAACCAGATGGCCATTCTGATGAAGATATTATTTGCAGAGAATCGTATTGAAGATGCGAAGCGCGCTGCGGAGGATGCTGCATATTGCGATGAGCTGATGAAGCAGTATCGCATTGGCTGAGAAAACATGTAAATCAAGGCTTGATACGATTGGTATGTGTGCGGCAGAGCTTGGAAGAAAGTGAAGGCGATGAAATTAAGCAGCAGAAGGAAATCAGGACATATTTGCAGGAAACGTTCGGAAAAGAACGTGGAGAGGAACTGTATAAACAACAAGCCAGTTTGCTGAACATGCTGATTGAGAGGATCAAAGGCAAGTCGGCCCGCCAGAGAAAAACGCTGATTCAGACGATTCTCCCTCGCATCGCCATGTATCAGATACTGCAGAAGGCGGGTCTTCCAGAGGAAGAAGTGAAAGCGTATATGCGGGGATATATCATGCATGTGGTCGGAGCGAAGAAGCATGCTTTGATGGTGAGCATGGAAAGGATCCCCAGGTTTTACTTCCTGTACAGCAGGATTTTTCTTCAAGTTGTGCGCGGCTCCGATCTATGGGAGAGCGTTCAGAGGCATGACCGGGATTCCTTTGATGTGACGATGAAGCAGTGCCTCTGGCATACCGCCTGCGTGGAAAATGGCTGTCCAGAGCTTTGCCCTCTATTTTGTGACGTGGATTATGCAACAACCTATGGCGGACTCCGAAAACTCGGATTTTCGCGCACGACGACGTTGGGATATGGTGGAAATTGCTGTGATTTCCATTTTTATAGAAAATAGTGTGGATGCCGAGCCGTGACGCCAGGTCTCAAGAGTAAACCATAGTATTATCAGAATGTGTGACCGAGCATGGCGTCAAGATATATACAAGAAGCTGGTTTTGGAAATCGTATATATGGTTTTGGCGCCGTAGACCTGAATTTTCGATCAATAGTATATACAGGAAGCTGATTTCTAAAATCGTATATATGAAAACGGCTTATTTCAAAAGGCAGTAACTGAGAACATATATACGATTTTATAAATAACGAGTTTGTGTATACAGAAATATCAAATTTCAGAGAAATGCCTCCAAATGCATATATACGATTTCTGAAAAAGCGGATTCATATATAGTACGCTTATAAGCGTATGCCGATTTTCGAAAAAATCTATATACGGTACGTCATTTTTCAGAATTGTATCTATTTTCGACAGGGGTCTTCATAGATGAAAGCAGTACGAAACTATATATAATTTCTGAATTTAGTGCATTGTATCTATGTGCGGTGATTTCTTGAATGTGATAACATAAAAGCATTCTTGAAAACGCTCTTGTACATTAGCCGGGAGCGAAACCTGAAGGAGCATACAACGTGAATTACTCGAAGAACTCATCCAGATCCCTGGCCATGCTTATTTCTGCCATGACCATTTTCGGAACCATCGGTATATTTCGAAAGCTGATCCCTCTGCCGTCCGCTTTGATCGCTTTTTTTCGAGGTGCCATCGGTGCGGCTTTTCTCATTACCCTCGTGAAAATAAAGGGGCAGAAGCTGTGTCATCATCTTTCCAGAAAAGCCTATGGTCTGCTGGCTCTGACCGGAGCACTGATCGGTGTCAACTGGATGATGCTGTTTGAAGCCTATAACTATACGTCGGTGTCGGTCGCCACGCTCTGCTATTACATGGCGCCCACCTTTGTCGTCCTTCTTTCCGTACCCATCCTGAAGGAACGGCTCAGTGCAAAGAAGCTGATTTGCTCCGCGCTTGCGCTGATCGGAATGGTTCTCATATCGGGGATCCTAGAAGGTGCAGGGCTTGATCGGAGAGATCTGACGGGCATCCTGCTCGGCATCGGCGCTGCCCTCATTTATGCAGCGGTCGTGCTTCTCAATAAGAGTCTGCCCGGCATTGATGCGTACGAAAAGACGGTCATTCAGCTGTCCGCAGCCGCAGTCATTATGCTTCCGTATCTGCTTATTAGCGGATCCTTTGCTGGAAATACCTGGAGCATGTCGACTCTGCTCCTCCTTCTTATCGTCGGAATCATCCACACGGGCATAAGCTATGCCCTCTATTTCGGCTCCATGGATGGCCTTCGGGCACAGACGGTCGCGCTCTTCAGTTACATTGACCCGATCGTGGCACTTCTTTTATCGGCTTGCATCCTGAAGGAGCACATGACAATACTTGGGATCATCGGTGCCATCCTGATTTTAGGGTCAGCCATCGTGTGTGAGCTTTAAAAACCACCAGGGGATGAGCACAAGCTGTCCATCTTTTTATATACCGATTTTTCGATTTCTCTATGCTATACTAAGTAGCAGTTTGTAATCTGAAATTCCATGTATCCATAAAATAAAATTGTTAACTTAAACTGAAGATTTCTTATGATTGAGAATCATACTATACTCTTGGAGGACCTGAAAAATGAGACGAGCAGACAGAGAAATCACGGATCTACATAAAATTGAAAGCATCCTTGCAGGTGCCCGGTACATGCATCTCGGAATGTTCGATGAGTGTTTTCCTTATGTGGTGCCCCTTCATTATGGATATGAGCTGAACGATGCGAAGCTGACGTTCTATGTCCACTCTGCGAAGGAAGGTCACAAGCTGGACTGTTTAAGGAAAAACCCGCATGTATTTGTGGAAATTGATCGTGGTGAATCCCTGGTTACCGCCGATATCCCGTGCAGCTATGGCGCAGTATATGAAAGTGTCATGTGCAGAGGCCGGGCAACCCTGTTGGAAGATCCTGCGGAAAAATGCAGGGCTCTGGAACTTCTCATGAAGACACAGACAGGCGAAGATCATATCATCAACGAAAAGATGGCTGAAGCAGTCGCCGTCCTCCGAATCGAGGTCGAATCGTATACAGCAAAGGCCCGTATGAGGTAAAACATAAGCGGAATGCTGCCTGTTCGGAGCGATCCGGCAACAACAGCTAAAGTGTGAACAGAACAAAATAGCCATACTACAGGAGGAAAGAAAATGAACGAGATCATTAAGGCAATGGAAGAGCGTCGGAGTATTCGAAAATTCAAGTCGACGATGCCGTCGAAGGAGGATCTGAAGCAGATCATCGATGCAGGATTATATGCCGCAAACGGAAGAGGAAAGCAGGGGACGGTCATCCTTGCCGTAACGAAAAAGGCGCTCCGCGACAGGCTCTCGAAGGCCAACTGCGAAATCGGCGGTTGGCAGGAGGACTTCGATCCTTTCTACGGTGCACCTGCGATTCTCGTTGTTCTTGCGAACAAGAGTCTGCCGACGCATGTATACGATGGCAGTCTGGTCATGGGAAATATGATGCTGGCGGCGCACGCATTGAATCTGGGCAGCATCTGGATTCACAGAGCCAAGGAAGAATTTGAGCTTCCAGAATTTCAGCAGCTTCTGAAGGATCTGGGCGTAGAAGGTGAATGGGAAGGCATCGGACACTGTGCCATCGGCTATGTTGATGGTGAAGTACCAGAAGCAGCAGAAAGAAGAGCGGGCAGAGTATTCTGGGTGGAGTAATGAAGGAAAAAGCCGGAACCGTCGTTTCCTTCTCAACAGAGCATCCCCGGTTCCAGACTGAACGGTTTCAAAAAGCGTCAATCTATAAGAAAGATCAAAATTCAGAAAGGAATCGTAATGGGACATTTCTATTTTGTGCGGCACGGACAGACCGTGTGGAATGTTGAAAATAAAATTTGTGGAGCGACAGA
>DHJV01000021.1:2484-2614 GCA_002404515.1 Lachnospiraceae bacterium UBA4711 | reverse complement strand
TAGAGAGCAGACGACTTATAACACGAGCTTTGTCGGCAACAGTCTGAATGGGCGGGGCATACATCTCATAATGCAACATAAGCCAGTATTCGATACAGCCAGTTGTCATCAGCAAGCGAACCTTAATGTT
>DHJV01000021.1:0-2438 GCA_002404515.1 Lachnospiraceae bacterium UBA4711 | reverse complement strand
GGATCCTTGCGCAAGGAGCGTAAGCGGTTGATAATTTTCAGTCTGGATTCCCATGTACCAATGTCTTTGGTTTCTACATCAAAGAAAAACCAGACTTCGTCTGTGACTTCTGCATAGTCTCGATATTTTGCGTCTTTCTTGTATTTGTTGTCTGCAACATCAAAAAGACCGGTAGCTTTTGGATGATGGATCGACGCAACATCTTTGAATTCTTTCTTAAGAAAGTCGGTGTAGGCTTGTTCACTTTCGCCCTCGCAAAAAACGACAATATACGGCTTTGTGGGCTTCGTTGGCTTTGCTGAGCGAGACATTACTCCACCTCCTCGATTTCAATGTCTGGCGTAGCGCCATATTTCCCAACCAGATAACCCTTGCGAATATTTTCGGTTGTCCGTGTGGAAAATTCGCTGATGCTATATAATTCGGAGGCACCATCTTTATCGCGCTTATCTGCAAAGTAAAGCTGATCTTTGCGGAGCAGTTCCAGATTCATCAATTCCGTATTGTGCGTTGTAAAAACAATCTGAGCGCCGTTTTGGTTTGATTCGCTACTCTGGAATTTTGCGATGATATAATTCATCAGCATAGGATGCAGTTCACGTTCCAGCTCATCTACAAGCAGGATACCGCCAGTTTGCAAAGCAGACTCAATGGCCGGAGCCAAAGCCATTAGTTTCCTGGTTCCATCGGATTCGTCCGAGAGTTCCAGCAGATATGAGGAGGTTTGCCCGTCACGGTTTTCGCCCTGATGGCTTGCCTTTGCACTAACAGCACCCATTTTCAGCCGAGCCTCTCCCGCAACAGAGTTTTCCGACAAGGCGTGCATAAACTGCACCAATGCTGCTTTTATCCCTACTGGCAGATTTGAGGGGAGTGCTGTATCATCTTTGAGTTCTTTACTGTCAAATTCAAATTGCATATCCTGGATTCCAAGATCAGCTGCTTTGGCATAATCAGAAATTGCTTTCAGCATGTTTTTGTCCTCAGAATACTCCAAGAGCTGCTTCGGAATGTCTGAATAGTCACGGGAGAAGAATATCTGATCGCGGAACCAACGCATAGCTGCAATGCAGGGAGCATCGTTCATCGTACAAGCTACCGAGAAGAACAGTTGATTTTCAGCCACCATTTCCCCAATCATTTTACGTTTGGCAGGATCCTCCGTAAACGAAAATGTCTGTCCAGTGCGGCTGAAAATCTGCGCTTGTTTCTTCTTTGGTGCATGATAAAGATATTCGGAAATGATTTTCTCTCGCGTAGCCGAAAAACCATACCAATATTTAATGCCATTGATGGTATATACAAAATCGAACGAAGTGGGTTCATCCTTTGAGTAGTCGTTTAACGCAAAGGGATTCACAGGAATCGTGGAGCTTTCATGCTGCGTCCGCTGAGCATTGCGGATAAATTGTACGGCCAACCAAAAAGCCCGGATTACATTGCTTTTGCCACCGCCATTTTTTCCGTAAATCGCAATAGCTGGGAGCAGCTTGGTCGTAGAAGACCACGGAATCAGACTCTTCTTGAAAGAACCCAGGCCGGTTGCCTCCATAGACAGTATCGCTTCATCGCGGAAAGAACGATAATTCTTAAAACGAAACTCTATCAGCATAAAATCACCTCTAGCAATAGCTGATTGTAGTATACCACGTAAATTAATGATATACAACAGGAAAGATCAAAATAATTGATTTTTTCATAATAATTAAAAGATGAAGGTGGTGACTCTCTAAATGCCGTTATAGTTTGGAGCTCCCCGGTCAAATCATAGCGAATTTTCAGTGATTTTCTTGATAATTCATCTTGCTGGTGATACAGTGATGGTGGGGGTGAACAGTATGACCAATATTGCAGAAGAATATATGGACTTGCCTGATGAGGTGAACGATGCCAAACTGTTGGCGTTGGCATCTGAACGCATGGTGAAGACGGATCCTGCGATGTTTGTACCGGCGGAACATCTCTACGCAGAACTCGGTATCACTCAAGATGATTTGGATGCAGTTGATGAGGTAGACATCGAATGAGCTGAAAATGGTATATCCGCTCAAAGCTGCAGATAATTAAAAAACAGCATCTCACGTATAGAAATGCGAGGGATGCTGTTTCTATATGCAGAGCCATCACTTTGTTCGTTTCATTCTGTTTCCTCCTTGATTTTCTTTGTTGGATGAATCTTGCGACGGGCGACTCTCGCCCGGGACTGACAGAGATCATCTTGTTTGCGAAGCAAACAAGATGGCGCACGTGCGCTGTAGCCGCGAAAACGCCCCGACGGGCGGCAGGCGATTTTGCCCGCGCCCCTCAGGGAAATTTCCGCTGTTATTTTATCCCTTCACCGCGCCGGCCGTGAGACCCTGGATGAAGTACCGCTGCAAAAACACGAAGATGACCGTGACCGGAACGGCCGCGACGATGCTCGCCGCCATCATGTAGCC
>DHJV01000122.1:1715-3494 GCA_002404515.1 Lachnospiraceae bacterium UBA4711 | reverse complement strand
TTGAACTGTCTAAGAGAATTAAGATCATTGTCGATGACAAAGCTAAGTACACCGACTGGTCTACCCGTGATGATATTAAGGCAAATCTACAAGTTGACCTCATTTTGCTGTTAGACGAGTTTGATTATCCGCCCGTAACGATTGATGATGTCTATAAGGAAGTTTTGGAACAAGCCGAGAACTTCAAAAAGTACGCTCAATAACCCTCGTTTCAGCGAAAGGAGTAAATCATGGGCAACTCAGTCATGTTGAATGGTGTCGAATACGCCGGTGAGCAGATTGCCTATAAAGACAGTACATACGAGCTTGTCTCGAAAGTGGCTTTTCTCATCGGCGTTCCACAACGTATTTTTGAGAACGAGCATGAAGCTCCGCAGCTTGATGTTTATGAGCGTCTTTCAAAGGATAAGAACGCCAGAATAATACGCAATCTCTGCATCATCCGAACTTCCATTGAACGCAATTTTCGGAAGATCAACGATATTATGCGGATGGAATATCGCGGACTTCTGTCTATGCCAGAGATTATCCCTCCTGTCTGTATGCAGCAGCTTAATGAGGACGGGATAACCTTCATCAAGAAGTCCAGCACAAAGCTCTGCCAGCATATCATCGAGATCAACCGGCTGATTTCAGACCGGATCAATAACTGCAAGAACCTCTTTCCTATCTGGATTAACTGGAAATATATCAAAGAGTTGTTCGTCATGCCGAACGGATTGACCGAAGCTGGCACGAAAGAGGCTGCGGATATTTACTACGCCAATCTGTCCTATTACCCATATCAGGTCTATATCAACTGGGTGCCGATGGACGAAGGAAACGTCCTCTACAACGACAAGAAGTTTGCGACGCTTCTTTACCAATGGCACAATGACGCATTCACGGAGTATAGCAAGGTCTCTGACGCGGGGGCTTTTGTAAAGAATAACATCTATGATTTCGTGGACGAAAGCGAAAAGACCGTCGTTGTTGTAGACTGCGAGAACTCAGACCCGTACAAGCTGTGCGCGACCCTTCGCAACCTCGACAACGAGGTTATGCAGAAAATCTCAACGATTATCCTGTTTGACGATGTGCATACTGCGTCTGCTTGGAGAATCCTTGAGAGCTATGTCAAAATCCCCGTCGAACACATCATGATTGAGCGAATCAAACAAAACAAATCACTGGTAGACATCAAGCTGACCGCGAGAGCCTGTCAGGAACACTACCAAAAGCAAGTAGATTCTTTCGTCATTGTCTCAAGCGATTCCGACTACTGGGGGCTGATCTCTTCCTTGCCGGATGCCAAATTCCTTGTCATGATTGAGCGTGAAAAATGTGGTCCGGATATGAAGACAGCTCTTGCGGATGCTGGAATATTCTACTGCTATCTGGACGATTTCTACTCCGGCAATAGCGAGGACATCAAGAAAAACGCGCTGTTCAAGGAGATGTACCGCTGGATTGATAACTCCATTCACCTGAATGTCAAAGATATGTTTGACGCGGCTTTGCGAAATACGAGGATCGAAATGTCCCCCGCAGAGCGGCGGCAGTTCTATGAGAAACACATTAAGCACATGACGCTGACCATCGATGAAAACGGGAATGTCAGCATTGAACTGAAACGCGGATAGCCTTGGTTTCTGTTCCGGGAGGAATGTGGATGGACAACAGATTCTATTTTGGATTCAATACAGCAGAAGAACGAAAAAAACGCAGAAAAGCAGAGCTGTACTCCATGAGTGAGCAAGTCAGCACCTTCTTTTGGGACGAAGCCCCGCAGCATGGATT
>DHJV01000122.1:795-1598 GCA_002404515.1 Lachnospiraceae bacterium UBA4711 | reverse complement strand
GAGGCTGGCGTGGGCATCGGCAAATCCTTTGGCTATCTTGTGCCGGTGCTGCTGTACAGCAAGCGCATGAACAAACCTGTTATCATCGCAACCTCAACCATCGCGCTTCAAGAACAGCTCTGGCGCGATGTCCACACGATAATGCCCCTCCTTGGGCTGCATAGAGATGTCTTCCTCGCAAAAGGGCAAACACATTATCTCTGCTATAAACGCGCAAATGACTTTGTGTGTGATCCGAAAGCATCCGTGCCGGATTCTCTCAAGGAAGGGATAGAGCAAGGTTATGAGGAACGCAAGGATTTCCCGGAAGTTTTGCCGCAAGGTGTCTGGGACAAGGTGAACGTGCAGCGGTTCAGCATGAAGAATTGTGGCTCATGCGAAAAGAAATGCAAGTATTACAAAGTTCGTGCAGCATTAAAGTTCACAGATGGTGTTGTGCTGTGCAATCAAGATTTTCTTACACAGCATCTAATGAAGCTCCGGCGCGGACAAGAGGGACTAATTAACGCTGCCGCTGATCTGCTTGTTGTGGACGAAGCGCACAACTTGGACGATAAGGTGCGGAGTGCAACAACAGAGCGTTTCGGGCAGGGTATGCTATTCGGACTGATAAAAAGCGCATTCTATGAGCTGCGATCCTCTGACCAAAGCAGTGTGTCCAGAGAAAAACGAGAAGCAGAGAGTGCAATCATCGCCTTCTATAACTGCCTGAAAGCGCAAGTTCAAAGGCAGATCAATGAGGCAGATCAGGATATGCGCTACGCTGACCGCTTTTTCTTTGACCAAAACGGCAGTGCGGTTGA
>DHJV01000122.1:0-668 GCA_002404515.1 Lachnospiraceae bacterium UBA4711 | reverse complement strand
CGAAACAACCGTTCCTTTGCTGCCTCGGATGATTTGGATGCAGTCAGCGAGTCTCTTTCGGAGCTTCTTGACCGAATAGACGATATGTTGATCTGGATTGAGCAGCGCGGCAGCAACACAGAACTTGTCTATTGCCCCAAGAACACAAAGGAAATTGTGAGCCGTCTATATTTCAACGGGGATGAGCGGACAATACTGACCTCTGCCACGCTGACAAACGCTACGACCGGAACACTGGAAGAACAGTATTCCTACTTTATCAGCAATACCGGCTTTCCGGTTGGTGAACGCGGCTGCTTATCCGAACCGAAGCCGTCCCCATATCCATACGATGAACACGCCATGATCTACTACTGCGACGATCTCCCACACCCGACCAAAGAACACGAAGCCTTCATTGAAAAAGGCGTGGAGCGGTTACTTGAGATTCTAAGCATTTCTGACGGAAAGGCACTTGTGCTGTTCACGGCGAAAACCGATATGGAAGAGGTCTACTCCATTCTCAGCAGCAAAGACCTTCCTTACAAAATCCTGATGCAGCAACCGGGATCGTCGCAGGACAAGGTGCTGCATGAGTTTAAGGAAGATACAAACTCCGTGCTTTTGGGGACGGGCGCATATTGGGAAGGCATCAGCATCGAAGGCAAAAGCCTCTCCAATGTCATCAT
>DHJV01000109.1:748-5091 GCA_002404515.1 Lachnospiraceae bacterium UBA4711 | reverse complement strand
GCGCTCGATTCTGCTCGATTTTAATGTGGATGGCGTCATCATCGACAAGCTGTAAGGAGGTTTCTGTATGAAAACGCTCAGCTATATTTTGTCCGCTGCGGCGGGCATTTTCTTTGTGTCCGGTATGCTAGTGCTTGGAGGCTGACATGGACTTCTTTGGTGCTGTTATCACAGAAATTGACTATATTCTCGATTCCAGACGCAAGCGTCACATTGTTGGCGGAATTCTCATCAGTCTTGCGTTGATGTGCGGCGGGCTTGCTGTCACAGTTGGAACGTTGAAGGAGGATGAAGATGCATAAAGCATTATATTTTGCACTTGGCGTTGCTGCCGGCGCAGGTGCATCGTGGTACTTCTGGAAAGAGTACTACAGAAAAAGAGCTGACGAAGAAATTCAGTCAGTAAAGGAAGCCTTTGCACCGAGAAAAGCAGAGGAAGAAAAGAGCGAGAAAAAAGAGCCGAAGATGACGGAGGAGCAGATCGCTTATGAAAAGGAGCGGCAGTCTAAGCTTCAGGACTATCGGGCGCTGATTCGTGAGTCTGGTTATCAGACGAGAACTTCTCCGAAGGATCTTTTGGACGATGATCCGAATGAACCGACACCGGGCGACAATGTCACCAAGCCGTATGTCATCAAACCAGAGGAGTTTGATACGCTCGATAATTATGATGCGGTCTGCTATACCTACTATGCAGATGGCGTTCTGGTTGATGAGGATGAGGATCCGCTTGAGATTCCTGAAATCGCTACGTCGATCGGCTTGGACTTTGCTTCTCACTTCGGAGATTATGACGAAGATTCTGTTCACATTCGAAACGATCTGCGTCATATCGATTATGAGATCGTCCGAGATTTGAGAAAGTACGGGGATTTCCATGAATCAGAATGAGCTGACTGACGCCTACTTTGAGTGGATGTATCAGCTCGCCTTTCCAGACCAGAATGATATTTCATACCGGAGACTTTGTGCATACCTGAATAATGTCACATTCTATCCACGCTTGCCGATGGACGAGAATCGTGCACAGGATGGTGAAGATCTCCGGTATCGTTTTGGGTATGAGCAGGGTCATATCCATCCAGAAATCGGATCGCTGCTCGATTGCAGACCGTGTAGTATGCTGGAAATGATGGTTGCCTTGGCTCTTCGTATGGAAGAGGACATCATGGCAAATCCAGCAATGGGCAATCGCCTGCCGCAATGGTTCATGGAGATGCTGCAAAGTCTGGGCCTTGACGATATGACGGATGACCAGTTTGACCGTCATAAAGTTATGACCATCGTCCGGCGATTCATGGATGGAAAGTATAAGCCAAACGGAAAAGGCGGACTGTTTACAATTCCCTCATGTGGGCGTGATTTGAGAACTGTGGAGATCTGGTATCAGATGAACTGGTATCTGAACAGTATTATTTATGAGAAAGGATGTTAAAAATGGACGAGATGCTTCGTTATCTCTTTAAGTCAACCATGCGGACAGATTCCGCACTTCGAGCCATCGCAAAGGCATTCAAGACCCAGCGCAAATTTAACCGTTGGGTGCTGCTGACCTATCTGGTGCTCGGCGCTGGATATTTTGAGAATCAGCGTGAAATCTCCATACTGAAGCGGGAGCTTGACAGCATGAAGGAACCGACAGAGAGTACAAAGGGCGACACAGGGAGATAAGAAAAATCTATGTTTGACTTCCTCAGGATTTCTACCAGAAGCAGCAAGCAAGGTATCGAAATCTACCCGAAGTTCAGGATTTGTAAGTCTTCTGATCTCATGATTCGCGGCGGGGATTTTTATGCAATCTGGCTGGAAGACCGAGGAATGTGGTCTACGGATGAGCAGGACGTTTTGGATCGAATCGACTATGAGCTCGATAAATACGCAAAAGAGAATAAAGAGCTCTTTGGCGAACATCCAAGAGTCTTGCATGTCCGGGACTCTGAAACCAGATTCATCGGTGCATGGCACCAGTTCTGCCAAAGAGATATGCGGGATTCCTATCACATGCTGGATGAGAAATTGATATTCTCCAACATGCCGACGAGTAAAAAGGATTATGCCAGCAAACGTTTGCCTTATCCATTGGAACAGGGCAGCCATGAAGCATACGATCGGCTGATGTCCGTTTTATATTCTCCAGAGGAACGGATGAAAATTGAATGGGCAATCGGTTCAATCGTGTCTGGCGAATCCAAGCGTCTTCAAAAGTTTATGGTGTTGTATGGCGCAGCAGGTACGGGTAAATCCACTGTCCTGAACATCATTCAACAGCTTTTTGAAGGCTATTACTCGGTGTTTGATGCCAAAGCACTTGGTTCTGCGTCAAATGCGTTTGCACTGGAGGCGTTCAAGACAAATCCGCTTGTTGCCATCCAGCATGACGGTGACTTGTCTCGCATCGAGGATAATACTCGTCTGAACTCGCTTGTCTCTCATGAGATCATGACTGTCAATGAGAAATTCCGGCCGACCTATTCGAACCAGTTCAAAGCCTTTCTCTTTATGGGCACCAATAAGCCGGTCAAGATCACAGATGCAAAATCCGGTCTGCTTCGCCGGTTGATCGATGTCTCCCCTTCTGGAGAAAAGCTGTCTCCAAAAGAATACAAGGTTGTGACAAAGCAGATTGCATTTGAACTGGGAGCAATCGCCTATCATTGTCAGGAGGTCTATCTCTCAAATCCCGGTCGTTACGACGACTATGTCCCCCTCGGGATGCTTGGTGCTTCCAACGATTTTTACAATTATATTCTCGATAGCTACTATGTGTTCAAGTCTGAGGATTCGACGACCCTCAAAGCGGCATGGGCGATGTATCGTACATATTGTGAGGATGCAAATGTCCCCTACCCTTTGTCGCAGCGTTTATTTAAGGAAGAACTGAAAAACTACTTCCAAGAGTATTCTGATCGCTATAATGCAGCGGACGGGAATCGGGTTCGTAGTTTCTATCAGGGATTCCGGTCAGATAAAATTGATGGCAAAGATGTCGGAATTCTTCCGGAAGCAGAACCCGCCGGGATAGAGTTCCTGAAACAGAAATCACGGTTTGACGAGATCTGTGCGGACTGTCCTGCACAGTATGCAACGGCAAAGGAGACTCCAACGCAGCCATGGTCTGAGGTTCGATCTACCCTTCATGAACTTGACACACAAAAACTACACTATGTCCGTGTCCCAGAGAATCACATTGTCATTGACTTTGATATTCCGGGCGACGACGGCAAAAAGTCATTTGAACGAAATCTGAAAGAAGCGTCGAAGTGGCCGCCGACGTATGCGGAGCTCAGTAAATCCGGTGCGGGCATCCACCTGCATTATATTTACACAGGAGATGTCTCCAAGCTCAGCGCTGTTTATGCCGACCATATTGAGGTGAAGGTGTTCAGCGGGAAGAGTTCTCTTCGCAGAAAGCTCACTAAATGCAATAACCTCCCAATCGCGACGCTCAGTTCAGGTCTACCGCTGAAAGGAGAGAAACCAATGATTGATCCGAATGTGGTACAGAGCGAAAAAGGGCTCCGTACCACAATTCAGAAATGTTTACGCAAAGAAATCCACGGCGATACGCGCTCCAATATCGATTTCATCTATAAAGTGCTGGAAGACGCTTATAAAAGCGGGATGCACTATGATGTTGGCGATATGGAGAATGCCGTTATCAACTTTGCCATGAAGAGCACCAATCAGTCGGAATACTGCCTGAAGCTTGCAACGAAGATGCACTTCAAGTCTGACGATCCGGCAGAACCGCTTGCTTTTAACGAGAACGATCCAATTATATTCTTCGATGTCGAAGTGTTCCCAAACCTCTTCCTGATCGTCTGGAAGATTCAAGGTCCGGGACATTCTTGTGTCCGGATGGTGAATCCGAAGCCGCGTGAGGTCGAAGAACTATTCCACTATAAGCTGGTCGGGTTCAATAACCGCCGATATGATAACCACATCCTGTACGCAGCCATGCTTGGCTACAGCCCGATGGAGATCTTCAAACTGTCCTCCAGAATCATCAACGACCATAATAACGGTGATCTGTTTGGCGAGGCATACAATATCTCTTACACAGATATTTATGACTTCGCATCGGCGGCAAACAAAAAGAGCCTGAAGAAATTCGAGATTGAACTCGGAATCCATCATCAGGAGCTTGGTTTACCATGGGATCAGCCGGTTCCGGAGGATATGTGGGACAAGGTTGCTGAATATTGCGAGAACGACGTGATTGCGACGGAAGCGACATTTGACCATCTCAAAGCGGACTGGAATGCGCGGCTGGTTCTGGCAAAGGTTGCCGGTATGCTGCCGAATGACACGACGAACAGCCTCTCTACCAGAATTATATTTGG
>DHJV01000109.1:0-671 GCA_002404515.1 Lachnospiraceae bacterium UBA4711 | reverse complement strand
ATCCCGACACATTCGTGGGTATGGCCTCCGGAAAAAGATCTGCCGTTCAAATCCCCATGTGACGAGTACAATCTGTTCGATGATCTGAATCGTCCGGTATTCCCCGGATACACATACGAGTATGGGAAATCCACCTATCGGGATGTCAGCGCACGCAATCCGAACCCAGATCAGCAGACAGTTGGCGAGGGTGGCTATGTCTACGCCGAACCCGGTATGCACCGGAATGTCGTGGTTTTGGACGTTGCATCTATGCATCCAAGCTCCATCATTGCAGAGCAGCTCTTCGGTCCGGTCTATACGAAGCGCTTCGAGGAGATTAAGGATGCTCGTGTTGCCATCAAGCATAAAGAGTTTGACAAAGCTCGTTCCATGTTGAACGGCAGCCTGAATGAAGCAATCGACATGATTGAGCGGGGCGAGATGACGACGGACGATCTGTCTCTGGCTCTGAAAACGGTCATCAATTCGGTCTATGGTCTCACATCGGCGAAATTCGACAACCCATTCCGGGACAAGCGTAACGTGGACAACATCGTCGCAAAGCGCGGTGCTCTATTCATGATTAACTTGCGGAACGAGGTGCAGTCTCGTGGATTCACGGTCGCCCACATCAAGACAGACTCGATCAAGATCCCGAATGCCACACAGGAGATCATCCAGTTCTGCTT
>DHJV01000004.1:37761-39093 GCA_002404515.1 Lachnospiraceae bacterium UBA4711 | reverse complement strand
AGAGATTCAGGCACCTTTGTCAACGGTTCGGCTGCAGTCAAAAGGAAATGCTGCGGTAATTGAAGGAAATGCAAAGATGGATGCAGAAAGAATAGCCATGAAGAGTGCAAACAATGCAGCAATTGCAGGTGATGCAGAGCTTCAGGCTCAATATGGGATTGAGCTTATCGGAGCGGAGGGATATTCGGTCATAGCGGGAAGCAATATTATAATGAATACATCAGGCAACGAGATTTTAATAAGCAGAACAGGAAGTGCTGCATCTGATACGCCACCAATTCTTGGGGGAACCATTCAGACCCGGAATGATGTAGTAATATATGAAGATGGCGGAACAAGATGGGTAGAGGTACTGGCAACCGGTCAGGTATATTATGCAGATAATTGCGAACATCCGATTATATTAGGATATTCGGGCCGGTGTATGGTGTGTGAAACCTCTAATATTGAATATGCAGAGCTGATAGGAGCAGATGGAACCTCAAAGAGAATGCTGAACGGAGACCTTGGCGGAGATGGAGCATATAATGATTTTCGATACCTGGCGGACGGAGATACCATAAAACTTACCCGCGATTTGTATGCAAATGGAAGATCTGTGGCAATTGCTGACACAAAAGCTGTGACGTTTGATTTGAACGGACATACTTTAATTCTGGGTACGCTATCGGCAGAAAATGAGCTTACAATTGCAAATGGTGACTACAAAGGGACGATTGCAAATGCCGGTGTGAATCTTACAAGAGTATTGACCTTTCGAAATGCAAAGGCTACCCTTGGAAACCTGCAGTGGATGACGGATAGTGGTGTGAAGCTTGAAGAAAGTGAAATTACGATAGCAGGAAATAACGGCTCCGAGCAATGCTGGTTAGAAAAGCTTACAATGGATGAGGATTCAAAGCTGGTGTTACGCAATGTAGGTGGTGGTATCGGAAATTACGGTCATAACACATTGGAGGAAAGCTTAGGATCTATTCAAAAATTCCTGCCGGACGGTTATTCACTTGTACGGAGAAAAAAGAACCCGGCAGATGCAGATTTTAGAAATACAATTAATAATGCAAATGGCGAAATCGCCCAAAGCATAGTGCTTCGTTATCGAAGAATGACCGATGCAGATTTAGCGGTTACACTGAATCCGACAACATACACCTATGATGGAACCGCAAAGGAGCCGGAGGTGCTTGTGACCTATGAAGGACAGAATCTGGTAAAGGGAACGGATTACACAGTTGCTTATTCAAATAACACCAATGCCGGCAATGCAGTCGTAACGCTTACAGGCATGGGTATATATCATGAAGTGGCGCAGGTGCCATTTACAATAGCAAA
>DHJV01000004.1:24467-37555 GCA_002404515.1 Lachnospiraceae bacterium UBA4711 | reverse complement strand
GAAATTATCTGGCATCTCCTGCTATAAAGGTAGTGGTTACTGCATCGGATGCAGCTACAACTACAACGGAAAGCGGTTCTACCTCGGATGCAACCACCACAGGTGCAAATGGTACGACAGCCGTTACGGATAGCACAGGAACAACAACAGCAGACGGAAAAACTGCAAAGAACGTAAAGACCGGAGACGAAGCACCATTGGGAATGATACTGATTCTGATGTTTTCCGCTGCTGGAATGACAGTTGCAGCAGTGGCAGGCAAAAAGAAGCATCGTTAATCAGGAATCAATGGATATCAAGGCAATTGCCACAGAGGTTATGTATAAGCTGTTTGCAATGCTGGAAATGAAATATGACTTTAAGCTGTCGAAAGGCAGCGAAACGGAGGTAACAAAATGAGGAAACGATTATTCAGTATCCTGCTCGCTCTGTGCATGGTGCTCTGCCTTATGCCAACAACGGCGTTTGCTGAGGACAACACGGAAGGGAAACCACTTGTATGCACCTGCGAAACGGCCTGCACGGCAGAAGCAATGAACGCTGATTGTCCTGCCTGCGGTGCAGAAGGTGCTTTGGCGGAAAACTGTGGGAAGCACAACGAAGCGACAGCTGAGGGTACAGTGCCAAAGCCGGAAGAAGAGAAAACCCAAGAGGAACAGAAGGACGAAGCGCTGGCGGTAAAATCCGAAGCGGCTCCTGCACAGATGAACGGTGAAGGAGAAAATGGCATTGCCGTTCAGAATGCCGGTGTTGCCATCAACGAAACGGAATTGAAGTCGGCACTTGAAAATGTGAACTGTGCAGAAATCAAGTTAGGTGGAAATATTGAGGTCACTGAGGAACTCGATGTAGAGCGCACTGTGACTCTTGATCTAAACGGATATACTCTGAGCTGTGGTTTGACAGACGTGGATATCATTCGGGTGCTCAGCAGTGGAAAACTGACTGTGAAGGACAGTGGCACTGGCGGCAGGATCGACGGGCAGAACAAAAACTGCGGATTTAATGTCCAGGGAGGCACACTGACCCTGGAGAGCGGCAACATCATGAATTGCACGGATGCTGATGGTGACGGCGGTGCTGTGGATATCTCATCCGGGAATTCCGAGGGAGTCTACGGAAAATTTGTGATGAACGGTGGAACGATTACGAATTGTAAAGCCGGCGATGACGGAGGCGCGGTGGATATCGGTAAGGGATGCACCTTTATTATGAATAGCGGTACCATCAGTGGCTGCAGAGCCGATGACGATGCCGGTGTGATCTTTATCAAGGGGAATGCTTCCTTTGTAATGAACGGCGGAACGATTGAAAATTGTTCTGCCGGCAACTGGGGCGGTGCGGTGAACATACGCGAAGCCGGCAGCTTCACCATGACCGGCGGCACCATTAAGAATTGTACCGTGGATGAGGGTGGCTCCGGCAATGCTGTGTACGGTGAAAAAGACGAGGCAATCGTTTCCATTAGCGGCGGCACGATCGAAAATTGCGGTGCATCTCCGTTATCGTTTGATATATTTACTGTATCTTTCGATTCCTGCGGCGGAACCCCTGTTGCGGAACAGAAGGTATTGAATGTACTTGTTGTCAGACCGGATGACCCCGCGAAAGCCGGTTGCATTTTTGAAGGCTGGTATGTGGGCGAAAATGCGTTTGACTTTTCAGTTCCTGTCAACGAAAGTATAAGAGTAACGGCAAAATGGTCGGAGTGCAATCATGCCGGCAGCACGGCGCAGCCGACCTGCACCGATTCGGCAGTTTGCTCTATCTGCAAGGGGACGATATCTGCAAAGGGACATGCATTTACATGGCAGAGCGAAAACGGCGAGTATTGGCAGAAGTGCAGCAATTGCGATTTTGAAACAGAGAAAAAACCTATCCCGGCACTGACGCTCAACGCTCCTGATAAGGTCTGCCGGACGCAGGATTATACCTTCGGCTTTACACTCCCAGAGGGATGCAAACTCATTACCACTGGATATGAGTTTGAAAAGATCGGCGGCAACCTTACAGCAACGCTTGAAAATGGAAAATATACAGTTAAACTCGTCTCTTCTGGCTATCCTGCCGAAGGAAACAGCTTTAAGGTAACGGTTCATGCGGAAACAGCGGACGGCTTTGTAATCGAAGCGGAAAAGAGCGTTACGATCTTAAACGACCACACCGGCGGTAAAGCAACCTGCAAGAACAAAGCAAAGTGCGAGGTCTGTGGTGCTGAATACGGTGAGCTTGATCCGAAGAACCACACTGACTTAAAGCAATTTCTGGCAAAGGCGGCGACCAAGAGCGCCGAGGGCAACATCGAGTATTGGTACTGCGAAGGCTGTGGTAAGTATTTCAGCAACAAGGATGGTACGAAGGAAATTAATAAAGCCGACACCATAACGGCGAAGCTGAAAGCCGATTCCAAATTTCCGCAGACCGGCGATACTGGCAACCCTGCTTTGTGGATTGCCCTGCTCTTTGTCAGCGGCGGCGCAGCCATTGGCACAACGGTTGTCAACAGAAAGAAAAAGTACAACAGATAATTGAATAGTGCTCCGTTGCTCCATATCTTCCGGGCAAGACAAAAGCGTCGTAGCAATACGGCGCTTTTTGGTTTTATTTTAATTGCCAATATAGCAGAAATAAAACATGCACATGGTAGCAATCTGCATGTTCTTTTATAAATACAAATTGACAAAAGCTGGAAGCATGTTATACTAAAATAGTAATAATTACTATTGTTAAAACAAATACGACAAAGGAGGAAACAATTATGGAAAATAATAAAGTGAATGCAAAAAAAGCGGTTATGATCGGCTGTGGATTTGTGGGATCTGCATCTGTCTTTGCTTTGATGCAGAGTGGTTTATTTACAGAGATTGCATTGATTGATGCAGATAGGAAGAAAGCTGAGGGGGAGGCAATGGATATCAGCCATGGAATCCCATTTGCTTCACCGATGCGGATTTATGCGGGAGATTATGACGATGTTGCAGATGCGGCAATCGTGATTATCTCCGCGGGAGCCGGGCAGAAACCGGGGGAAACAAGACTGGATCTTGTGAACAAAAATGTTGCGATATTCAAGTCTATTATCCCGGAAATTGCAAAGCGGAATTTCAATGGAATTCTGCTTGTGGTAGCAAATCCGGTAGATATTCTGACGCAGGTGGCAATCAAATTATCAGGACTTCCGGAGCAGAGGGTGATCGGTTCCGGCACAGTGTTAGACAGTGCCAGACTTAAATACAAATTGGGTGAACATTTGTCGGTGGACAGCCGGAGTGTGCATGCATTTATTGTGGGTGAACATGGTGACAGCGAAGTAGTTGCATGGTCGTCTGCGAATGTCTCCGGTGTGGAGTTAAGCGAGATGTGCGAGATGCGTGGACATTACCAGCATAAGGAAAATACGCGGGAAATCGCAGATGCTGTGAAGAACAGTGCATATGAAATTATTAACCGGAAGCATGCGACGTATTATGGAATTGCAATGTCTGTAAGGAGAATCTGCGAGGTGATCATGCGGGATGAGAAATCTATTCTGCCAGTTTCGCACATGATACATGGTGCGTACGGTATCGAGGATGTGGTTCTGAGTATGCCTGCAATTGTTGGTGCGGATGGCGTAGAGACAGATATTCCGATCAAGTTAAGTGGAGAAGAGGCGTTGAAATTAAAAGAATCTGCAGATGCCTTAAAAGAGATTCTTGCATCGCTGGAGATGTAGAAGGAGGGAATGGCATGGGATTACGTGTTGGAATACCGGCGGCTGCTATGAATTGGTTGATTATGTTATATTTCATTGTTTTATTTGCGGAACGTGTACAGAGCATCGTGCGATCTATAAAGGACAAGAATGTAAAGCTGTTTGGAAATGGTTTCAATGGATATGTGTATCTGGCAGTGTTCTTATCGCTTGCTGCATTTCTTGTTTTATTGATAGTGGGGAATGCATGGTTCCTGAAATCGTTATTTACAATGGATATGAATGTTTATAATTCCGTTGATTATCGAATGCTTTCCATAACCGCAGGAGTCATTCTTGTATCTGGCATGGTACATACAGAATATACGATTCCTGGAATTCAGTTTGCTTCTTACGGAATGCTGATTGCCGCGTTGGTTATCAAGACAGCGTGCGTAAATGCACAGGCAGAAGACAGGGTGTTATTATGGATGTCACTGGTCTATCTGATATTATTTTCCATGGCAATTCCGGTTGTGTATCATTCGGAAATTGATAAAGCTATACTTTTTCATGTGATAGAAGCGGTTGTTTCGCTTGCACTTGTTGCCGTGTTCGCGGTTTTGATGTACAAAGTGATGATAGGAAATGCAGTCAATCTGTTTTATGTAATTCCGATTGCAATCGCAGTGATCGGAGATACGATTATTGTGGCGATGCGCTGGAAAGAAAAGGTAAATGGGTTTGTCCTGATCTTTCTGATTGCGGCGTCTGTGGTGTGGATTGCCGGAAAGATAGCGGCAGCGGTGCGCCTGCATTGATGGGGATAGGTATATAAAATTTAATACGCAGCTATTTAGGACAGAGTGACACTCTTCGGGACAGAAGAAGCGTCCCTCTGTCCGTTTTTGTGTGTACAGCTTTGTCGAAGTATGGTAAAATCAAAGCCAAGTATGTGATTATTTTCTAAGAGGAAAACAGGGAGGAATGAATGAAAGAATTATTGCAGTTTTTGTTAGGAATTGTACTTACAATCATCGGAGTAATCATCTTCTTGCAGAACGTCGTTGTGAGCAGCTTCACGTTGTTCTACCGGATGGGGCGTGTGAATGTCGGAGGCATTCTGATTGTGCTGATCGTCGTTGCGTTTATCGCATTTATTGTGAAGCCGAACATGCTGACCGGACTCTCACTGATCGGCTTATGCATTGCATTTTTTGTATGCCTTATCATTTCACTGAACGTATCCATGCGGTATATGACTGGACTCGAACTGGCACTGATCCTCGGCACGATCGGCGTCGGTGTCGGATTTATCATCAAGGGATTGCTCGGTGTGAATAAGGCAGACAAGCAAAACAAAAAACAAGAAAAATAAATAATTTGGCTGGACTTTTGTATCTAGCATCAAGACAAAACGAACGGTCCAATAAAAAAAATAGAGGAGAAACTTGCGAAATGTATTGTGAATTGTATATATATGGAAGTATCACATTCTGATAATATAAATATGTTTGAAACTTAGAAGTACTTGATGTTCTGTAAGTAGAATAGCAATGTTTGAACACGATGTTCAAACAAACCGCCATTGAGCCATGGATGGCGAATTGGCGGTGGTTGCGCACGGTAATAGAAGGTAAATCAGAACATCTAGAACTTCTTGGTTTCAATACATCTTATATTATCAGAATGTGGTACGGACATATACACAATTCACAATATGTTTCGTAAAACAAAGACAGATGATTTTAAATGTTGAGAACTTAACGCACGGTTTTGGTGACCGTGCGATCTTTAATAATGTATCGTTCCGCCTGCTGGCTGGCGAGCATATCGGGCTGGTTGGAGCGAACGGTGAAGGAAAAAGTACGTTCATGAATATCGTGACGGGTACGCTCACACCAGACGAAGGCAAAGTAGAGTGGAACAAGCACGTTCGCGTTGGATACTTAGATCAGTATGCCGTGCTGGAGAAGGGCATGACGATCGAGGATGTCCTGAAGTCTGCGTTTTCGTATTTGTTTGATATGGAGCAGAACATCAATGAGATTTACGAGAGCATGGCAGATGCAACGGATGACGAGATTGCGGAGATGATGGAAGAGGTTGGTACGCTGCAGGATATGCTGACGAACCATGATTTTTATATGATTGATTCGAAGGTTGAGCAGGTGGCACGGGCACTCGGACTTCTGGAATTGGGGCTTGACCATGATGTGACAGATTTAAGTGGCGGACAGCGTACGAAGGTGCTGCTTGCGAAGCTGCTTTTGGAGAAGCCGGAGATTCTGCTTTTAGATGAGCCGACAAACTATCTGGATGCGGAGCATATTGAATGGCTGAAGCGGTATCTGCAGGAGTATGAGAATGCATTTATCCTGATCAGTCATGATATTCCGTTCTTAAATGATGTCGTGAATATCATCTATCATATGGAGAATCAGGAGCTGAACCGCTACGTCGGAAACTATGATAAATTCTTAGAAGTTTATGAGGCGAAGAAGGCACAGCAGGAGGCGGCATACCGGAAACAGCAGCAGGAGATCAATGAGCTGAAGGATTTCGTGGCACGGAATAAAGCGCGGGTTGCCACAAGAAATATGGCGATGTCGAGACAGAAGAAGCTCGATAAGATGGAAGTGATCGAGCTTGCCAGGGAGAAACCAAAGCCGGAGTTTTATTTTAAGGAGGCACGGACACCGGGCAAGATGCTCTTTGAGACCGAAGATCTTGTCATCGGATATGATAAGAATGCACCGCTATCCAAGCCAATCAATCTGCGGATGGAGCGCGGAGAGAAGATTGCGATTATCGGTACAAACGGTATTGGTAAAAGTACGCTCTTAAAGAGCCTGCTTGGCATCGTTCCGGCATTATCCGGCAAGGTCGAGCTGGGGGACTATCTGTACAAGGGCTATTTTGAACAGGAGATGGCTGGCACGGAGAATACCTGTCTGGAGGAGATCTGGCAGGAGTTCCCGGGATATTCGCAGTATGAGGTGCGATCTGCACTGGCAAAATGTGGACTCACGACGAAGCATATCGAGAGCAAGGTGCGGGTGTTAAGTGGTGGTGAACAGGCGAAGGTACGTCTGTGTAAGCTCATCAACCGGGAGTCGAATCTGTTGATCTTGGATGAGCCGACGAACCATCTGGATGTAGAGGCGAAAGATGAGTTGAAACGTGCACTGAAAGAATACCATGGTTCGGTTCTTCTGGTCTGCCATGAGCCGGAATTTTATTCGGATATAGTGACAAAGGTATGGAATCTGGAAGAATTCAGCCGGCTGGCAGTATAGAAAACGAAAAGGGAATATTATGAGACATAAGTGTCAAACAGGGGAGGTGTTTGCCGGATGGCATCGAATAGAAGAATATTAACGAAATTAGCTGAGGAGCTGCAGGCAACGCAGACAGGAATGAAAAGCCAGCTGCATGGCGTGTACCGGGGATATACATATGTAGTGAAACCGGGTAATGGTTCCGGTAAAAAAATGATAATGGTTGCATTTTCAGTTTCCAACGATCAGACGCCAGCGTCTGTAGATGTGTGGGGAACGATGCGCGCGGTACTTCCAAGAGGCGGCAGGATCATACCGAAAGGATTTAGTATTGCGGTGTATGTTCCGATTCGTGGTGGCACAAAAAAGAATGTGCAGTTGATCAAGAATCTGCTGGAGGGTATGATCACGCAATTTGAACGATATCAATATTATAATTGTGATGCCAGAGGTGTGCAGGGACCGACGGACGTCTATCAGGTGGAGGATGGCTATTCCTTTTTAAATGCGGAATCTGCGAAGATGACGGAATATGCGTTGAAGCTGAACCGGGAAGATGATTATGTTGTGCGTGAAAATTATGCACTCGGTCTGCTCGGTGCGATTGGCGGTGGCATTCTGGGTGCGCTGTTGATTTTTCTCATCGCACGCATTGGATTCGTGTCAAGCTATGCCGGACTCGCGATGGGAGCTGCGGTGATCTATGGATATAAGTGGAAGGGTGAAAAGCTGTCGATCATAAGTTTTCTGTTGTGTGTTGCGGTGTCAGCCGCATGGTTGTATCTGGCATTCCGGGTAGATATGGCAATGGCGATACAGGCGTCTAAACTTTCAGACTACTACTATAGAGCTTCTTCGTTCCAAAGCTGTTTTGTACATGCGAAGGAGCTTATGAGGTGGTCTGGTAATCTGGATACCTATTATGAAAGCCTTATCAAAATGATGGCGTTTGGAATGGTCGGAGTTCTGGCATTTGGCTTTACAGAAATACAGGGACAGCGGAAAAAATATAAGATGAAAAAAATATAAAATCATTGGTAAATGTGCTTCAAATTTTCGAGAAAAAAGGAATTTTTTGTGCAGTTTCAGGAAAAATACAGGCGGGTTCGTCAAAATAACTATAAAAATTTTATATAATCGAAAAAAATTGATAATCTATCCAAAAATATTCTATTCTTTCTGAGCCTCATTCTAAATATAATAAATTTAGTCAATGAGACAGGGAAAAGTTCAAGAAAAGTGTACAAAATGAACAAAAGTAGCACGATGAACAAATTCAATTCATAGGAGGAAAGAGTATGAAGAAGAAAAAAATCTTAGCTGTGATTGCAGCAGCAACAATGGCACTGTCAATGGTAGGATGTGGATCATCAGGTGGTGGCTCTGCATCAAGCAGCGGAGTAGCAAACAAGGATAAGCCACTTGTATGGTACAACCGTCAGCCATCCAACTCATCAACTGGAGAGCTTGACATGACAGCTCTTAACTTTAACAAAGATACTTACTATGTAGGTTTCGATGCAAATCAGGGTGCTGAGCTTCAGGGTGAGATGGTACTTGATTACATCAAGAAGAATGCAGCAACCATCGACCGTAACGGCGATGGCGTAATTGGATATGTACTTGCAATCGGAGATATCGGACATAACGATTCCATTGCACGTACAAGAGGTGTTCGTTCCGCACTTGGTACAGGTGTTGAGACAGACGGAGCTATCGATTCTTCACCGGCAGGTACAAACGTAGATGGATCTGCAAAGGTTGTACAGGATGCAACACTGGAAGTTGACGGAAAGAAATATACAATCCGTGAGCTTGCTTCACAGGAAATGAAGAACTCTGCAGGTGCGACATGGGATGCAGCAACAGCAGGTAACGCAATCGGTACATGGACAGCTTCTTTCGGTGATCAGATTGATGTAGTTGTTTCTAACAACGATGGTATGGGAATGTCAATGTTCAACGCTTGGGCAAAGGACAACAAGGTTCCTACATTTGGATATGATGCAAACAGCGATGCAGTAGCAGCTATCGCAGAAGGCTACGGCGGAACAATTTCACAGCATGCAGACGTACAGGCTTACCTGACACTTCGTGTTCTTCGTAATGCACTTGACGGTGTAGACGTAGATACAGGTATCGGTACAGCAGATGAAGCTGGCAACAAACTTGACGAGGGTGTTGATTACAGATACTCAGAAGAAGAGAGATCTTACTACGCATTGAATATCGCAGTAACAGCAGATAACTACCAGGATTTCACAGACTCAACAAAGGTTTATGACAAGGTTTCTAAGCAGCTTGACTCTGGAAAGAGCCCGGAGAAGAAGGTATGGCTTGATATCTACAACGCTTCCGATAACTTCTTAAGCTCAACATACCAGCCACTTCTTCAGAACTACGATGATCTTCTGAACCTCAAGGTTGATTACATCGGTGGTGATGGTCAGACAGAGTCTAACATTACAAACCGTCTTGGTAACCCAGGCGAGTACGATGCATTCGCAATCAACATGGTTAAGACAGATAACGCAGCATCTTACACATCACTTCTTAATAAGTAAGAGAACTGATTGGACGGCAAAATGATTTAACCACAGAAGGGTGTCAGTTAAAAATTGATACCCTTCTTTTTAAGAAAGGGAAGTAGAGATATGGCAGATGATAAGAATAAATACATCTTATCGATTCATGGCATGAGTAAATCATTCGGAAGAAACAAGGTTCTTAACCACATTGACCTGAATGTGAAGCCAGGTTCTATCATGGGACTTATGGGTGAGAATGGTGCCGGAAAATCGACAATGATGAAATGTCTCTTCGGAACCTACCAGAAGGACGAAGGAACAATCGTATTAGATGGCAAGGAAGTAAATTTCTCTGGACCAAAGGACGCCCTTGAAAATGGAGTCGCAATGGTACATCAGGAATTGAACCAGTGCCTGGAGAGAAATGTAATCGATAACCTGTTCCTCGGTCGATACCCAAAGAATTCACTTGGCGTAGTCGATGAGGGCAGAATGAAAAAGGAAGCTTCTGATCTTTTCAGAAAGCTTGGAATCACAGTTAATTTAACACAGCCGATGAAGAAGATGTCTGTATCACAGCGTCAGATGTGTGAGATCGCAAAGGCAATCTCGTACAATTCGAAAGTAATTGTATTGGATGAGCCAACTTCATCCCTGACTGCACCGGAGGTTGCAAAGCTTTTCAAGATGATGCGTCAGCTGAAGTCACAGGGCATCTCCCTCATCTACATCTCCCATAAGATGGATGAGATCTTCGAGATCTGTGATCAGATCTCCGTATTGCGGGACGGTAGTCTTGTTATGACGAAGGACAGCAAAGATACAAACATGAACGAACTCATATCCGCCATGGTAGGCCGGTCTCTGGATAACCGATTCCCACCAGTGGATAATACACCGGGAGAGACAGTGCTCTCCGTACAGAATCTTTCAACAAAATATGCACCGAAGCTCCAGAACATCTCTTTCGATGTAAAGAAGGGCGAGATATTTGGCTTGTATGGATTGGTTGGTGCAGGTCGTACAGAGCTTCTTGAGACGATATTTGGTATGCGTACAAGAGCAGCCGGAAACGTTCTCTACAATGGCAAGATGATGAACTTCTCATCTCCAAAGGATGCGATGGATCATGGATTTGCCCTGATCACAGAGGAACGTAAGGCAAACGGTCTGTTCTTGAAAGCAGATATCACATTTAACACAACCATTGCGAACATGAAGCATTACAAGAGCGGAATCGCACTTTCCAATGACGACATGGTACGTGCGACAGCCGAGGAGATCAAGGTCATGCATACAAAATGTATGGGACCGGATGATATGATCGCAAACCTGTCTGGTGGTAACCAGCAGAAGGTAATCTTCGGTAAATGGCTGGAACGTTCTCCAAACATCTTTATGATGGATGATCCGACAAGAGGTATCGACGTTGGAGCAAAATATGAGATTTACGAGTTGATCATCAACATGGCAAAGCAGGGCAAGACGATTATCGTTGTTTCCTCAGAGATGCCGGAGATCCTCGGAATCACAAACCGTATTGGCGTTATGTCAAATGGACATCTGGCAGGTATCGTGAATACGAAGGAGACAAATCAGGAAGAATTATTAAAGCTTAGCGCGAAATATTTGTAATAGAGAGGAGTTTTGGCGATGGCAGATACAAGTATGATCCTTTCGGCTGATGCAGAGGCAGCCCTCTTGAAGCCGATTGATGAATATGTAGGAAAAATACAGACACAGATCGATGCACTTCGTGTAGATGGATCTGACAAGGTTCGCAGCTTAAAGAACCATATCGCAATTGCGAAAGAAGATAAGAATTTAACAAAGGAAGAGAAAGAAAAAATTATTGCAAAGGATAAGGCAGACTTAGAGAAAGCAAAATCTGTAGAATCTGCAAACAAGGATAAGGTATCCAAGCTTATTTCCGATGCAGAAAGCTATCTTTCCAAGCATTATAAGAGTGACTATTATGAGAAGGTTGTTGCAAGCTGTGAGGCAGAAAAGGCAGCAGAGAACGCTTCTTATGAGAAAATCGTGGCAACGATCAAGACAGAGCATGAGCGGACACTTTCAAAGCTTTCTGATTCTGAGGAGATCAAGGATGAGAAGTATGTATATCGTAACCGTCTGTTCGATGCACAGATGACACATGAGTCCAAGCTGCAGGAGATCAAGGACAGAAAGCATGATGCATTTGCACATAAGTTCCATCTGATCGATCTGCTCCGTATGTCAAAGTATACATTTGGACAGAAGCAGGCACAGAAGGTAGAAAACTACAAGTACACATTCAATACAACACAGTTCCTGTATAAGAATGGTCTGTACATTGTAATCTTGCTCATCTTCATTGCACTGTGTATCATCACACCGATTGTAAAGCATACACAGCTTTTGACACTGACAAACATTTTGAATATTTTACAGCAGGCTTCCCCACGTATGTTCTTAGCACTTGGTGTTGCCGGACTGATCCTGTTAACAGGTACGGATCTTTCCATCGGACGTATGGTAGGTATGGGTATGGTAACCGCAACTATTATCATGCACAGTGGAGTCAATACCGGTGGCGTATTCGGACACATCTTCGATTTCACAGGAATTCCTGCAGCAGGAAGAGCCATCATCGCACTGGTTGCATGTATCGTACTTACAACATTGTTTGCAAGTATTGCAGGTTTCTTCATGGCAAAGTACAAGATGCATCCATTCATTTCGACAATGGCGAACATGCTGATCATCTTTGGACTTGTAACATATGCAACTAAGGGTGTATCCTTCGGTGCAATTGATTCCAGCATTCCAAACATGTTCATTCCGAACCTTGGCGGATTCCCAACGATCATTCTTTGGGCAGTTGTAGCAATCGTAGTTGTATGGTTTATCTGGAACAAGACAACATTTGGTAAGAATCTTTACGCAGTTGGTGGTAACCCTGAGGCAGCAGCCGTATCCGGTATCTCTGTATTCAAGGTAACACTTGGAGCATTCATCTTAGCAGGTATCCTTTACGGATTCGGTTCATGGCTTGAGTGTAACCGTATGGTTGGTTCCGGTAGTGCCGCTTATGGACAAGGTTGGGATATGGATGCCATTGCAGCCTGCGTAGTAGGTGGTGTATCCTTCACAGGTGGTATCGGTAAGATTTCCGGTGTTGTAACTGGTGTACTGATCTTCACATCCCTTACATACTCTCTGACAATCCTCGGTATTGATACAAACCTTCAGTTCATCTTCGAAGGTATTATCATCCTTGCCGCTGTAACACTTGACTGTCTGAAGTATGTTCAGAAGAAGTAATTAAGGCTGGCAGCTATAAAGTTATAGGCAGACAGTGAAATTAGATAGCTATAATCAAAGTAATCAAATAAAGTTGTAAACTGGCAAAGTCACCCGGTCAAGTGCACAAGGCATGGCTGGGTGACTTTTCCTGTATATTGCATATACTGGTCTTATTTAGTGTTTTGACTATATGAATTGGAGCAGGAAGCAAGCTAGTTGGAGCAAAAATTCGAAATTATGAAAAACTCCCCAACTGGGCAGGAGCAAAAAGCAAGCTAGTTGGAGCAAATTCCCGAAATAGAGGAAAATCCCCCAACT
>DHJV01000004.1:0-24383 GCA_002404515.1 Lachnospiraceae bacterium UBA4711 | reverse complement strand
ATCCCCCAACTGGGCAGGAGCAGAAAGCAAGCTAGTTGGAGCAAATTCCCGAAATAGAGAAAAATCCCCCAATTGAGCAGGAACAGGAAGCAAACAGGTTGGAGCAAATTTCCAAAATAGAGGAAAATCCCCCAATTCGGCAGGAGCAAGAAGCAAGCTAGTTGGAGTAAAATCTCGTAAATACGGAAAAATCCCCAATTAGGAAATAGAAGGAAGCAACCAGCTTGATATTTAGGTATCTTTATAGTGATAACTTTGGTATAATAAAGACAATGAAACAACAAAGAAAAATAAGACTTGTCGGGTAGTTCGGAAGCATTCTAATATGTGGATGGAGTTGCGTGGAATCGTTAGTTCCCTGCGACTCCTGTCCAAAGACCAGATGCTTCAAAACTACCCGGCAGGCGATAACAAGTGGGGTGCTACATGGAAAAATATAAAGTACTTCTGGTGGACGACGAAGCAGAAGTCATCGAAGTAATTGAACAACGCATACAATGGGACGACCTGGGTTTTACCGTCGTTGGCAACGCAACCAACGGCGTGAAAGCTCTGGAGCTGGTTGAAAAGCTCCAGCCGGATGTCGTCATTACAGATATCAAGATGCCATACATGGATGGTCTGGAATTATCCCGCCGCTTAAACCGCGACTACCAGAATATCCATATCATCATCTTTACCGGATTCGACGAATTTGAATATGCCAAGGAAGCCGTGCATCTTGAAGTTGAGGAATACATGTTGAAGCCAATCAACGCAACGGAATTATCCGAATGCCTTGGACGTTTGAAGGAGACACTGGACCGGGAGCGCGAGGAGAAACTGAATGTGACACGTCTGGAAAACTACTTCAATGCGGCGCTTCCTGTCTTGCAGAACAACTTCTTCGTATCCTTGATCGAGGGCAGAGTGACGGAAGAATATTGCGAGAAATTCTTTGCGGCATATCAGATCGACATGAAAGGCCCTTACTATGGCTGCGCAATCTTCCACACATCGGAGCATCATGTGCCGGATGGCATGAATCCATTGTTGCTTGCGATGTCGGTAGAACATGAGATCAAGGAGCGCCTTGCGACCGAATGGAAGAGTCATGTATTTACATATCTGGGAAATACTCTGATGCTGATCGAGCTTCCGGCGGAGGATGCAATCGTACAGTTTACGGATTCCTGTGACCGCTTCTGCAAATGGGCGTATCGTGTGATGGGCGCTGTCGTGACAGCCGGAATCGGTCGTGTCTGTGATAATCTGGTAAATGTGAACACTTCCTATGACGGAGCCAGAGAGGCAGTATCTTACCGGGTGCTGTACGGAACAAAACGCGCAATCAATATCGGTGAGCTTGCGCCAAAGGAACAGGAGACACAGATACAGCCGGAAGATACGAAGATGCATGACTTGTTCAAGGCAATTCATCTTGGTATCAAAGAAGAGATCGAGAAAGCAGTGACAAATGAGATCGAGAAGCTGCACAGCAATGCGAAGACAGTGAGTCAGTATAATCTTGCAATCATGGAGATGGTAGGTGCATTCTATCGTTTCTGTGCAAATAATTTTTTAGACTTTAATGACTATCTGTGTGGAATACAGAATCCATATGAGATGATTCCGCAGATGGATGAGAGTACACTTACTGCATGGATGCAGAAGGTTTCGGTGGCACTCGGCGAACAGTTGAAAAATGCGCGAAACAGCACATCAAGACGGCTTGTATCGGATGCACAGAATCTGGTGCGTGAGCGTTATATGGAACCGAATCTGTCGTTGGATACCGTCTGCTCAGTGCTTGGGGTATCAAACTCCTACTTCTCTTCGGTATTCAAGAAAGAGACAGGCAAAGCATTTATCACGTATCTGACCGACTACCGGATGGATCATGCAGCGTCGCTCATATTGGAGACGAATGAGAAGAGTTATCAGATCGCGGAGAGTGTCGGCTATCTGGATGCCAACTACTTTAGCTATGTATTTAAGAAGCGGTTCGGGGTATCTCCGTCCAAGTACCGCGCGCAGCATATGAATCAGTAACAAGAGGGATTTTGCACATTGAAGAAACGGGATAAGAAGATAAAAGTGAATAGAGTGCAGTCGAAGGTCCATCAATTCATGAAACGGCAGGGCTGGCTGCGGCATGGAAAGTTCATGGGATTGGATATTCAGTCCATCATCATGACTGTGCTTACAGCGCTCACGCTGATCACGACGATTACGATCGGCCTGCTTCTGTATAACCGTTTCAAAATGGCGATGAAACAGACGGCTGTGGCGAATGCGGAGAGCATGGTCGAAAGCACAACAGATAAGCTTGATGCGGATCTGCTGAATGTGCGGCAGATTACGAATGCGGTCAACTATAATATCATTCAGGAAAACGATATTTCCAGTGAGAATTTCAAGCGCCAGTTCAGCCTGCTCTATGAAATCAACACGGATCAGCTCCAGAGTATGGCATTGTATGATAATGATGGTGCGCAGGTTGCTGCGGAGCCTGTTTCAGAACGCAAGAAGGGTGCCAAAGCATGGGAACAGGACTGGTATAAAAATGCAGAAGCGGACATCGAGAATGTACATTTCTCCCTGCCGCATATCCAGAATCTGTTTGCCGATGGCACATACCGATATTACTGGGTTATCTCCCTGAGCCGTTCGGTGGATATCAACGACGGAGAGACACCGCGCAGTGGCGTGCTGCTGGTCGATATGAAATATTCCGTAATTTCAAATACCATGAAGAGGATCAATGAATCGTCGAATGGTATTTACTATTATCTGTGCAGCCGGGATGGACAGATGATCTATCATCCACGGCAGGCAGACATTGATCGGGGATATTTTTCAGAGGACTGTGAGAAGGTCGCACAGTTAGAGGATGGCACCTATGAGCTTTCCTTAAATGGAAGCCATGGAAATGTGGTTGTAAGCAGTGTGGCATATACTGGATGGAAACTGGTCGGCGTAATTCCGGATCGTGTGCAGACGGCGAGTATTAACCGGTTCCGGTACTATATTGTCACGGCAATCCTTATTTTGATGATGATGCTGCTCGAAGTAAACCGGATCATATCGAGAAAGATTTCCCGTCCGATCCTGCGGCTGAATGAGTCGGTCAAGGCATATGAGGCAGGTGGAGATACAGACATCTATATTGGGGGGTCTTCTGAGATCCGGCATCTTGGATACTCGGTCAAGAAGTCCTATGAGCAGATCGAGGAACTGATGCAGGAGATCATCCGTGAGCAGACTGAGCGAAGAAAGAGCGAGATGGATGCGCTGCAAAGCCAGATCAATCCACATTTCCTGTATAATACACTTGAATCGATCACGTGGATGGTCGAGGCACAGAAGAACAAGGAAGCGGTGCTTATGATTTCTGAGCTTGCGAAGCTGCTCCGGATCAGCCTGTCGAAGGGCAGAACCGTAATCCGGATCGCGGACGAGCTGCAGCACAGCCGAAGCTATATGAATATCCAGCTTGTGCGTTATAAAGAGCGGTTTCAGGTGGAGTTTGACATTGACGAGGAAGTCAACGATTATTGTACGGTCAAGCTTATCGTGCAGCCGATTCTGGAAAATGCGATCTATTATGGCGTTGGAAATATGGATGAGGATGACGGCGGCAAGATTATCGTGCGCGGGGAGAAAAAGGGTGATGATATCTATCTCTCCGTCGAGGATAATGGTATGGGTATGAGTGAGGAGACAGTCGAAAATATCCTCAAGGATAATAATAAAGTACCGAAGCATGGCTCCGGTGTGGGACTCATCAATGTGCACAACCGGATTCAGTTGATGTTTGGAAATGAATATGGTCTGGAGGTTTACAGCGAGGCAGATGAGGGCACGAAGATCGTGATCCACATTCCGGCGATACCATTTACGGAGGAGAACCGGCAGCAGCTGGAGACGCAGAGCTACAGAAAGGGGAGAGTGACAGATGAAACGACGAAATAAGCTGACTTTCCTCATTGCGGAGGTAGTTTTGATCCTGCTTGCAGGTTTCTTTATACACAAGATTTTCCGGGAGGATGTTCCACAGAAGCGAGTCGCAGTTATCCTGCAGAATTCCGGCGACACCCGCTGGGAGGGTGTAATTAATGGATTAAAGCAATCCGCAAAAAATAACAATCTGCATCTGATCATCTGTAACACGGATGATATTGCGGGAGCGCAGGATGAGCGGGAACTGATTGAGGAACAGCTTGAAAATGATGTGGATGCATTTATCCTGTGTCCGGCACCGGGCACGGATACGAAAGATATGTTAGACTGGCTCAGTGAGCAGAAGAAGCCATTTATACTTCTTACAGAGGATGTCTATACAGGCGAACAGCTGGAGGCGAGCGGGTTTGCGACAGTCAAGCCGGATAACTATCAGATTGGATATACACTTGGCACACAGCTTGTCACGCAGGATGAAGACGGTTTGAAGGGCAAACGGATCGGCGTGATCGCCGGGCGGTCTAAGACGGAGGCAAGCGTAAATCGTATTCAGGGACTGAAGGACGCACTGGCGGAAAAAGATTGTAAGATTGCATGGGAATATAATGAGGAAAGCGACACTGATATCTGTGCGGTTGTCGATGCACAGGAGACGGTCGACTACATGGTCGTGATGGATACCCGGGCGTTGGATGAGCTTGGAGAACAAGCGGAAAACGGTATTTATAAAGATGCGAAGATCTATGGTGTTGGTACGAGTATGAAGTCAGTGGCTTTGCTTGATGCAGGCCAGGTGCAGTGTCTGGTTGTACCGGATGGATATGGCATTGGCTATGAGAGTGTCGAGGAGATTGCGAAAAAGCTGACACGGACATTTTATACATTGAAGAGCCATGAGAAGGAAGTAAAAGTTATCTATAAAGAAGATTTGTTCTCGGACGAGATAGAAAGGTTTTTGTATTCGTATGAGTAGAAGAAACAGAAAGAACAAAAGAATAGCAATTTTGTGTGTGCTTGCGCTTGTGATTTCCATGACGGGGTGTGGACGTTCCGCCACGAAAACGGATCATACATTGCGTGTTGGCGTGGTGACGTATACGCCAGATGATCCGTTTATCAATGCGATGACGGATATTTTGAAGAATGATCTGAAAGCGAAAGAGAGCAATACGATGAAGGTGATTGTGTCCGTGCGAAGCGGGGACAATGACCAGCAGGAGCAGGATGAGATCGTCGAGGAAATGATTGATGCCGGGTGTGATGTCTTATGTGTGAATCTGGTTGACCGTACAGCACCGTCGAATATCATCCATATGGCGCGGCTGAACGATATTCCGGTTATCTTCTTTAACCGGGAGCCGGTGCAGGAGGATCTGCTGCAGTGGGATAAGCTTTTCTATGTCGGCTGTGACGCGGCGCAGTCCGGGGAGATGCAGGGCGAGATTGCCGCAGAATATATCAAGAACCACCCGGGGGTCGATAAGAATGGTGATGGGAAAATCCAGTATGTGCTCTTAGAGGGTGAAGCCGGACATCAGGATGCCATCAGCCGGACAGATCTGTCGGTTAAGACGATGATTGAAAATGATGTAGAACTAGAGAAACTCAGTTATCAGTTTGCGGACTGGAACCGCGCGCAGGCGGAAAACCGGATGAGCCAGCTGATCGATCAGTATGGCTCCGACATTGAACTGATATTGTCCAATAACGATGAGATGGCGCTTGGTGCCGTCGAGGCATACAAAAATGCCGGATACAAGGAAGAGGAACGCCCGATCATTTTCGGCATTGATGGTCTGACCGATGCATTGGAAGCAATCGAATCCGGTACGATGCAGGGTACGGTCTATAACGACAAAGAGGATCAGGCACGGATGATCGCGTTTCTGGCAGTTGCAGTATTTCAGGGCAGCGACATCAAAGGATATGGGCTTGAGGATGACATCTACTATATGTCGCAGTATCGGAAAGTAGATGCGGACAATGTAGATACATTTCTTGGAAAGTAATGGGATGCCAGAACTGGAATTGCTCAGAAAATGGATGTACAGAAGAATGCGCGGAAGAATAAATGCGTGGATAAACGGATGAAGATGTTGATTGGCAGTATAAAGGAAACGGAGAACAGATATGCAGGAGACATGGTTAGAGCAATTTTATAATGAGATGGATGCGGAGAAGCGGTTGGAGATATTAAATGCGAATGAAGATAAAACGGTATCGACAAATGAGAAGCATTCCGCAGAAAATCTGGAAGAAGTGAATGCTGCATTTATAAAGAAACTTTGGGTTGCACGTTACGGAAAGCGCAAACCGAAGACGGACGCGTTCGTCGGGTATCTCATGCAGCTTAAATATATTGCAGAGAGCGGGGCAAATGATATCGGTGGACAGAAACGGAAACAGGCAGTTGAGATCATTACCGGACTTTGTCTGTTTGATGCGGACAAGCGGATGGAAGCAGAACAGGAGATTCTGTTATCTGAGATCACACATGCATTTCGGAAATTCATTGATGTAAGCAGAAATGGCAGAGGATTTACTTCGATAGTTTTCGGCATGGGGCAGCTTTCCGATGAGGGCGTCGCAAAGAAGATTGCTGAACAGATCAGCGCGATTGCATTTACCGCACCACACATGCTGCACATGGAGAAAGAATTTGCGCTGTTACAGAAAGCCGCGAAGCAGGCATTCCGGGCGGAATACCCGAACCGGGAGCATTTCCTGAAAAAACAATAATTTCCCGATGGCATACCACAGAGCAAAAGCAAAGTGGTGTTACTCGCATGTGAGGGATATTACATATTGTATGAGGAGAAAGATTATGATTGTGCCACGTTATTATGAAGATTTGGATTTCTTACATGAAAATACAATGCCGCCAAGAGCGTACTACATACCAGCTTCCCACCGAATGGAGAATCTGGTGGAGCATCGGGAGGCATCCGACCGCGTGCAGATGTTAAACGGCATGTGGAAGTTTCGGTATTTTGAGAGCATCTATGATGTGAAGGACGCATTTTATGAGAGTGGTTATGATACGTCTGGCTTTGATACGATTCCGGTGCCGGGTGTCTGGCAGATGGCAGGCTATGACACGCATCAATATACGAATTTCCGCTATCCATTTCCATTTGATCCGCCCTATGTGCCGCAGGATATTCCGTGTGGGGCGTATGTGTATACGTTTTCTTATGCCAGGGATGAGAAGGCACCGAAGGTATACCTGAACTTTGAGGGCGTGGACAGCTGTTTTTATGTATGGGTAAATGGCGTCTATACCGGATATAGTCAGGTGTCCCATGCGACGAGTGAGTTCGATGTGACGGATGTGATAGAAGAGGGCGAGAATACGATTGCTGTACTCGTCTTGAAATGGTGCGATGGTTCTTACCTCGAAGATCAGGATAAGTTTCGGATGAGTGGCATCTTCCGGGATGTCTATCTTCTGAAGCGGCCGGAAAAGGCGATACAGGATTACCGGATCACAACGGAAATCACGGAAGCATGTGCGAAAATTACATTGGATATCAGCTACTATCAGGAGACTCCGGTCACCATATCGTTGGAAGATGCAGCAGGCGAAGTGGCTGCACAGGCAGAGATCAGCAAGGCGGGAACTGTGACATTGGAGATTGTGAACCCGGAGCTTTGGAATACGGAACATCCGTATTTGTACGCACTTATCCTGCAAAGTGCGGATGAGACGATCGTGGATGCAATCGCTTTGCGTACGGTAGCGATACAGGACAGGGTGCTATATTTCAATGGACAGGCGGTCAAGCTGCGCGGCGTAAACCGGCATGACGCTGACCCGGTCACAGGATTTACAGTTGATGTTATAAAGATCAAGAAGGATCTCACCTTGATGAAGGAGCACAATTTCAATGCGATCCGTTCGAGCCATTATCCAAATGCACCATATTTCTACCAGATGTGTGACCGGTATGGATTCCTCGTGTGTGATGAGGCAGATATCGAAGCGCATGGACCATTTATGCTGTACCGCAAGGAGGATACGGATTACAACCGCTTCAAAAAATGGAACGAGAAGATTGCAGATGATCCGGCATGGGAGCCTGCGATTCTCGATCGCGTGAAGCGTATGGTTGCGCGTGATAAAAACCGGTTCTGTATCATTTTCTGGTCGATGGGAAATGAGAGCGCGTATGGATGTAATTTTGAAAAGGCGTTGGCGTGGACAAAGAAATATGATCCGTCCCGTATCACGCAGTATGAGAGTGCGCGTTATCGGAATTACGATGTGACGTATGACTATTCGAATCTTGACCTGTACAGCCGGATGTACCCGGCACTTTCTGAGATCGAGGAGTATCTGGAGAAGGATGGGAGCAAGCCATTTCTGCTTGTGGAATATTGCCATAGCATGGGAAATGGCCCCGGCGATCTGGAGGATTATTTCCGGATGATTCAGAAGGATGCACGGATGTGTGGTGGATTCGTCTGGGAGTGGTGCGATCATGCGATTGCACACGGACAGGCGGAAAATGGAAAGACGAAATATTATTATGGCGGCGATCACGGCGAGACAATCCATGATGGAAATTTCTGTATGGATGGACTGGTGTATCCAGATCGTACACCACATACCGGATTGCTTGAATATAAGAATGTGTACCGCCCGGTGCGCGTCGTGTCTTACGAGTCGGAAACAGGCAGACTTGTGCTGCATAACTACATGGATTTTGATGATATAAGCGACTATACAGATATCCTGTACGAGGTGACTGTGGATGGTCTGTGCGTGCAAAAGGGTGTACTGGATGGGGCATCAGCTGCACCGCACAGCGATGGTGTGATGACACTCAAATTGGACATTCCACAGAGCGGCAAGGTATACCTTAAGCTTTGGTATCAGTTGAAAAAAGAGATTCCATTGCTCCCTGCGAAGCATGAATTGGGATTTGACGAGGTGCTGCTTACCAATGCCGATGGCAGAAACCAGACGGCAGTCAAATGGCTGGCAGAAGCGGAAGAAAAAAATGAGATCAGCGTCAGCGAAACCGATACAGAAATCGCATTAAAAGCGAGTGATTTTTCATATGTAATCAGCAAGCGAACCGGACTTTTTACGAAGCTTCAATATGCAGGACGGGACTATCTGAACCATCCGATGGAGCTGAACATCTGGAGAGCGCCGACGGATAATGATATGTATATCCGCGAAAAATGGGAGAATGCGCATTTTCACGAGGCGTACATAAGAGCGTATAAGGTGGAGACGATTCAGAACCGGTATGGCGTGATCGTGATGAGTCATGTCGGCGTTGTGGCACCAACGGTACAGAAGATTCTGGATGTCGAGCTTGTGTGGAAGGTGGAAAGTTCAGGAAGAATTACCGCTTCAATGGAGGTAAGCAAGGATGCGGAGTTCCCGGAGCTTCCGAGATTTGGCGTGCGCGTATTCTTAGACAAGAATCTTTCGGAGGTTTCGTATTATGGTATGGGACCGCAGGAGAGCTACCGTGACAAGCACAGAGCCGCGAGTCATGGATTGTATCACAGTGCGGTGAAAGATCTGCATGAGGACTATATCATGCCGCAGGAAAACGGCAGTCATTTCGATTGTGATTATGTCGAGCTGCACAACGCGCGGTACGGAATCGCGGCAGTGTCTGAGACACCATTTTCATTTCAGGCGTCAAACTACACACAGGAAATGCTGACGCAGGCAAAGCACAATTATGAATTGGAAGAATCGGACAGCACGGTATTGTGTATCGATTATGCGTTAAATGGCATCGGCTCCAACAGTTGTGGTCCGGAAGTGCTTGCGGCATATCGATTCGATGAGAAAAAATTTCAGTTTGGGTTTACACTCGTTCCGTATGTGAAAGCATAAAACGATATATAACAAAAAAGCTGGGACTTTTGTCTCGGCTTTTTCGTGTCTATGTAATTACCCACGCAGCAGTAATTCTTTTTCAATCATCTTTCCGTTTCGGTAATAGAATCTTGGAACACGCTTGCTGACGGCACAGGTTAATTCGTATGGAATCGTGTTTGCCAGAGCTGCCATATCGTTGATGGAGTTCTTCTTTCCGAAGATCTCAATTTCACTGCCGACATCGACCTGCATCTTGTCCGTCAGATCAATCATACACATATCCATGCAGATCTTTCCGCGCTGTGGAACCGGACCTTCGTCCGACATCAGGGTACAGCGGTTAGACAGGGCACGGAAGAATCCATCGGCATAGCCGTAAGGGATGACGCCCATACGTGTTGTCTTGTCCGTTACATAGATGCCGCCGTAGCTGATTGCGGTACCAGCCGGATAGGTCTTGATTGTGCTGACAGTTGTCTTTAAGCTCATGACCGGCTGAAGTCCAAGTTCGTCTGCGAATTCACCATATCCGTATAACAAAAGTCCCGGTCTTACCATATCAAGCCATGTTTCCGGATAACGGGCAACCGCACCAGTATTGGCACAGTGGCGGATGGCGAACCGTTTGCCAAGCTTTTCTTCGACGCTTTTGATCACGTCGATAAATAACTGGAACTGATGCTCCGTGTAGGCTTTGCATGCATCGCCCGGTTCATCAGACACGGCAAAATGTGTAAAGATACCTTCGGCTTCAAGTCCCGGAAGGGAACAGCCCTCGCAGATACCTTCCACTCCGGTATCAAAATAATCCCCGTCGCACAGATATCCCAGTCGGGACATTCCGGTGTCAACTTTGATGTGAATCTTCAATGTACCACCGCATTTCACGGCCTCTTCACTGTATTCAAGTGCCTTTGCCTTACAGGTAACAGCCTGTGTGATGTTGTATTCGATCAGGCGGCTGACCTGTTCCTTCGGCGTATGTCCGAGAATCAGAATCGGCATGGTGATGTCGTTCAGGCGAAGCTCTACCGCTTCGTCGATGCTGCTGACAGCCAGATAATCAGCGCCAAGCTCCTGCAGAAGGCGGCTGACCTGTACGGAACCGTGTCCGTAGGCATCAGCCTTCACAACACCTAAAAATTTGACATTGGCACCGATCCGGTCACGCAATGTTTTATAGTTATGAGCAAGGGCATCCAAGTCGATTTCTGCCCATGTTCGTTTCAATGTGGAATCCATCTTTCGCACCTCGATTATGCAATATTTTGATACCTATTCTAGCACAAACCGACAAGAGATTCCATAGATGGATGCAGGAAAATGAATCAGTTTCTTTTTTGTTTAGAAAATATGCTTCCGTATGCTATAATGATAAAAGTAAAATTTATAAGAACGAAACATATGGGAGGAATACGCGTGATTACAGGTGAAGTGATATTTGATTTACCATTTTATAATGCAAAAGGAATTCTGACGGGTGGCGATATTTACGGACCACGGTACCGGATCGCAAAGCTCACGGTCGAGCATGAGCCGGAGGAGGAAGGCGGCGAGCCGACTTCGGAAAATTTCTTTGAGGTGTGTATATGGCATGCAAGTACCTGCTATGAGAAAACACCGGAGGAGCAGATCACAAGGAAAACATTTCCGTTTGATGCGGAAGGAAGGGAAGCTGTGCTTGCATGGCTGAATGAACAGATACCGGAGAGGTGAGAGTATGAAGTTTTTACATTTGGCAGATTTACATCTGGGAAAAACATTGGGGGATTTTGATCTGAAGGATGACCAGCGGTACATTCTGCGACAGATCTTGGAGATTGCCGAGGCAAAGCAGGTGGATGCGGTTCTGATTGCCGGAGATGTGTTTGACAAGACGGTACCAAGTGAAGGGGCGGTGCAGATCTTGGATGAATTCATCCGGGCACTGGTTGCGCAGCAGTTGCAGGTGTACATGATTAGCGGAAATCATGATTCGGACGAGCGACTGAATTTTGGAAGCAGCTTATTTGCGGCAAATGATGTGCATATCGCTGCCAAATATCAGGGAGAATTATTCCATCATGTGATAGAGGATGCTTACGGGGCTGTGCATATCTATCAGCTCCCGTTCGTGAAAGCATCCCAGGTGAAGCGTGCGTTCCCGGAGGCAAAGATCGAGACGTATGAGGATGCGGTGCGGGAGGTGCTGGCACACGCAGAGATCGATCCGGCACAGAGAAACATTTTAGTGGCGCACCAGTTTGTATCAGGAAAGGGCAAAGACCCAACGCTGGGAGGCTCTGAGGGTGCGCTGACACAGCATGTCGGAACGGTAGAGAAGATAGGGTATGACTGTTTCGATGCATTTTGTTATGTGGCACTTGGACATATCCATTCGTCGCAGAGTGTCGGCAGAGAGCAAGTGCGGTATGCTGGTTCGCCGCTCAAGTACTCCTTGTCAGAGTCTGGTTCGGTGAAGCAGATTCCGGGCGGTGTGCGTGAACGGGATGGTGCAAAACAGATACCAATCGTGACAGTGGATGGAGAAGGACAGGTCACAATCGAACTGGAGAAACTTGTTCCGATGCGGGATCTCATACATATCAGGGGAACGTTTACAGAGATTGTAAAGGAAGAAAATCAAATAGAACGTGCACAGGATTTTGTCTATGTGACACTGACGGATGAGGATATTGTCCCAGATGCAATGCGGATCATGCGACAATATTATCCGAACACGATAAAACTGGATTATGATAACTCCCGTACACGCGAGTTGTCACATGTAGATGTAGTGCAGGCAACACAGAGCCGGACGTATGAGGAGCTGATCGCTGATTTTTATAAGCAGATGTATGGCGTCCAGATCAGTGAAGAGGAAATGGATATGATGAAGGACGTTGCGAAGGAGGTGGGAATCTATGAAGCCGACTAGATTGGTAATGCAGGCGTTTGGGGCATATGCGGAGCAGACGGAGATTGATTTCACCCGGTTTGAGCAGAAAGGATTGTTTTTAATTTGTGGAGATACAGGTGCAGGTAAAACAACGATTTTTGATGCAATCAGCTATGCGCTTTATGGGGAAGCGAGCGGAAGCTACCGCGACACGAAGAATCTGAAAAGCGAGTACGTGGATAAGAAAGTGGAAAGCTTTGTCGATTTTTATTTTACCCATCAGGGCAAGGATTATCATGTGTGCAGAAAACCGAGTTTTAAGTATACGAACCGAAATGGAAAGCCGGATGAGCAGGCAGAAAAGGTGATCTTCTATCAGCCGGATGGAACGACGCTCGAAGGCGCTAAGAACGTCGATGGAACGAAAGAGAAACCGGGCGCGATTCCACAGCTTCTGAATATGGATGCAGGACAGTTTATGCAGGTTGCGATGATTGCACAGGGAGAATTCTGGAAGCTCTTAAATGCGAAGACGAACGAGCGGACGGACATCCTGCGTACAATCTTTCAGACCGATGCCTATAAGAAGCTGGAACTGAAACTGAAAAATCGAATGGATGTAAGCTATGCTGCACGAAAGGAAAAGGAACAGAGCATTTCCCAGTCGTTCCGCGAGGTGAAGGTGGAGCCGGCAGAGATTTCAGAAGGGATATCTGGAATTTCGGCAGAGGATTTGTCGGAGGATTCGAAAGAACAACCACTGTCCGTGGCGCAGCGTATCTGTGATCTGCAGGAGAAGTTACAGGATAGCAAATCGGTATGGAATATCGAAGAGATGCTTACACTGCTGCAGGCGATCATCGAGGAAGATACGGAACAAGCAGGTCAGAAGGAGACTGTGCTTGCGCAGGCGGAAGAGGAACTGCAGAAGTTACAGGGCACACTCGTGTCGGCAAAGAATAACAATGAAGTTTTGGAGAGGTATGCGCGGACGAAGCAAGAACAGGAAGTATTAGAATCTCAAAAGGGATTATTTGAAGAACGGAGGATACAGCTCGATCGAAGGAAGCAGGCAACTTATAAAGTAAAGCCGGAGTATGATGCGTGGGCCGCAAAGGAACGTGAATGGCAACGGACAAAACAGCTGATCGCAGATGGAACGCAGACACTTGCGGATTGTCAAACGCGTGCGGAGATGGCAGACGTGAAGGTGAAAGACACGGAGGCGTTACGTCCGGAAGCGGAGCAATGCCAGAAAATCGTCGATAAAGTGCATGAGGAAGAGCCGCGCTACAAAGAGCGGGAAATGCTGCAACACGAACTTGGACAGCTGCAGCTACAGCTTGCGGCACAGGAACAGCAGGAAGCAGCACTTGGAACAGCGGAACAGACATTGCAGAAGCGGATTAAAGAGTTGCAGGAGCAGCAGGCGATGTGGAAGGAAGAGCCACAGCAGCTTGCACAGGCACAGGCAGCATATGACAAACTGCTGGACAGTCAGAAAAAGACAGAATCCATTGCAAAAAATCTGATTCCTGCATGGAAAAGGAAGCAGCAGGAGTTAGAGGAAGCACAGAACGAATACCGGAAAAATCAGGATGCATATGAGTTGGCGAAGGAAGCATATACTCATGCAGACAGATTGTATCGGGCGAATCTGGTAGGAATTCTGGCAAGTGATCTGGCAGAGGGAGAACCGTGTCCTGTGTGTGGAGCCACGCATCATGTGAAGCTTGCAACATTGGTTGAGGCGTCTGTGACAGAGGAACAATGCAAAAAATTAAAGGCAGTGGAAGAGAAAAAACTGGAAGCGTTTAATCAGGCAACTGCCAGAGCTTCGTCTTTGCGGGCAGATATGCAGGCAAAAGAGCTACAGTTAAAAGAGCAGATACAGAGCTGTATGTCGGTGGAGACGGTTGATGATATATCGGAGTTAGACAAGCTGCTTGCAATCTTCGAGAGACAGCGGGTAAAGCTGATTGATGCAGTTGCGCAAAGCAGAGGGAAACTTGATATATTGCAGAAAAACTGTGAGAAGCTGCGCAAGGTGGAAGCAGCGCTTGCGCGTGCGCAGGGGGCAGAAACCGTACAGCTTGCAGAGCAGCGAAAGACGCTTGTAGAGGAGAGACAATCGCTTATTGCAAAGCAGGCATCTGCACAGGCAACCGCTGCAGCGTTACAGACATTATCGTATTCAGATTGGGAGTCGGCGAAGCAGGCGGGGAATCAGGCAAAGACCCGTGTGACGGAGATTCAGACAGCGCTTGATACAGCGGCGAAAGAAAAGAAATCCGCAGATGAAGCGGTGGCACGCATACAGGCATCCATTGCAACGCAGAAGCAGGCGCTTGAACAGCAAAAGACCGATACGCAGATGTTAAGACAGCGCCTGAATGAGAAACTGACGGCCTGTCGGTTTGTATCGGTTGAGGAGATGCAGGCACAGGTTGCAACCGATGCAGAGATACACACAGACGAAACGAAACTGGCAGACTATGATAAAAAGGTAACGGAGGTTGCTGCCAGACTGACACAGTTAGAACAGGAGCAGGATGCCAGACATCGGACGCTGGTTGATCTCGGACAGTTACAGCAGGAATATACTGGAAAGCGTGCACAGGTGGAAACGCTTCGGACAGCATTGCAGACCGTGCTGTTCCGCATACAAAATAACAGGGAAAAACAGCAAAATATCCGTGCACAGCAGATGGCATATGAGAAGGCAAAAAAGGAAAACGATACAAGCTACCGGTTGTACAATCTTGTATCCGGGCAGACAGGAAACGGAAGAATCACGTTTGAACAGTATATTCAGGCAGCAGGCTTTGACAGCATCCTTCAGGCGGCAAACCGTCATTTGCTTCCGATGAGTGACAACCAGTTTCAGTTGTACCGACAGACGAACACGGTTGGAAAACAGACCAATACATTTCTGGATCTGGAGGTGCTGGATATCAGCACAGGAAAACGCCGTCCGGTTGGAAATCTGTCAGGCGGTGAGAGCTTTAAAGCGTCGTTATCGCTGGCACTTGGCTTGTCGGATACAATCGCGGAAAATCGCGGTGGTATCCAGATGGATGCATTGTTTGTCGATGAGGGCTTTGGTACGTTGGATTCGAAGTCGCTGGAGGAGACAAAGGATGCGTTGCTCAGCATGTCAGGAGAAAACAAGCTGGTCGGCATCATCAGTCACCGGGATGAACTGATGGATATTCCACAGAAGCTGCGTGTTACCAAATGCAGAGGCGGCAGCCGGATTCATATGGAGACAGCGGTATAAGAGTAAATATAGAAGCAGGGACAGGCAATGTGGAATTGTCTGTCCCTGTTCATTCGTTAATTAGTATAATATGTAACTTTAGTCGTGAAATTCAATCGTGTAAGTGTGTATGGCTTCTGCGTTTGCATCGAGTTTCTGTTCGCCCGGCTTCTCGCTCAGATCTCCGGTGAACCCCATGTTATCGGTGCGTCCGATCCAAGGCTCTAAGCAGATATACGGACCTTCCGGTTTTGACCAGATACCAACATACGGGAAGTCCTTGCAGGTAAGCGTGATGAATGGTTTCCTGTCAGCATCGACGAGTCCGACACTAGGAAGCTGTCCGTCCTCGAAGACCAGGGCGTCGTTGTCGAACAGCGTATCTGAGACAGGAACGTACGCATGGCCAGCATCGTTGAATGGATAACTCTTACTCGTATCGGCAAGTCCGGAACCAGCTGCATCAAGCAGGAGATAGTGACGAGGATTTGCATCCGGCAGGGCAATGGAATATTCGTTTCGTACATGCCCCGGTGCAATCTGGAATCCCGGATGTCCGCCGATGGAATATAACATCTCATCAGAACCGAGATTTTTTACCGTCCATGTGACGTGCAGAAGACGTGGATTTTCTGTATCCAAGCGGTGCGTGATCAGAAGCTCGAATTGAAACGGATAGATCTGCAACGTGTCATCTGAATACATAAGCTTGTGCGTGATAGAATCTGTGGTTTTCTCGACGCAGGTGAATTCTGCATCGCGCGCGAAGCCATGCTGTGTCTTCATGGCGTAGGTATTTCCGTTGTAACGATAGGCACCGTCTTTCACCTTTCCGACAAATGGGAACAGCACTGGGGCGTGGCGGTTCCAGACAGCCGGATCGGCACACCAGATCCGTTCGAAATCCTGCCCCCTTATCGTAGACACTTGTAAGTTCGGCACCATGGTCGGATACCGTGACTTTCAAACAATCATTTTCAATTGTGTGTAACATGTGTGATACCTCCTGTAAAAATGGATTATAATATAATTTGTTCTGTCAGTCGGTTGTCCCGGCTGAAACATTTATTTCGGATATAATGAAGCACGCTGATGCGTGCGCAGGTCATCACGCTATCGCGTGGTGACAGCTGATAAATTAAAATAGATTTTCCTTCGTCAGCATCTCGTCGACAATACTCAATATCGAATTAAGCTCATAGCGGAACCGCTGGCGAGCCTCGTCCAGAAAGTTATCGTTTTGTTTATATTTGCCAAGTTCAAATGCATCGGTGCCATTGTTCAATGCGAGAGTCACGATGCCCTGATTAAACTCGATGTTCGTATAGCCATTTACAATCATATCCGCCTGCACAATATGTTCCATAAATTGCGGAGTCAGAATGTAGAACGCAAGCTGTGGATCGGACGTGTCAACCTTGAATTGCTGGTTGAACTGTGCATTTTCTGTCTCAATCGTGTTCCGGTCAATGTTGAACAGATCCGCTGCACCGTTGATGATGCCGGAGAAAAATCCCTTCTCCTTGCGCGGATTCCTGCGCTCGCGGATGCGGACATAGCCATTTAACGGCTGGCGCAGTGCCAGATTGATGACGGGACCGCGGAACACTGTGTAGTAGGAAGTCGTTGTGTTGCCGTCGCTGTCAGTGCTTTCCTGTTCGACTTCGAGATGCAGGTCACAATAGGTGATCGGCACACCGCGATAAGTTCCGCTGATATAGTCGGAGCCGCTGCACCGGTCGTAGTTTGGCAGGACACCACAATGCTCCAGAAAGTCTTTGTTAAAATACTGGTTCGGAATGTACTGCTCGACGGAGATACGCTCCGAGAGAATTTCTCTCACGACAGATTGCCCGACCAGATCCTTCATCTTATTCTTCTGATCGCTTATACGTTCAAGATATTTTGCGGAAAGGACGATCCCGGCTACACCGACTAGAATGATGCAGATGCCGGGAGCGGTATTACCGGACTGAATCGCCGAGATTCCAGCCATAATGATTCCCATGGCAATGAAAAATAAAATGGGAGTCAGGATTAATCCAACCCGTTGTTTTTTCTGGTTGGATGCGATCTGGGATAGAAGCTGTTCATCTTTTGGATTTGCCATAGTTTATAATACACCTCGATTCATCTGAAAATTTTGTAAGGAATTTATAATTTTTTTCAAATTATATCATATCATAGAAGAAACTTGAAAAAAAATTAATATTGTTTCTTCATGCAATAAGTGGGCAATGATTGACGAAACATTTTTGAGATTGTATAATCATCAAAATATATTTATGTGGAGATGGAGACGATTACAGATGACGATGGATGAATTACAGCCGGGGCAGAGCGCTTATATCACGGCGGTCGGCGGAGAAGGTGCCTTGCGGCATCATCTTCTGGATATGGGGTTGACGCCGGGAACGGAAGTCACTTTACAGAAGATCGCACCGATGGGTGACCCGGTACAGATGAAGGTGCGCGGATATGAGCTTACGCTGCGTCTGAGTGAGGCACAGAAAATTAATGTGGATGATGTGCACGAAAAACAGGTGGAAGAGCAAAAACAGACAGTTCGTTATGAGTCAATCGAACATCCGGGAGTTGGTGAGTTAGGACAGGCGGATCCTACCCATATACATGATGAGAAAACTGCGGTTCCAAAGGGCGGTAAGCTGACATTTGCGCTTGCCGGCAATCAGAACTGTGGCAAGACGACACTGTTTAACCAGCTGACGGGAGCCAATCAGCATGTTGGGAATTTCCCCGGTGTGACGGTTGACCGGAAGGATGGTACGATTCGGAATCACCCGGAGGCAACGGTGACAGACCTGCCGGGTATATATTCGCTTTCCCCGTATTCGAGCGAGGAGATTGTGACGCGGGAATTCCTGATTGAAGGTAAGCCAAGCGGCATTATCAATATTGTGGATGCGTCGAACTTAGAGCGTAATCTGTGCCTGACGATGCAGCTCATGGAGCTTGGAATCCCGATGGTGCTCGCGCTGAATATGATGGATGAAGTGCGGGCGAATGGCGGCACAATCCGTGTAAATGAGCTGGAGCAGATACTTGGAATCCCTGTGGTGCCGATCTCGGCTGCGAAGAATGAAGGTATCGACGAACTGGTAAGCCATGCCATGCATGTGGCAAGATACCATGAACCGCCAGGAAGAATTGATTTCTGTCCGGACAGCAAGGATGAGAAAGACCCGGTTGGAGCTGTTCATCGCTGTATCCATGCAGTTGCGCATATGATTGAAAATGATGCGAAGGAAGCCGATCTTCCCGTCCGGTTTGCAGCAACCAAATTGATCGAGAAGGATGCACCGATTGAAGAGGCTTTGCAGCTTTCAGAAGATAAGAAGGACGCATTTGAACAGATCGTATCAGTCATGGAGAAAGAAACCGGACTGGATCGTGAAGCGGCAATCGCAGATATGCGGTTTCAGTTTATTGGAAAACTGTGTGAGAAGACGGTCGTGCGCCCACATGAGAGTAAAGAACATCGCAGAAGTGTCCGGATAGATAAACTCCTGACTGGAAAATATACAGCAATTCCGTGCTTCATCGGAATTATGGCGATAGTTTTTGCCATGACGTTCAGCCTGCTTGGCGCATGGCTGTCCGATGTGATGGCACTTGGCGTTGATACAGTTATCGGATGGATCAACAAGGGACTCATCGCTGCTCAGATCAATCCGGTGGTACGTTCTCTTGTGGTGGATGGTATCTGTCAGGGTGTCGGAAGTGTCATCAGCTTTCTTCCTACGATTGTGATCCTGTTTTTCTTCCTGTCGATTCTGGAAGATACCGGATATATGGCGCGGGTTGCATTTGTTATGGACAAGCCGCTTCGGAAAATTGGTTTATCGGGCAGAAGCTTCGTGCCGATGCTGATTGGATTTGGATGCTCCGTGCCGGCAATCATGGCGACACGAACACTGTCGAGTGAACGTGACCGGAAGATGACGATCCTGCTGACCCCGTTTATGAGCTGTAGTGCGAAGCTGCCGATCTACACACTTATGATCAGTGCATTTGTGCAGCGGCAGTATCGTGTGTTTGCGATGGTCGGACTTTATCTGATCGGAATCGTATGTGCAGTGATCTATGCACTGATTCTGAAGGTAACGAAATTCAAGGGTGAGCCGGTTCCTTTCGTTATGGAATTGCCGAACTACCGGCTGCCGTCTGCAAAAAGTGTGCTGCACCTGATCTGGGAGAAGGCAAAGGGATTTATCCAGAAAGCATTTACGATTATCTTCCTTGCCTCGATTATCATCTGGTTCCTGCAGACCTTCGATCTACGGTTCAATGTAGCTGCATCCGCAGACCAGAGTATGCTTGCCTTAATCGGAAGCCTGATTGCTCCGATCTTCAAGCCGCTTGGATTCGGTGACTGGAGAGTGTCAACGGCGTTGATCACAGGATTTACCGCAAAAGAGAGCGTGGTATCGACGCTTACGGTTCTGCTTGGCGGTGACGTGACAAAGGTAGCTACGTTATTTACCCCATTTACAGCTATGGTATTCCTGATTTTTACGTTACTTTATACACCGTGTGTGGCAGCCATCGCAACAGTAAAACGGGAAATGGGTGGCACGAAGGCAGCAGTCATTACGGTCATTGTGCAATGCCTGATTGCATGGATTGTTGCATTTCTGGTACATGCGGTTGGACTCGCATTCGGCGTGGTATAAACGGCTGAATTCATAAATCAACGCGCAAATTGAGTATTGATTGAGATAAAATATCAAAAAAGTACTTGACATTCGTTTTTGATAGGACTAGTATGTCGGTAAACAAAGAGCAAATGCTGAGAACAGAACAAGATTTTCGAAAGAAAATACTTCAGAGAACTGTCGGCTGGTGTGAGACAGTGTAGGATTTCGGAAATTATCCTCTGCGAGCAGTGCACTGAATTCCTTCCTTATAGGACATTAGGTGTCACCGGTTTTCTACCGTTACATAGAAGCTTATTTCACAGATGACATGTTGAGATAATACATTGAATGAACTATATCGATATGCGGTCTGTAAGATGAGAATGAGTGGTCGCATATGTGGCAAATAAAGTGGTAACGCGGAAGTTTCAAACCTTCGTCTTTATGTAAGACGGAGGTTTTATTTGTTATACACGATGAGCCAAGTACAGATTTGTGCTTGCACGAAAATCTGTATTTGGCGAACGTATAATCACTGAGATGAAGCGAAGCAAAATCGAAGTGTTATACGGAGTGTATGCCGAGGAAGCGTTAGCCGACTCGGTTGCAAGATGTGTTTACTCTTTGTAACAAAAATATACAGAAGGGAGCCGCCGCGTGGCGGGCGAGGAAGTATGAATGGTTTAGTCATTGTATTAATCGGAATTGTAGTGTTGTTCGCAGGTTATCTCCTCTATGGCAGATGGCTTGCAAAAAAATGGGGTCTTGATCCAAAGGCAGAGACTCCGGCAGTGAAATTTGAGGATGGACAGGATTATGTACCATCATCCAAATTCACAGTATTTGCGCATCAGTTTTCATCGATCGCAGGTGCAGGCCCTGTAACCGGACCAATTCTTGCATCTGTATTCGGCTGGGTGCCAGTATTGCTCTGGCTGTTGATCGGTGGATTGTTCTTCGGAGCCGTACAGGATTTCGGAGCCCTGTACGCATCTGTAAAGAACGAAGGAAAATCGATGGGTATGATCATCGAGAAGTACATTGGTAAGGTCGGAAGAAAGCTCTTCATGCTGTTCTGCTGGTTATTCACGTTGCTGGTTATCGCAGCATTTACGGATATGGTAGCCGGAACCTTCGTTGGTAAGGGCGTGGCAGATATGTCAAAGGAGACAAGCTATGCAAATGCATCTGCAGCTTCCATCTCCATGTTGTTCATTGTAGCAGCAATCGTATTTGGTGTAATCCAGAAGCATGTTAAGAATATGAATGAGGGCGTCAGAGCCGTCATCGCGATCGCACTGTTAGTTGGTATGTTTGCCCTTGGTATGCATCTTCCTTGGTATGCAACAAAGAGTGCCTGGATCTATATCGTTATGGCATATCTGTTCCTTGCATCTGTTATGCCAATGTGGTTACTGATGCAGCCACGTGATTACATGACAACCTTTATGCTGCTCGGCATGATCATTGGTGCAGTTGTCGGTGTCGTCGTTGCACATCCAACAATGCAGTTGAATGCTTATAACGGATTTAATGTCGGTGGAAATTATCTGTTCCCAACATTGTTTGTCACGATTGCCTGTGGTGCCGTTTCCGGATTCCACAGTCTGGTATCTTCCGGTACATCATCGAAGACGATCCGGAATGAGAAGGATATGCCAATGGTTGGTTATGGCGCCATGGTTGTAGAGTCCTTGCTTGGTATCATCGCATTGGTTGTTGTCGGAGCTGTTGCAGTCAATGGTACAAAACCAGATGGAACACCATTTTCAATCTTCTCCAGTGGTGTTGCAGGATTCCTTGAGAAGCTTGGTCTTCCAGTTCAGCTTGCAACCGTATTTATGACAATGTGTGTATCTGCACTTGCACTGACATCTCTGGATTCCGTTGCACGTATCGGACGTATGTCTTTCCAGGAGTTGTTCCTTGGAGATACAACCGATACATCAAAAATGCCGGTATGGCAGAAAATTTTGACTAACAAATATTTCGCAACTGTGGTAACATTATTCTTTGGATATTTACTGACACTCGGTGGATATACTAATGTATGGCCTTTGTTCGGTTCTGCAAACCAGTTGCTTGCAGCACTTGTATTGATCGCACTTGCTGTATTTTTAAAGACAACAGGAAGAACCGGCTGGACACTGTACGCACCAATGTTTATCATGCTTGCTGTAACATTTACAGCACTGGTACAGAAGACAATCGCACTTGTAAAGAACATTGCCAGCGGAAATGCAACCATGCTGGTTGATGGATTGCAGTTTATCGTTGCAATTCTGCTGATGGTACTTGGTGTGCTGGTAGCATTCAGCTGTTTGAAGAAGCTGTTCACGAAGAAAGCAAAGGCTGAAAATTAGGAGAATTGCGAAACAATGTAATAAAAATCGTACGTATATTACATATCAGATTTGTATAATATAGGATGTATTGAAACTAAGAAGTACTAAAGATGTTCTGATATAAGTTTTGGTAACGGACGCAACCGCCGCCGATTCGCCGTCCATGGCTCAGCGGCGGCTTGTTTGAACATCGTGTTCAAACATTGCTGGATATTTACGGAACATCAAGTACTTCTATGTTCCAAACATATCTATATTTCACAAATCTGATATGTTTATATACGTACGATATTTACAAATAGGTTTCGCAATGACAAATTTTTAACTTTGGAAGGAGACACAGGATGTGTACAGCAGCGACTTATAAGACGAAGGATTTTTATTTTGGACGGACACTTGATTATGAGTTTTCGTATGGCGATGAGGTGACGGTGACACCGCGGAATTTCTGTTTCCGGTTCCGGCACATGGGTGAAGTGAAGACGCACTACGCGATGATCGGTATGGCGTATGTGGCAGATGATTATCCGCTTTACTATGATGCCGTGAATGAGAAGGGACTTGGTATGGCAGGCTTGAATTTCGTTGGGAATGCGAAGTATCAGGATGTGCAGGCAGGTCGAGAGAATGTGGCACAGTTTGAATTTATTCCATGGATTTTAAGTCAGTGTGCAACGGTGCTTGAAGCGCGCAAAGCGTTAGAGAAGATGAATCTCGTCGGAACACCATATAGTGAGAATCTGCCATGTGCATCACTGCATTGGATCATTGCAGATAAGGATGCATCTATCGTGGTAGAGTGCATGGAAGATGGTTTGCATGTCTATGACAATCCAGTCGGTGTGCTGACAAACAATCCACCATTTCCGGTGCAGATGTTCATGCTGAACAATTACATGCATGTATCACCAAGCCAGCCGGAGAATCAGTTTGCCAAGGAGCTTCCGCTTGCGGCGTATAGCCGTGGCATGGGTGGACTTGGACTTCCGGGCGACCTTTCGTCGGCGTCGCGGTTTGTGAAGGTAGCATTTACGAAGATGCATGCAATCTCTGGTGAGTCGGAGGCGGAGAGCGTCAGCCAGTTCTTCCATATATTAGGATCGGTCGAACAGCAACGTGGCTGTTGCGAGGTTGCGCCGGGAAAATATGAGATCACGATCTATACGTCCTGTGTCAATGCGGACAAGGGAATTTATTATTATACAACCTATGAGAATCATCAGATTCAGGCGGTGGATATGTACCGGGAGGATCTGGATGGAGCGACACTTCGCCGGTATCCGCTCATCAATGAGGAGCAGATTCATGTGGTGAATTAGGAAGTGTAAATTAAATAATAAAGTGGTTTACTTTTTGTAGCAGGTAGGGATTCAGGCAGTCGATGAGAGTTGGCTGCCTTTTTTGCGTGGGCTTGTGTGGCGGGTTGGGGGAAAGAGTGGGAAAACCGGAAGAT
>DHJV01000143.1 GCA_002404515.1 Lachnospiraceae bacterium UBA4711 | reverse complement strand
CCTTAACTTAATGCCATTGGGCAGACGCCACGGGTTTTTGCTTTTTTGCAATAATGGACATGGGGAGTTGGAGCAAAACGGGTAGATATGGAGAAGTTGCACCAAGGCGGAAAGAGAGCATAAGTCTGTAGTTGGAGCAAAACGGGTGGATATGGAGAAATTGCACCAAGGCGGAAAGAGGGCATAAGTCTGTAGTTGGAGCAAAACGGATGGATTTTGAGAAAGTGCTCCAAACCGGAAATTTTGCTTAGCTTTGGAGTTGGAGTAAAGTAAGCGAATAAGAAAAATTGCTCCAATTTTGGAAACTAAGCGAAAAATAGACATGGAGCAATGAAGGAAAAAAGAAAAAAAAGCTCCAAGTCAGAAGAAATATAAGAAAAATGCTCTTGCCTAAGCATCGCCAAGGTGCTAGTATGTATGAGTAATTTTGTTTTACGAATAAAATGTATATAAGTTTGCGCATAACTACTAATTCTAAAGCAGACCATTGAAGCACGCTGGCACTTAATGAGCGACGGCTTCAGCGTCGCGAATTTAGTACCACTGCGTGATGAAGTGAGCGAGAGCGCGTCTGCGTAGAAATAGTAGTTATGTGCAAACTTTAGAGAAACTATATGTAAAACAAGATGACTCATTAAAAAAGACAAAGGAGATAAGAACATGAAGCCGATCAAAGAAGGAAAAGTTCGTGAAATCTACGACAACGGAGACAGCCTGATCATGGTTGCAACAGACCGTATCAGCTGCTTTGATGTAATCCTGAACAATCAGGTAACAAAGAAGGGTACTGTACTGACACAGATGTCAAAATTCTGGTTCGATATGACAGAGGACATCCTTCCAAACCACATGATTTCCGTAGATGTAAAGGATATGCCAGAGTTCTTCCAGCAGCCACAGTTTGATGGAAACAGCATGCTCTGCCGGAAACTGAACATGCTTCCAATCGAGTGTATCGTAAGAGGCTATATCACAGGTAGTGGCTGGGCAAGCTACAAGGAAAATGGCACCGTCTGTGGTATCAAGCTTCCGGAAGGCTTAAAGGAGAGCGACAAGCTGCCTGAGCCAATTTACACACCATCTACCAAGGCAGAGATTGGCGATCATGACGAGAATATCTCTTATGAGCAGAGCGTAGCGCATCTTGAAAAATATTTCCCGGGCAAGGGAGAAGAGTATGCAGCAAAGCTTCGCGATTATACAATTGCACTGTACAAGAAATGTGCAGAGTATGCACTTTCCCGTGGTATCATCATTGCAGATACAAAGTTTGAGTTCGGCCTGGATGAGAACGGCAATATCGTACTTGGTGATGAGATGCTGACACCAGACAGCTCCAGATTCTGGCCAGCCGAGGGCTATGAGCCGGGACACGGCCAGCCATCCTTTGACAAGCAGTTTGCACGTGACTGGTTAAAGGCAAACGAAGGCCATAACTGGACATTGCCACAGGATATTGTAGATAAGACTATCGACAAATATCTGCAGGCATACAAGCTGTTGACAGGAAAAGATTTATAAGACAAAATGATGAGGCGGCAGGATGAACAGTCTTGCCGCTTTTTTCAGTATAATACATAGGAATATGGCTGGTGAAATCGTTTCATCAAAAATCATCCATAAAAAATAAAACAAGAAACGTATAATATATAGCAGGGGTTATGAGGGGACAGGTTATATGACAGAACATGAATTTTATGCTGCCATAAAAGGTCTTGCAAAAGGAAATAAAGACATGCTCCGTGCCATCTACGACGCGTATGGGCGGCTCATCTATACGATCGTCTACGATGTCGTAAAGAACCGGGAGGACGCGGAGGATGTGACGTCGGAATTCTTCATCAAACTGATCCGGGTAGCGGGCACCTATCAGAAGAAGACATCACACCGGGCATGGCTGATCCAGATTGCAAGAAATATGGCGATCGATCTGCTGCGGAAGCGCGGACATGAATATCTGTTGTACGAGACAGACGATGCACCGCAGGATAAGTTAGAAGAAGGCGATACGGTGGAGACAGCATCCACCGTTGAAGAGCATGTGGTACTGGCAGAGGATATGCGGCAGGCGATGCAGACGCTTTCCGACCGGGAGCGGGAAGTGCTGGATCTGAAGCTGGTAGCGGATCTCAAATTCCGGGAGATCGCAAAGACTCTGGGGCAGCCGCTTGGCACAGTGACGTGGCAGTACAATCAGGGAATCAGGAAATTAAGGAGGTGTCTGAGAGATTATGGAACAGCAGAATAAATTAACCGAAGAAGAAAAAGCATATCAGACACTTCGTACACAGGATATGCAGGACATGCCGGATCTGTGGAGCCGGATTGATGCAGGCTTTGAAGAGGAAGTAACAAAGCAGAAAGCGGCTCAGAAAAAGGGAAGAACCAGACAGCTTGTGCTTGTGGCAGCGGCAGTGCTGATCGTAATCATTGCGGTACCAATCGGGATCAGCTCGATGCGGAAATCGAATACAAAGGAAATGGCGACGGAGGCACGCATAGAGGAAATGGACGACATGGCAGACGAGACAGCGGCGGCAGAGACTGCACCATCGAACAATGCGGATGCGTCGGCGGCAGCCGACAGCGAAATTTTGGACAGCTCAGATGAAAGCATGAATCATGTAGACAGCAATGGAATAACAGAAGCGCAGACGGACGAAGCAGTCAATACGGATAATTCGGGAAAAACAAATTCCGAAGAGAGAAACGATACCGATAATCAGGTTAGCTATCAGACGATCACACAGGTGATTCTCACGCAGTATGATGCACAGGGCAATATCATGCAGCAGTTTGACAGCGCGGATACAGATGGTGCAATCGACAAGGTACAGTTCCGGTTAGAAGCGTATGAGGTACTGGACTGGAAACCGGCAGACATGATACAATCGGATGTGCCATATTATCTGATGGAATTGAAACTTCAGAATGGATCGAGTGTGGCAAACGTTTATTACGAAGGAGAAAAATTCGAAGGAAAAACAGTCGCAGATCTTATGATGGAATTACAAAAATTAAAAAAATAGAAAAAATAAAAATTTTATGCAACCATTTCACCTGGTACGAAGTGTTATATACGGAGCTAAAGAGTTTCCATCGGGCATAAAACATGTTCGATGTCATGAGGTATTAAGGAGGACAGAGGAAAATGGATAACAATCAGAATCAACAACCAAATGGCTATGGAACACCACAGCCGGATATGCAGGCGGGAATGCCAGGACAGGGAGTGCAGTCGGGTTATGGAACACCAGGTCAGACATCACAGCCAGGGTATGGCGCACCAGGGCAGGCACCACAGCCGGGTTATGGAATGCCAGGACAGGGGGCACCGCAGGGATACGGTATGCCACAGCAGTCTGCTGGTGGCAATGAGCCACCAAAGAAAAAGAAGACCGGTCTGATCGTTGGATTGATCATTTTAGCTGTAGTATTGATCGGTGGCGGTATCTTTGCATTTATGAAGTTTGGCAAAAAGGACGGAAGCAAAGGCAACAGTAAGGATGCAGAAGTAGCAAAACAGACAGTTGTAGATTTCTGCGAAGGTATGAAGAACCGGGATATGGATGCAATCGTAGATGCATATTATCCAGATCTCCAGTCCAGCGTGGCGGACAATTTCTACACATCGAATGGCGTATCATCTGAGGACGAGTTCTGGGATCACTATGATACTGTATTTGGCGGATATTCATTTGCATATACAGCATCAGACGCAACGAAGGTATCCGATTCTAAGCGGGAGAGCACACTGGATATCATCAACGCAGCATATAGCTTATCTTTGGAAGCTGACACCATGTATGAGGTAGATACAGAGGAGACATACTCTGGTTCCAATGGTAAGATGGTACTTGCTGAGCAGATTTACCTGATTGAGGAAGATGGTAAGTGGTATGTGATCTACGCAGAGTCTACACAAAAGGAAAACACGCTTGTAGCGGCTGACACAGAAGATACAGAGGAAGATACGGAAGAGACAACGGAAGCAGAGGAAACTACAACCGAAGCAACAACGGAGAGCGCAAGCACAACACCGGTAAATGCAGATGGCTTTGACTGGGCAAATATGCAGTTTACAATGCTTGGAAAATCTTACAACCTCGCTACACTTACCTATGATGATATTTTAGCAATGGGTTATTCTATTGATGATGATTACCTCGATGAGGAGCTGGAAGATAATCAGTATTCGATGAGTGCCCGTGCAGAGGCGGCTGATGAGTCAGATATGTATGTACGCTTCAAGAACTTCACAGGCGGAGGAACAAAGAAGGTACCAGAATGTGAGATCCTTGGAATCGAACTGAGCCGTGATGATTATCATAACAAGTATGATGCTGCACTTGGAAATGGTATTACATTCGGTATGACACCGGATGAGGTAAAAGCAATCATGGGCGAGCCAACCGATAGTTATACAAGCGATACCAGTGATTACATGACACTGACATACGAAGAGAATGACGAAGCGTATGCAAGCAGTGTGGAATTCACATTCCAGGATGGTGTGCTCACGAAGTTCGATATGGAGAATTATAACTAAAATCGTTTCATGGAGGAATCAAGTTGGAAGACCATGCAGGGATTGCACAACTTGTTGAGATGTACGCATCGATGATCTACCGCATTGCATATACGCGTATGCAGAATGTCGCCGATGCAGAGGATATCACCCAGGAGGTTTTGCTCAAATATCTGAAAGCCGGCAAAACCTTCCGGGATGAAGAACATCGAAAGATGTGGCTAATCAGAGTGACAGTAAATACAATTAAATCAAGTTTGACAAGTGCATGGCGAAGACATACGGTTGCCTTAGATGATGTAACAGAACCTTCGTATGAGGCGTCAGATCTGCCTGTATTGAAAGAAAAGGTAGAGAAACTTCCAGAGCGGTATCGACTGCCAATGTATCTTTATTATTATGAGGAATTATCAGTGAAGGAGATTGCGCGTGTCACGAAAACTACGGAGGGAACAGTGAAATCGCTTTTGAGCAGGGGGAGAAAGATGCTCAAAGACGAATTGAAGGAGGATGACTATGTCTGAGAACATGAAGAAGATATATCAAGCGTATGCGGATTCGATTGCACCTGCTCCCGATATGCAGGCACGCCTGAAGAACCGACTGTACGCGGAGCTGCAGGAGGAACATCCCAGGAAACGAAGAAATGGAATGAGACATTTTAACCGATGGCTGGCGGTGGCATGTATGTTATTTCTTGTGAGCGGAGTTTGTCTGACCTATGCGGTGATGAGAACCTCCGGACAGACAGGGAAGACAGGCGAAAGCTGGATCGTCGGAGATAACACAGGCGGAACGCGCCTGCTTGGAGAAAAAGATGTGGCAGATACCGATATCGAACGATATCCGGAGAAAGAAAAGCCGTGGATCCTGCAGGAAATGCTTGGCCTCGATTCCGTCATAGTGTTCTGCAGCACGGAAGATGGCAGTGGTACAGGAAAGCAGATGCGCGTGTCGGAGGATGAACTCCGGTCATTGTGTGAATTACTGCAGAGCGCAACAATCTGTGAGGACGTAACGCCCGATGTAATAGCAAGCGAGTCAGCAGTCCGCTATCAGGTACTGATACAGTATAAGCCATTTATCAATTTTACGGTGTATGATGGCAGGTATTTACAAATCGAGGACGAAACTACGATTTATAAAATAAAAAATTAAAAAGTACCATAAAAAAGGAATCCTCCTTCGTATCTTATATAGAGGCTTTTGAAAACAAAGATTTATATAAGATCGAAGGAGGATTTTTTATGAGAAAACGAATTTTAGCAATGGCGTTAAGTATCTGCATGGCGGCGGCTGTGTGTGGATGTGGGAATGCCAAAACAAAGCAGGCGGAGACAGGAACCAATGCGACCGAAATGACACCGGAGATATCAGAGGATTACGGTGAAATGGTAGAAGATTCCATGATTGCTTCTGATGAATGTAATGCGATGCCGGCATCGGACGATTATTACGAGGAGCCGGAAGACTGGAACACAAATGAGTATTCCTATACAGAGGAGAATCCATGGATGAGCGTACAGACGTCACCGCTTTCGACCTTCGCCGCCGATGTCGATACGGCAAGCTATACGCAGATCCGGAGTGCGATCGAAAATGGGTACGAGATTGATCCGGCGATGGTGCGTATCGAGGAAATGCTCAATTATTTCCATTACGATTATCCGCTCCCGAAGGACGATGAGAAATTTGCAGTGTACACAGAGTATATGGATTGCCCGTGGAACGACGATACGAAGCTGGCACTTGTCGCAATGAATACACAGGCAATTGACTTTAAATGTGCACCTGCATCGAATCTCGTATTCCTGATCGATGTGTCCGGTTCGATGTTTGACGATAACAAGCTTCCGCTTGTGCAACAGTCGCTCACGATGCTGGCAGAGAATCTGACCGAGAAGGATCGGGTATCGATTGTTACATATGCAGGCTCCGATGAAGTGGTTTTACAGGGCGTAAGTGGTGACAACTATCATGAGATCTCGTCCGCGATTGAAGGACTCGAAGCGTATGGAAGCACAAATGGCAGTGCGGGAATTGAGACTGCATATGAACTTGCACAGGAATACTTCATCAAGGGCGGAAATAACCGTGTGATCCTCTGTACTGACGGAGATCTGAATGTCGGGCTGACCAGTGAAGGACAGTTGGAGAAGCTGATCACGGAGAAGAAGGAAAGTGGAGTCTTCTTAAGCACCTTCGGTGTCGGTTATGGTAATTACAAGGATAATAAGCTGGAGCTGCTTGCGGACAAGGGAAACGGAAACTATGCATATATCGACTCGATGTTTGAGGCGAAGAAAGCATTGGTCGATGAACTTGGAGCCAATATGGTAACTGTGGCAAAGGATGTCAAATTACAGGTGGAATTCAATCCGGAGCAGGTGAAGGGCTACCGGCTGATCGGCTATGAAAACCGTGTGATGGCGGCGGAGGATTTCGCAGATGACACAAAGGATGGCGGAGAGATGGGCGCCGGGCACAGTGTAACCGCACTCTATGAGATCATCCCGGCTGATTCGGAGATGGAACTGCCGAAGACAGACCTAAAATACGGTGAAACCGCGCAGGTCGTAACCTGTGGAACCGAAGATTACACAGATGAATTATTCACAGTCAATATCCGATACAAAGAACCAGACGGAGATGAGAGCAAGCTGGAATCCTACCCATGCAGGACAGAAAATTACAACAAAGACGGTTCTGACAATCTGCGTTTTGCAGCCAGCGTCGCCGCCTTTGGAATGCTCTTGAAAGACAGCGAATATTCTGGCAGTGCAGACCTTGGAATGGTATACTCTCTCGCCAAAGACACAGTAGGCAAGGATGAATATAAGAAGGAGTATCTTAGTTTGGTGAGAAACTATGGAGAGAAGCAACATGGATTCTCCGAGGATATAGTAGAATAATGGTAGAACAATTGATAGTTTCAAATTATATAGCGGAAGAAAAATGTGAAATTCTGAGATTATTTATGTGATATTTTATATATGGCAGTAACAAGATTATCTCAACACCCAGCAGGCATATTGGACAAATGGATTCCAAGAAGGGGCATTTGCGACCGCCGGTACTTAATGAGCACGAAGTGCGAATTTAGTACCGATGCTCGGAGCAACTAAGCGGAAGCGGCCACGGATTGGAAGCATTTGTCCGATATGCCTGCGTCCGTTAGAAGAGTCCGTTAGAAAATAAACTTTACGTAACCACAACCATTTGATATAATACTTTAAAATGTTAAAGTATTGCGGAGGTAGAAACTCATGGGTATGAATGGAACTATGATGCAGTATTTTCAGTGGGATCTTCCTGCAGATGCATCACTTTGGAAAGCACTGGCAGAGGATGCGGCAAAATTAAAGACCGCAGGGGTAACTGCAGTCTGGCTGCCACCAGCATATAAAGGCGCACAGGGAAAAGAAGATGTCGGATACGGCGTCTATGATCTGTATGATCTGGGTGAGTTCGATCAGAAGGGCTCAATCCCGACGAAGTATGGTACGAAAGCAGAATACTTGGCAGCAATCAAAGCACTGCATGCCAAGAAGATTCAGGTATATGCAGATATTGTATTGAATCATAGAATTGGCGCAGATGAGGTCGAGCAGGTATCTGCAGAAGAGTTCAATGCAAACAGCCGGAATCAGATGGTAGGCGATTCCAAGACGATTGGAGCGTGGACGAAGTTTACATTTCCGGGTAGAAAAGGAAAGTATTCCGATTTCACATGGAACTGGACACATTTTGATGGCATCGACTGGGATCAGGACAGAGCAGTGAAATCCATCTTCAAGTTTGCCGGAAAAGACTGGGACAAGGATGTGGATTCCGAGCTTGGAAACTATGATTATCTGATGGGCGCGGATCTGGACTTTGACAATCCGGAGGTAACGGAGGAGCTTACCCGTTGGGGTAAGTGGTATACCGAGCAGACAGGCATTGATGGATACCGGCTTGATGCAGTAAAGCATATCAACAAATATTTCTACAAAGACTGGCTGCGTGCTATGAGAGAAGATGTTGCCAAGGATTTATTTGCGGTTGGCGAGTACTGGCACTGGGATGTCAATGTATTACAGGATTACATAAATGCGAACGAGAACGAGTTGAGTCTCTTTGACGTGCCATTGCATTTCAATTTCCACAATTGCTCGAAGGCACATGGCAATTATGATCTGCGCACGATCTTAGACGGCACACTCGCGAAGGTCAATCCGATGAAGGCAGTGACCTTTGTCGACAATCATGACAGCCAGCCTGGACAGTCACTGGAATCATGGGTAGAAGACTGGTTCAAGCCGATGGCATATGCAGTCATCCTGCTTCGTCAGGAAGGATATCCATGTGTATTCTATGGTGATTACAAGGGAATCCCAACGGCAAAGATCAAGTCGAAGAAGCGCGAGCTTGACAAGCTGATGAAGCTTCGTAAGAATCAGGCATATGGCGCACAGCATGATTATTTCGATGATCCAAATTGTATCGGATGGACACGCGAAGGCGATGAGGAGCATAAGAATTCCGGTATGGCGGTTGTAATCTCCGATGGAACCGGTGGTACAAAGCATATGTATATTGGCAAGCAGTTTGCCGGATGCCACTTCGCAGATGCAATGGGAAATGCGAAATATAACATCAAGATTGACGATGAAGGTTTCGGCGATTTCTATGTAAATCGTGACGCCGTGGCAGTCTGGGTGCACAAAGAGAATAAATAGAATGGCTCAATATGAGTAGGTGATGACATGGAAAAGACAATACGAACACAATCTGTAAAAGAATTTCTCGAAGCTGTACTCACGCTGGAATCGGTGGATGAATGTATGGATTTCTTTGAGGACGTCTGTACGGTGAAAGAAGTGCAGTCGATCGCACAGCGGTTTGCGGTTGCAAAGATGTTGAAAGACGGAAAAACTTATGCAGAGGTTGCAAATGAAACAGGTGCTTCGACCGCGACCATCAGTCGTGTAAACCGTTCCTTAAACTATGGAAATGCAAGCTATGATAAAGTATTTGCAAGACTCAAAGAAAAAAATAGGGCATAAAAAAATGCTGTCTGGACACATTGCGGTTCAGACAGCATTTCTTTTTTAGGCGTCTGCACAAGCTCTTCCGTACAGACTGATCATGTAGAGCCCGGCAAGACCAACCAAAGCATAAATGACACGTGTAAATGCGGTCGCATCGCCGAAGATGCCGGAAACAAGATTGAAATCAAAGAAACCAATCAGGCCCCAGTTGATCGCACCAATGATGGCAATTGTAAGAGCCACACAGTTTAATACTTTCATAACAAACCTCCATATACGTTAAAATACAGAAATGTACTTTCTTACATCTATCATTTCCCGCTTCCACAAAAATATACATCCGAATATACATCCGATTATAAAAAAGTGTTTCAAAACAGAAATATTATTGTTATAATGTTATGTGGTAAAAATATGTTCAAAAATAAAAGCATACAGGGAAAGGCCACGGAAGTGGAAAGGTACAGTCATGGGCGGTTTTTTTGGAGTTGCGTCAAAAGAGGATTGTGTATTTGATTTGTTTTTTGGAACAGATTATCATTCCCATCTTGGAACGAGACGTGCAGGTATGGCGGTGTATAGTGAGGAGCATGGATTTGAGAAGGCAATCCATAAGATTGACAATGCACCATTTCGGACAAAGTTTGATAAAGAAGCAAATACCATGAAGGGTAACTTCGGTATCGGGTGTATCTCAGACTATGAGGCACAGCCAATCTTAGTGCGTTCGCATCATGGTTCGTTTGCAATCACAACAGTTGGTAAGATCAACAATGCACAGGAGATCATTGACACGATCTTAGAGGGAAGAACGCATTTCTTCGAGATGAGCAACGGTGAGATCAATGCGACTGAGCTGGTTGCTGCGATTATCGACCAGAAGGATAATTTTATCGATGGTATCCGTTATGCACAGGAAATCATCGATGGTTCGATGTCCATGCTGATCCTGACACCGAAGGGCATCTACCTTGCAAGAGATAAATACGGAAGAACACCGATCATTGTGGGTAAAAAGGATGGCGCATTCTGTGCGACCTTCGAGAGCTTTGCGTTCCTGAATCTCGGTTATTCGACTTACCGGGAGCTTGGTCCGGGTGAAGTTGCCGTGATGACGAGTGATGCGTTAAAGACCTTAGTTCTGCCGGGCAAAGAGATGAAGATCTGTACCTTCCTCTGGATCTACTATGGATATCCATCTTCCACTTACGAGGGTGTGAATGTCGAGGAGATGCGGTACCGCTGCGGACAGCTTCTTGCAAGACGCGACAATGTCAAGCCGGATATCGTTGCAGGTGTTCCGGATTCCGGTACGGCACATGCAGTTGGATATGCAAATGAGTCGGGCATTCCGTTTTCCAGACCATTTATCAAATATACGCCGACATGGCCACGTTCGTTCATGCCGACGATTCAGAGTAAGCGTAATCTGATCGCGAAGATGAAGCTGATCCCAATCGAAGAACTGATCCGGGACAAGAGCCTGCTGCTGATCGACGATTCGATCGTGCGTGGTACACAGCTTCGTGAGACGACAGAATATTTATTTGAGAGTGGTGCGAAGGAAGTCCATATTCGTCCGGCGTGTCCACCACTTGTATATGGATGTAAATACTTGAACTTCTCCCGTTCAAATTCCGAGATGGAGTTGATTACGAGAACGGTTATCGCAGAATTAGAGGGCGGCGATGTCACAGATGAAGTATTGCAGGAGTACGCAGATTACACGTCTGAGAAATACCAGAAGATGGTGGATAAGATCTGCGAAAAACTGAAATTTACATCACTCCGGTTCCACCGCTTGGATGACATGCTTGAGGCTGTTGGAATCGAGCCGGAGAAGCTTTGCACATATTGTTGGAATGGAAAGGAATAAGACAATGTTAGGTGATATCGAATCAAAACCATGGGATTACAGAACGCTGCCGAACAAGATGCTGGAGCTCGTAAAAAATGTGGGAGATATGCAGCAGGAAGGCACCGGATATTTTACAGACAGTGAATCCGAGATGTTGACAATCCTGAATTATTTGAATTACGGGGAGAAAACGAATATCACGGATTCGATGATCGAGCAGATCGAGCTGGCGATCAAGACAATGGAAGGACGTAAGCTTGCGAATCGGGACGACGATAGTTTCATCAAGCTTGACTTCTAATGAGGACAGAGGAACAGGTGCTTATTGCCATGTTTGAGGCGATCGTCCCGTGGTATGAAGCACATAAACGTGAACTTCCGTGGAGGCAGGACAGGGAGCCGTATCATGTGTGGCTGTCAGAAATCATGCTGCAGCAGACACGTGTGGAGGCGGTCAAGGAGTATTACCGGCGTTTCCTTGCGGCACTTCCGACGATCCCGGATCTGGCGGAGGCACCGGAGGAACAGATCTTAAAGCTCTGGGAAGGACTTGGATATTATAATCGTGTGCGCAACCTGCAGAAAGCGGCGCAGACAATCTGTGCGGAATACACAGGTGTATTTCCATCGGAATACGCACAGATCCGGAGTTTATCCGGCATCGGTGATTATACGGCAGGAGCGATCGCGTCGATCTGCTTTGATGCACCGACACCGGCGGTCGATGGAAATGTCTTGCGTGTGTATAGCCGGTTGTTGGCAGATGATGCGAATATTGATCTGCAGACAACGAAGAAGCGCATCACGAAGGAACTGCAGGAGACGTATCCGCGGGAGAATCCGGGGACAGCGACGCAGGCATTGATGGAGCTTGGCGCGACAGTCTGTGTGCCGAATGGCGCACCGCGGTGTGATGTATGTCCGGTTGCGGAGATCTGTCAGGCACGGGAACAGGATACATGGAGAAACCTGCCTGTCCGCAGTGAGAAAAAAAAACGGAAAATCGTGGAAAAGACTGTATTTATCCTGCTTACGGAGGATACCGTGGCACTGCATAAGCGCAACGCAGGCGGACTTCTGGCAGGAATGTGGGAATTTCCGAATGTGGATGCAAAGCTTGACAAACAGGAGGCAGTGACGGAGGCGTCCGAGTGGCAGGTAGAACCGATTGACCTTCTGATGCAGACAAGCTACACACATATATTCAGCCATGTAGAATGGCATATGACAGCGTATTACATCCGCTGTCGCGAAACAAATAAAAAATGGAAGTGGGTAACAAAAGAGAGTCTGGACGAGACGTATGCATTACCATCTGCGTTTCGCCCGTTTCGGCAACAGATCGAGAACTTGTAGGTAAAATTTCAAATTAGGAGGAAACATCATGAACGAAGTGAATGATTTAGGATGTTTCCGACGATCTGCCGCCGAACGAATGTGAGGGGGCGATACATATTATAGCAGGAGGATTGCGAATGGAAAAAATCAGGAAAGTATGTGGCATGCTCAGTATCAAGAACTTTTTGCTCCTGACGGTTGCGGGAATCGTCAACGCATTTGGCGTTGTTATGTTTCTGGCACCGGTCAAACTGTATGATAGCGGTATCTCAGGAACTGCTATGCTGGTATCCCAGCTCACACCGAAATGGATCAGTCTTTCTCTGGTTTTGATTCTCCTGAATATTCCAATCTTCTTACTTGGGTTGAAACGCGAGGGCGTGGTATTCACGATCTACGCAATCTATGCGGTATTGATTTATTCCTTTGTTGCATGGATAATCACAGATATTTTACCGGTTGATGTGACGATTGTATCTCCGCTTGCCGGAAGTGACCTGTTTCTGTGTGCGATCTTCGGAGGTATTATCTCCGGCTGCGGAAGTGGTCTTGCGGTACGGTTTGGCGGTGCGATGGATGGCATCGACATCATCGGAGTTATGTTTGCGAAGAAGCTTGGGTTAAGTCTTGGCTCGTTTGTGATGGCGTACAATGTGATTTTGTACATCATCTGTGGAATTGTACTCGATAGCTGGATTCTGCCGCTTTACTCGGTTGTGACCTATGCGGCAGCATCGAAAACGATTGATTTCTTCGTAGAGGGCTTCGACCGTTCCAAGGCCGCTTTTATCGTGACGGCACATCCGAAGCATGTGTGCGAGGCACTTTCCAAGGCATTTGAAAATGGTATCACAACGATTGATGCAAAAGGATATTATTCGAATACCGACCGTACACTGGTGTATTTCATTGTGAACCGGTTTCAGGTTGGTAAGATGCGGAATCTGGTACATAGCATTGATCCGTATGCGTATATCGCGATCAATGATGTGGCGGATATCTTCCCGGCGACGAACTTAAACGACCGGGATGGTGGAAAGAAATTGAATGATGCAGGAGATTCCAAGGATGCAGAATAAGGAATCTCGTGAAAGAGATAGATATAAAGGAGTCGAGTTAGCGTATGTATTATGTACCGGAAGGAACAACCCGTTGTGGGTATTATGAATGCGAAAGCTGTGGAGAGAAATTCCTGTCTCTGCTGACGATGGAGCATATCAATTGTCCGTACTGTGAGGCAGAATTTGATCCGGAGATCGGACCGGACGAGGACATGCAGATAGTTGAAGATACCGCAAAGCTGATACAGGTATTGGAGGGCGAGGACGTTGAGAAGATGGACGCATTATTAAGCCTTGCAATTACCGGCGGAAATTACGAGTGGATATAATGCGTGCATGGATGAAGCAGGCGAGAAATCAGCAGATTGAAATGCACGGTCAGGAGGAGACAGCTACATGATAGCAGTATTAGGACCGAAAGGGACGTTTTGCGATAAGTCCTATGAGGAATATAATAAGAAATACGAGGCGGCACACAACGAAGCGTTAGAACCGCTTTATTGTCCGACAATTGATGATGTGTTCGAACAGCTCTGCACGAACGACGCGTGCGAGTATGCAGTCGTTCCGGTAGAAAATATGCTGGATGGCTATGTACAGCGGACACTCGATCTGTTGCTGGAAAAGAACGTCTATATCGTCGATGAAAATCAGGTGGCAGTGCAGTTTTCACTGCTTGCCAATGCGGAGAAGATGGAAGATATCAGAAAGATCTATGTGCAGTTCAAGACGAACGGACAGTGCAGACAGTTCCTGCATACCTTGCACGATGTGGAGATCGTGACGACGAGCAGCAACATGGAATCCTATTACAAGATACAGGATGAACCCGGGGCAGCCGCAATCGTACCACATCATGTGATACAGGCGGACGATGCGCGGGTGCTTGCAGAAGATGTGACAGATGCAAAGGGCAATCACACCCGTTTTATCATCCTGCGTAAGGGCGTGTTAGACGTGGAGAACCCGGATCTGGAAAAGCAGTTAGAAGAACTTGTAAGCGGTGAGATGGCAGTGACAGCAGAGACAGACGAACGGGAGAAAGTGCGGATCCCAGTGTATATCATGCCTGCGACCGACCGGCCGGGAATCCTGTTCGATATCCTGCGCCGGTTCTATGATAAGCGCATCAACTTGATCTCGATCATGTCCCGCCCGACGAAACAGTCGATGGGTACCTATAACTTCTACATCGAGATCGACTGCCTGACCGAGCGGCTCGAAGTGGTCGTCGAGACACTGCGGCAGATACAAGTATATAACGATATTAAGATACTTGGCGCATATAAAGAACACTAGATAAACCAGGCAACGTATAAGATAAGTGTTTATGGAATCATGGCAAACCTGATAAAATATGGAAGAGCTGCATACACAGAACAAATTGTAAAGCAGACCGTTGAAGCACGCTGGTACTTAATGAGCGACGGTTTTTTTGTCGCGAATTTAGTATCCACTGCGTGCTGAACCGAGCGAGAGCGTGTCTGCGTACAATTGTTCTGCGGATGTAGCTTCGTAAATAGGTAAGCGGGTTTGCTATGATTCCGAAACAGATAAAGAAGGAGGCGAGGCGTACCGGATACGGTGCGGCAACGATGAATAAGGATTTAACAGTTGGAAAACCGGAGCGTGTATTGTGGAGGTATTGCATTCCGTTACTTGGAAGTGTTATTTTCCAGCAGCTTTACAACATTGCAGACAGTTTGGTCGCAGGAAAGTATGTCGGCAAAAATGCACTTGCAGCCGTGGGAAATTCTTATGAGATTACATTGATTTATATGGCGTTTGCGTTTGGCTGTAACATGGGGTGTTCCGTCATTGCAGCGCAGTTCTTTGGGGCGAAGAATTACCGGAAGATGAAGACGACCGTCTACACGACGTTTATTTATTCGGCGGTGCTGTGTCTGATCCTGACACTGACCGGACTTTTCGCAGGTGGCGCGTTACTGCATCTGATTCATACACCGGCAGATATATTTACAGATTCCAAACTGTATCTGGACGTGTATACCGGAGGACTTGTATTTTTGTTCTTCTACAATATTGCAACCGGTATTTTCTCAGCACTTGGCGACTCGAAAACGCCATTTATATTCCTGGCTTTTTCGTCAGTATCGAACGTGTTTGTCGATATTTTGTTTGTAAAGAGCTTTCATATGGGCGTCGCCGGTGTAGCATGGGCGACATTTATCTGCCAGGGCGTGAGCTGTATCCTGTCCGTGATCGTTGTGCTGCTTCGGCTGCGGAAGATCAGGGATGCGCATGAAGAAAATCAGAAGGTGCCGGTATTTTCCGGAGAAATCCTTGTTAAGATGTTGAAGATTGCGATACCAAGTACCCTGCAGCAGGGCTTTGTGTCGATCGGAAATATCATTATCCAGAGTATCATCAACAGCTTTGGCTCGGACGTGATCGCGGGATATGCGGCAGCGGTGAAGCTCAATAACATGGTCATCACGACATTTACGATGCTTGGAAATGGTGTCTCGAACTTTGCAGCACAGAATCTCGGGGCACAGAAGATCGAGAGGATCAGTCAGGGATGCAAGGCAGCATTGAAGCTGATCTTCCTCACGTGTGTGCCGGTTGTGTTATTGTACCTTCTGTGCAGTGGCAGTCTGGTGCAGCTTTTCATGGATGCAAACAGTGCCGAGGCAAAGAAGGTAGGCGTTGAATTTTTACATATTTTAGCACCATTTTATTTTGTGGTATCAATCAAACTGATTACAGATGGCGTCCTGCGGGGTGTCGGTGCAATGAAACAGTTTATGATTACAACATTTCTGGAGCTGTTCCTGCGGGTAATCTTAGCCGCGCTTTTCTCGAGGGAGTGGGGCAGTACCGGAATCTGGCTCGCATGGCCGGTCGGGTGGACGATCGGAACGAGTGCATCAATCGTCTTGTATCGGATTGTTGTTAGAGGATTAAAAAGGAAGAAGATGGAAGAGGTGACAGAATGAACGATCAGGAACCAATCGGACAGGTAGCAAGCAGTAAGGAAGAGATACTTGCGTCACTCAAAGAACATGGATATCGTCTGACAGAGCAGCGTAAGCTGATCGTCGATATTATTGCAAATGAAGAATATACCTGTTGTAAGGAAGTTTATTTTCTGGCGCATAAGCGGGACAACAGCATTGGCATTGCGACTGTGTACCGTATGATCAATACGCTGGAAGAAATCGGTGCGATCAGCCGGAAAAATATACAGAAGAATAATTGTAGTGGCAGATGCTGTGATATGAAGGGCGGCTGTACGGTCGTCACAGAGGAGAGCAAGCAGATTATTCTGACAGAGGAGGATATTCAGGAGGCTTTGAAGTATATCATGGAGAAAAACGGATATGCAAATGTGGATGAGATCAAAGCCGTTCTGGTGAACCAGCAATGAGTAAACGGAAAAATTACGATGAGGGTACACATGGCAACCAGTTACGCGGCGTGCTGTGCGTGTTAGTTGGTGCGATTTCGTGGGGCTTTTCGGGGGCCTGCGGACAGTTTTTATTTTCACACTACAACATCAACACGGCATGGCTTTCCTGTATGCGTATGCTTGTCACCGGTGTGATCCTTACAATTGCATATATTATCCGCGAGCGGAAAGCGGCATTTGATATATTCAAATCAACACGGGATTTCTTCGGAATCATCTTGTTTGCAATTTTTGGCGTGGGTCTGTGCCAGTATGCATATCTGGAAGCGATTCATCATACGAATGCCGGGATTGCAACGGCACTGCAGTATCTGGCACCTGTGATGGTGCTGATTATTTCCTGTGTACGCAGACTGCGTCCACCGAAGTTCCGGGAGATCATAGCGGTGCTTCTGGCGGTCGGTGGTACATTTCTGATTGCAACGCATGGAAATATCCATCAGATGAGCATCTCGAAGGCGGGACTGAAATGGGGTTTGCTTGCGGCATTTGGATTCTGCATGTACACACTGCTTCCAGAGCGGATGCTCAAGAAATGGGGCAGTCAGCCGGTCGTTGGCTATGGCATGCTGATCTGTGGCGTGGCATATAGCTGTATCGTCAAGGTATGGACGATTCCGGTGCATCTCGATTTTCATGGAGTATTAGCAGTTGCTGCGATGGTTTTCATCGGTACGATGATGGCATTTTTGCTGTTCTTACAGGGCGTGCACGACATCGGCCCTGTGCGTGCAAGCATGATTTCCAGCGTGGAACCGGTTTCAGCGACGCTTTTTTCTGTGCTGTGGCTTGGCACGGTGATGACGACGATGGATCTGGTAGGAATGGCATGTATTTTGGTGATGGTAATTATATTATCCGTAAAGGAGTAACGAATGAATAAAAAATGGTGGCATGACAAAGTCGCATATGAGATATATCCAAAGAGCTTCTGTGATAGCAATGGAGACGGAATCGGTGATATTCCGGGCATCATCAGCAAGCTTGATTATCTGAAAGATTTAGGGGTAGATATCCTCTGGATCTGCCCGGTGTATGAATCGCCGTTTGTCGATCAGGGATATAATATTTCTGATTATTATAAGATCGCGCCGTGTTTTGGCACGATGGAAGATCTGGAGCAGTTGATCGCAGAGACGAAGAAGCGGGATATGTATATTATCATGGATCTCGTTGTCAATCATTGTTCCGATCAGCATGCGTGGTTCCAAAAGGCACTTGCAGATCCGGAAGGACCATATGCAAAGCGGTTTTATTTTGAGAAAGGGAAAGATGGACACGCACCGAGCAACTACCGCTCGTATTTCGGTGGAAATATGTGGGAGAAGGTAGAAGGCACGGATGATCTGTATTATTATCATTCGTTTGCGAAGGAACAGCCGGACTTAAACTGGAATAATCCGGAAGTGTTAAAAGATCTGTATGAGATGATCAACTGGTGGCTCGACAAGGGAATTGCAGGCTTCCGGATTGATGCAATCATCAACATTAAGAAAGATACAACATTCCCATCCTTCCCGGCAGATGGACCGGACGGACTTTGCTCGGTGGACCGGATTATCGAGACTGCAAATGCGGGAGCGCACACTGTCGACGATATGCTGGAGGATCTGAAAGCACATACCTTTGCGAAAAAGGATGCATTTACCGTAGGCGAAGTGTTCAACATGGAGGAAGGCAAGCTGGCAGAATTCATTGGCGAGCAGGGACATTTCTCTACGATCTTTGATTTTACACTGCATCTGCTCACAAACTGTGAGGAGGGTGGCTGGTACGGAACCGTCACAGTCACACCGGAAATGTTGAAAAAGGCGGTAATTGAGTCTCAGCTTGCAACGCAGGATGTTGGATTCATGGCGAACATCATCGAGAATCATGATGAGCCGCGCGGTGTGGATGTATTCCTGCCACCCTGGATCGATAAGAAGACCGGCGCGAAGCTGCTTGGTACGATCATGATGATGGAGCATGGTATTCCGTTTTTGTATCAGGGACAGGAAATCGGTATGACGAACATGGATTTCACTTCGCTGGATCAGTACGATGATATCAACACGAAGGATCAGTATATGCGTGCGATGGAGCATGGATTTTCGGAAGAAGCGGCACTTGCCCTGTGTAATACATACAGCCGGGACAATGCGCGGACACCGATGCAGTGGAATGGCGGTGATGGCGCAGGCTTTACAACCGGAACCCCGTGGATGATCCTGAATCCGAACCATACTGAGATTAACGTGGAGGATGAGCAGAAGGATGCTGCATCCGTGTTACATTATTACAAGAAGCTGATCGCTCTTCGGAAGAATCCGGAGTATGCGGATGCTCTGGTAGAAGGACGATTTGTACCGGCGGATGCATATATGGAGGAACATCCGGACGTCTTTGCCTTTTACCGTGCGGGTGGGTCACAGCAGGTTCTTGTGATCTCCAACTGGGGCAAGCAGCGTGTGACAGTTCCGGTGAAGGAAGACGGGACGTTAGAAAAGCTGCTGGATAGCTTTGATTTTGCGGATGATGACTGTTCGGGCGGGACTGAGAACAACAAGGATGTATGCCGGTCGATCGCAGAGGAAACAGTAAATAGCCGGTCAATCGTATTGGAGAGCGGGCAGATTTGTATTTACTCTGTCAAAAAATAAATCAGACAGTGCAGGCTTGTATTGCATGAACAGAATGTACAGATAAAAAAACATTTACAATCACGCGGGGAATAGGGTATTATAAAATTAGTGTATTGGTTCGGGATTTACTCATAGAGAGAAAGGGAAAAATATGATATATACAGTTACATTTAACCCGTCGTTGGACTATATTCTGGATTTGACGGAATTCGAACGCAACCAGGTGAATCGTACGACAGGCGAGAAGATTCTGCCAGGTGGAAAGGGAATCAACGTATCAATCGTATTGCAGAATCTTGGTATTGATAACCGTGCAATCTGCTTTACGTCTGGATTTACCGGAGATGCGTTAAAAGCGTTGCTGATGCAGCGGGATATGAACGCAGATTTTATCGACATCGCAAATGGACTGACCCGTATCAACGTCAAGATGCGCTGTGGCGATGAGACAGAGGTCAACGGACAGGGACCGGAGATCAAGAGTGAGGATATCGCAGAGCTTTACGAGAAGCTTGGATATCTGGATCAGGATGATTATCTGGTACTTGCGGGCAGTCTGCCGGACAGCATGTCCAAGACAACGTACATGGATATCATGCAGATGCTGCAATACAATAATAATAAGATTATCGTGGATGCAACCGGCGAACTGCTCACGAATGTTCTTCCGTATCATCCATTTTTGATCAAGCCGAACCGTACCGAGCTTGGAAACCTGTTTGGCGTGGAAGTAACAACGATGGATCAGGCAGAGCTGTATGCGAAGAAGCTGCAGGAGCGCGGCGCCAGAAATGTGCTCGTCTCGATGTCATATCAGGGTGCAGTCCTTGTGACAGAGGATGGCAGAGTGATCCGTGCAGCCGCACCAAAGGGAAAGGTAAAGAATTCTGTCGGTGCCGGTGATTCAATGCTTGCCGGATTTCTTGCAGGTTATATCGAACGTGACGATTACGAGTATGCGTTGAAGCTTGGTATCTGTGCCGGAAGTGCCAGTGCGTTCTCCGAGGAGCTTGCAACGAAAGAAGAGATTGATGCACTGTTTCAGACACAGATGGCGAAATAATAACATAATGACAAATGTAGCACAGGATAGTTGATTTACAGTCAGCTATTCTGTTTTTTTATGCCCATAAATGAAGCATATTATTATGTTGATTGTTCCTTGACGGATTTTGACTGAAAATTGAAGAAAAATGAAAGAAAATGATTGACAATGACCGAAGTTGGCGCTATTATATAGAAAAAGTTGAACGAAAATGACTAAAAATGAACGATTTTGACCGAAAGGAGAAATATGTTAGGAGAAGAAAGACAGCAGGCGATACTTGCAGCAGTAGAACAAAGACACAGCATTTCCGTACAGGAACTGATGCAGCTTCTTGATATTTCCGAGTCCACGATCCGGCGTGATCTGACCGCACTGGATAAGGAAGGAAGACTGGTGAAGGTACATGGTGGTGCTATGGCAATCGGTGGAAGCTTCCATGTGAAGGATGATGCGGTGGAATACCGGAAGGAGATCAACCGGGAAGAAAAGATTGAGATTGCCAGATACGCGGCGGCATTGATTGAGGATCAGGATGTGGTGTATATGGATGCCGGAACGACAACCGAGCTGATGATCGACTATATCACAGCACAGAATGTGATATTCGTCACAAATTCATTTGCACATGCAAAGCATTTGTCGCAGAAAGGCTATACGACACATATCCTTGGTGGTGAGTTCAAGCCGGTCACAGAAGCAATCGTTGGAGAAGAGGCAATTATTTCTCTGGATAAATACAACTTCACAAAGGGCTTCTGGGGTGCGAACGGCGTGACGAAGGTCAACGGATTTACAACACCGGATGTCAAAGAAGCAATGGTGAAAAAGAAATCCATGCAGAAGACAAAGGAACGTTATGTGCTGTGTGACAGCAGCAAATTTGGTGAGATTTGTTCGATTAGTTTTGCAGAATTCAAGTCTGCAAGGATAATTACAACGAAGATTGAAAATAATGAGTACAGAGGAATGAAGAATATCACGGAGGTGAGCGTATGATTTACACTGTTTCATTTAATCCATCTCTCGACTACGTGCAGGATCTGGATTGTGTGAATCTTGGATATGTCAATCGTACCAGCGGCGAGAAGATTCTGCCGGGTGGAAAAGGAATCAATGTATCTATGGTGTTGAAGAATCTTGGATTCGAGAATCGGGCACTTGGATTTACGGCTGGATTTACCGGAGAGGTTTTGAAATCCATGCTGAAAGCGAAAGGCGTGGAAAGTGATTTTATTGAGTTAGATGCAGGCATGACACGAATCAATGTCAAGATCCGTGCGAAGGAAGAAACCGAGATCAACGGACAGGGACCGAAGATTTCCGCGGATGCGTTGGAGATGTTATACCAGAAGTTAGAAACCTTGCAGGAGGGCGATATCCTTGTTCTGGCAGGTTCGATTCCGGAGAGCATGCCGCAGTCGGCATATATGGATATCATGAAGCGCCTGCGGAACAAGAAGTTGAAGATCGTTGTTGATGCGACAAGAGATCTTCTGATGAATGTGCTTCCGTATAAGCCGTTCATGATCAAGCCAAATAATTTCGAACTTGGTGAGATCTTCGGTGTGGAGATCAGAGAGAAAGACGATGTATGTAAATATGCGAAGAAGCTGCAGGAACAGGGCGCGCGGAATGTGCTCGTGTCCATGGCAGGCGATGGTGCGGTTCTCCTTGCAGAGGACGGAAGTGAGTACCGGGCAGAAGCACCAAAGGGAACGGTGAAGAACTCCGTAGGTGCCGGAGATTCGATGGTCGCCGGATTTATCGCAGGATATCTGCTCGCGGATGGTGGAGCAGATGCTTATAAAAACGCATTTGAAATGGGTGTATGTACCGGAAGTGCGAGTGCATTTTCGGAAGAGCTTGCAACGAAGGAAGAAGTCGAAGGGTTACTTGCAAAGACCTTCGGAAAAAAATGATGAAGGAGGGGTTGCATATGCGAATTACAGATCTGTTAGACAAGAAGAGCATTTACCTTGGTGCCAAGGTAAGCTCAAAGGAAGAGACACTGGATCGTGCCGTAGCCTTGATGGCAGAGAGCGGAAAGATCGCAGATGTCGACACATACCGCAAGGGTGTGTATGCAAGAGAACAGGAAGGAACAACCGGAATTGGAGAAGGAATCGCGATTCCACATTGTAAGTCGGCAGCGGTGAAGCAGGCAGGACTTGCAGCGATGGTAATTCCGGACGGCGTTGATTTTGATTCGTTGGATGGCGAGCCGGTACATCTGCTGTTCCTGATCGCAGCACCGGATACCGCAGACAACGTACATCTCGATGTACTGAGCAAATTATCCGTACTGCTTATGGATGAGGACTTCACAAATGCATTGAAATCTGCAAAGACGGTAGATGAATTCCTGAGCATCATTGATAAGGCGGAAAATGGTGATGCAAAGCAGGACGAAGAGATTCCAACTATCACTGAGGCAACAAAGAAGATTCTGGCAGTAACCGGATGTCCAACCGGAATCGCACATACTTATATGGCTGCCGAGGCATTGGAGAAGAAAGCAAAGGAACTGGGCTATGCGATCAAAGTAGAAACCAGAGGCTCCGGCGGTGCGAAGAATGTACTGACTGCAGAGGAAATCAAAGAGGCAGATGCGATTATCGTAGCCGCAGATACACAGGTGCCGATGGATCGTTTCCACGGTAAGAAAGTCATCATCTGTAAAGTAGCAGATGGTATCAACAAAGCAGAAGAGCTGCTGAAACGCGCAGCTGATGGCAAGGCTGCCATCTACGAAGCTGGCGGTGATGCAGTGGAAAACAAAGAGACAGAAGGCAAGGAAAGTGTCGGACACCAGATCTACAAGCATCTGATGAATGGTGTATCGCATATGTTACCATTTGTCGTTGGTGGTGGTATTCTGATCGCACTTGCATTCCTGATCGATGGATTGCTCGTGGACTTAAATCACATCCCACAGTATCTGATCGATAAGTACGGTTCGGTTGCAGAGGTAAAGAGTAACTTCGGTACATTGACACCGATTGCATATTTCCTGAAGGCACAGGTTGGCGGTGTCGCATTTGGATTCATGCTGCCGATCCTCGCCGGATTTATTGCGATGAGTATCGCGGATCGTCCGGGACTTGCACTTGGTTTCTTAGGTGGAGCCATTGCTGCAAATGGAAAGTCCGGATTCCTCGGAGCGCTGGTTGCCGGATTTATGGCAGGCTATGTCGTATTGCTGATTAAGAAGATTTTCTCGAAGCTTCCTTCAGCACTCGAAGGAATGGTGCCGATCCTGCTGATTCCGGTTTTCGGATTGTTGATTACCGGAGCGGGTATGGTATTCGTGATAGAGCCGGTGGTTGGATTTATCAATACGGCTTTGAACAATGGTTTGAAGAATATGAGTGGCGCAAACATTATCCTGCTTGGCGCATTGCTCGGTGCGATGATGGCCGTCGATATGGGTGGCCCGGTCAATAAAGCAGCGTATGTATTCGGTACCGCGCAGATCGCAGCCGGAAATTACGATATCATGGCAGCCGTTATGATCGGTGGTATGGTTCCTCCAATCGCAATCGCAATCGCAACCCTGCTGTTCAAGAACAAGTTCACAGAGCAGGAGCGCAAGGCAGGACCTACAAACTTCGTTATGGGACTTTCCTTCATCACAGAGGGAGCTATCCCATTTGCCGCAGCCGATCCGTTGCATGTCATTCCGGCATGTGTGGTTGGTGCCGGTGTCGCTGGTGGACTTTCCGCAGCATTTAACTGTACACTGATGGCGCCTCACGGTGGAATCTTCGTATTCCCGGTTGTCGGACACGCCGCAATGTATCTCCTCGCACTGGTAGTCGGAAGTATCATTTCGGCATTACTGCTCGGAGTATTAAAGAAGAAAGTAGTTGCTTAATACAAGGTCATACGCTTAAAGAATTTTATATCATATAATTTTTAATTAGAATTGTAAAATCAAATATTGTAGATAGAGTTGTGGGACACTGCACAATTCTAAAGCAGACCATTGGAACACGCCGGCACTTAATGAACGGCAAACATGTTTGAC
>DHJV01000118.1:2524-2733 GCA_002404515.1 Lachnospiraceae bacterium UBA4711 | reverse complement strand
GGAAAGCATCCGAATGAGTGGTCTGCGACAGGAACGCAGTTTGCTGTTCCGTATGTGTTCAAGACACTCTTCTCGCACGAGCCGATCGAATTTGGTGATCTCTGCGAAACCAAGTCGGTGACATCCTCGCTCTCGCTGGACATGAATGAGAACCTTCCGCCTGACGAGCACAATTATATTTATGTCGGACGGGTTGGTCAGTTCTGCCC
>DHJV01000118.1:0-2468 GCA_002404515.1 Lachnospiraceae bacterium UBA4711 | reverse complement strand
TGCGGTGGCGGTCTGCTGATGCGCGAAACCACGAACAAGACAACCGGAGAAAAAGGATATGCAGCAGCTACCGGCTCGAAAGGATACCGGTGGCTGGAGTCTGAGTCGGTGCGGCTTCTGGAGAAGGAAGCTTGCATCGACGTTTCTTATTATGACGCACTTGTCAATGATGCCAGAGCTGCGATTGCCAAATTCGGTGATGCAGACTGGTTCATCGACGGGAAAGAAGACACACCTCCGTGGGAAACTGCGGAGGAACCTTGGTCAAACGGCGAAGCATTCGCTGTCAGATAAAACAACATTTATATTTTGAAAAGGAGTTTCAACACTATGGAAAACGTTCGTAACATCCCTCCCCTCAACATTCAGGGCGCTAAGATCGTAAAGCGCAACTTCGCGGGTCGTATGGAAGATTACAACCGCGAGGGCAATCGCTACTTCACCATCCGCATCGATGACCCGGAGCTGGCAAATTCTCTGATCGCTGACGGTTGGAAAATCCGTGAAGGAAAGCTGCGCAATGAGGACGATGAGCCGCGCTGGTACATGGACGTCAGAGTTGCGTTCAACGAATACTTCCCGACGAAGATCTGCATGTACTCGGGTAAGACCCGGAAGGAGCTGAACGAGGACACCTGTGCGATTCTTGACCGTGCCCGTATCCTCAATGCAGACATGACGATCCGCCCGCGCTATTGGGAGGTCAACGGCAAGAGCGGCTACAAAGCCTATCTGAAGGTTCTGCATGCGACCATCGAGGAAGAGGATCCGTGGGCAGATGCCTACTCTCAGTACGACGAGCAGTAAATTATGGACTTCGGGAGCTCTGAAACATGGGCTCCCGACTTATATTTTGGAGGTTTAACAATTATGGGAAAACGTTTTGTATTCGGTCTTGGACTGACTTTGGGATTTTGCGTTGGTGCTACGCACGCTGTTGGAAAAATGCTGTCTGTGGATGAGATTCGTAAGGCTTGTGCAAATCGCGTAGCAAATAAGATCTCTGATTTTCTGTATGGGAAGAACCGTTGCGCTTATTCCTATGACTGGTCCTTTGCTACGCAGGGAGACTGTGAAAATGCATGGCATGATATTTGTGAGATCGTTCAGATGTATGGTCTGGTGACTGTCGCAGACGTGAAGGGCATCGTTGGCTCAAAGTCGAGCTCTTACGATGATACAAAGCGAGGTTGGACCGGAATGATCGGTATGTATCTCAAACCCGAAAAAGATGGAACATGGACGATCCATCTGCCGGAACCCAAAAGATTGACGATAAGGAGCTATTGATATGGTTTCCAACTACAAAGAAGTATATTTTGACCCTTATTGCTCGAAATGCAAGTATCTGAAAAAGACAGAGCAGGAAGAGCCGTGTGACGAATGTCTCAACAACCCTGTCAATGAATACACGCATCGCCCGGTCAAATTTGAGGAGAAAGAATGAGCGGGATCAACCTTTACGGATTCCAGCTCGAAGCGGTCAAAAAAATGCACAACGGCTGCATTCTCTGCGGCGATGTCGGAAGTGGTAAATCCAGAACATCCCTCGCGTACTATTGCCTTCAGCAAAATCGTGGCGGGGATACGATTGTGTATTGGAAGATGCCGCCCAAAGTAGAAGATCTCTACATCATCACGACTGCCCGCAAACGAGATACATTTGAGTGGGATTCTGAACTGGCAAATTTTCGCATGTCCACGAATCCCGAGAATGATGCATTCAAGCACTCTGTTGTCATTGACTCTTGGAACAACATCCAGAAGTACAAGGACATCAAGGGGGCTTTCTTTATATTTGACGAGCAGCGTGTTGTCGGTAGAGGCGAATGGGTAAAGAGCTTCCTGAAAATCGCAAAGGCAAATCATTGGATTCTGCTCTCAGCAACTCCGGGTGACAAATGGGAGGATTATATTCCGGTCTTCGTCGCTAACGGATTCTATAAAAACCGGACGCAGTTCAGCAACGAGCACATCATCTGGGATCCACGTGTCAGTTTCCCGAAGGTTCGTGGATATTTCAACACCAACCGCCTCATCCGACTCCGAGATCAGGTGCTTGTACAAATGGACGACCAGCGGACAACAATTTCGCATCATGAGGATATATTCGTCGTCTATGATATTTCAACATATCGAGATCTGACACGAACACGCTGGAATCCGTGGCTGGAGAAGCCGATCGAGACTGCATCTGAGCTGTGCTACGCATGGCGAAAGGTTGTTAATTCAGATGATTCCCGCCAACGTGCCGTGCTGGAGATTCTGGAGGATCATCCCAAAGCCATTATATTTTACAACTTCGACTATGAGTTGGAGATTTTGAGAGGTATCGGATATGAAGAAGGAACCGAAATCGCCGAATGGAATGGGCATAAACATGACGCACTTCCTGCCGGTGACAAATGGGTCTATCTGGTGCAGTACACGGCAGGTTGTGAAGGATGGAATTGTATCACGACAGACAC
>DHJV01000150.1 GCA_002404515.1 Lachnospiraceae bacterium UBA4711 | reverse complement strand
TTTTTTTCAAAAAAATTAAAAAACGCGAATTGTCAATACCAGCGCAACAAAAAATTTTCACGCGAATTTCACAGTATTTTATCGTTTAAATTATAAGTACGTACAAAAACATGTCAAGAAATGGCTTAAATACGTGCTTTACGGCACGCAAACAAACCGGTTATACTGCAGGTAAATACCACAAAATAGCCGGAAAAAATTTTTATTCAGTTGTTAAATTCAGAGGAAAGCTTCTACTGGTACACCGATAGCAGCCATTTCTTCCCGGAACAAATCGCCTGATGTTCGATAACCAAGCAGCTTCCGGGGATAATTATTCATCCAACGCTGGATATCTTTCACATCCTCATGCGTCAACTGGTCAAGATCTGTTCCCTTCGGAGCATGGCGCCGGATCAGTCTGTTCCCATTTTCGTTAGACCCACGTTCCGAACTACAATATGCATGACAATAATAAATAGATGTACGATCGCCGGAATGATTTTTAGATCTCTGCATACCTTCAAAGTCTGCAAATTCCACACCATTATCAACTGTGATCGTATGAAAGACATTTGAAAAATCATTACCAAGCAGATCTTCAAGATCATCCAAGACCGCAACTACAGATGCAGTTCTTTGATCTGGTAATTTAAAAGTTAATTCGTTACGCGTCTTACGTTCAGTAAGAACCAATAAGCACCCTTTAGTCTTACCACGAATACCCTTCACAGTATCCATTTCCCAATCACCGAAATATTGCCGGGAAAGAATATCAGCCGGACGCTTCTCAATGCTGGTTCCTGCGGAGCTGCGCTTCTGGATACGACGAACGCGATTATATGACCGCTTATGTGCATGTGGTAAATCCTTATTTGTTAAGTTAAGAAAAAGACCTTTGTCAATGTATCTATAAAGTGTAGTTGTAGATATCGAAACTTTGAAACGTTTTGAAAGCACCGGATCTGAGCTGATCAGATGCAGAACAGCATCCGGACTATACTTATCTTTTACAATTTTTTCTTCCAGAAATGATGCAAGATCATGATCATCTGCAATCTTTAATTCTTTCCCCTTGGATGTAGCTTGAAAATCTGTATAGTCCTGTGCAAGATTACTACTGTAAGCTTTCCGGGTAGTATAATTAGTATTCAGATGTTCATACATACCTTTACGCAATTCCCGGCAGATTGTAGACCGATGCACACCCAACAGATCTGCAATATCTACCTGAGAATAGCCGGCATTATAATATGCTTCAATCACAAGCCTATCATAATTTGTTAATCGTTTGTATTTCGCCATATTTAATCACACCCCCATAAATCTTACTATAAAGGGCAGAAAATAGAAAATCAAGGCAAATTTCGAGCTTCAGACATAAAAAATCCCACTCCGAAGAGTGGGAAAATTCAAACATGATCATTTAGATATTTACTTACCCGGGCATAAAGCATGTCCAGATCTGTTATCAGATCATTTACCTGGTCAATCTTTTCTGATATCCGGTTAATAGCAACCAGGTTGGCAACCAGAGCAACGACCAAGCATGCACTAAGTATCATCGTCATTATTACACCAGCTTTCCGGCATTTCAAGCCTCATCTTCTCAAACGGAATACCTGTAAAACCAGTCTCACTAGATTGTTTGCTAGTCTCAATAAGTTGTTTAATAATCGTATCACTGTACACCTCCAAATTATCAGCTGCTATGTTCTCAACAACTTCCAGCACGTGCATAACCGCGATTTTGTCATATTTAAACATATCAGCTTCACTAAATACATATTGCCTTATTTTATCCTGCTTAACTCTGCCAAGCTGCCGGAACCAATACGCCCGGTCTGTATCATCACAACGCCGGAGAAGTTCAACCAATACTTTATCTGTCTTATTTAAATCAAAATCAAAATCTATAGAGGTCTGATACTGTTCCAGATGAATGTCTGGCAGTGCAGGTTGCAAACTGTCACACGTTACTTCTACACGCGTAAGCTCATAGTCAAGATCACTTTCAGCTGTTTTATCATAAACTTTTGTAAAACCATTACTATTATGCTTGCCAAGATACTCAGTCAATGCGCTATCCTCAATTCTGGTATAAGATCGCTTACCTGATTTAAGCAACCGGACATAGTGACGATCTACAGGAATATCAATAGCGAGATCATACCGGACAAGTTCAAATATAGATCTCTGTGACATCCGCACTGAATATTTATGAAACACACGAAACAGATAATCAATAACATCCATTTCAACCTTGTTAGGGTTAAACTCGATGAAATTTGAATGATAACCAAGTGTATCTTTACGATTCAGGAAGAAACCAACTTTTATCACTGAATCAGTATCATCTGTTTTCTTAGTAAATACAAACATATTTCTGTAGCTGTTCTGCTTAGTAGAATCAAATTTATTAACTTTATACCCATAATGGAAAGATACATGATACATAAAATCTAAAGAAATAGATTTCAAAGATGTATCAAAAGCAAATTTTAATCTAATCATATCACAGCTATATATTACATTATTAGAATTGTATGGTTCAAAATATGACAAGATTTTGATAATATCACACCCTTTATGTTTTTACAGGTTAATGTCGAAATCGACAAGAAAAACGAGTATTACTCTATACGTTTTTCTGCATAGATTTGATAAACAAGGTAAAAAATCTGATATGTGTAATTTTATCATATTCTTTACCTTTTACTTCCTTTCTGCCTGCCGGGATGTTGCCATGTGTCGCGCTGCTGTCAACCACCTATTTCCGCTGCTCCGCAACGCGGAAATAGGAAGTATGACAGCCAAGCGCATCCACACGGCTTAGAGCAGTTACGGCAGAAAGGGAGCGTATGTTACACGCTGCATCATTATTTCTGACGTTTGCGGTACTTTTTCCGGAGTCGAGCCTGCTTAATATCAGATCGCCCATCTTCAATGTTCAGCTCATTAAATGACAGAAGGCGCCCTTCTTCCATTTCCCTAGTAAGCCTGCCGACCATTTCAACAGTGCTATACTGCTTATACATGCGATCAGTCACAAACTTATACTTGATACCAATAGGCTGAATCATATTCAGGTTGGAGCAGTTCTCTATATCTTCACCGCGGAAAAATGTATGTTTCAGGATTCTCCATGTTTTTTTACAGTAAACCACAGTTTGGGTATATCTCCGGACATTTATATCCGTACCAACGAGCATAGGAAGAGTGCCATAGATCGACATCCTGCGGTGGCGCGACTGAACAATGTTCTGAAATACATCCGGATTGAAGTTCTTAAAATCGCGATTATTCCAGACTGTACCCAATTCATCAATCAGGAAGATAACAACCTCACTAGGCGCAACTTCGTAATGGATAAACTGCTGCTCTGAAGTAAAAGGAATATAGGGAACACCAAAAAGCCGGAGATTACTAATGATAGTAACCTTCTGTTTCAGGAAGACACCCATATCATCGTTGTAAACTTCAAGACCGTTATACTTCCGGTAAATATCTATAACATCAGAAGTACACGAAAGCGATTTACCGGATCCGAAATAGCCATTGTAGACCTTAATAAATCCGTACGCCGGGCATTCATTATAGCGTTTGTGCACAATGTAGTCTTTCAGATCCGGGATACTGTAGCCTACAATTTTATGCAAATTGCACAAACAGAACCGGACGAGAGGAGATACAACAACAACGATCAAAAAAGCAACAAACAACAACTTACTCACCCGATCACCACCTTGTCATAGGCGAATAATGCAATGGCAGCCACAACAGCAATAGCCATAAGAGCTGCATCCAGTGCGGGCAGCTTCTCCAACTTCTTCCGAGGTAAGATAAAATTGTACCGGATCACAACAAGCACGATCAGAGCAATCACTATTACATGTAATATAGTCAACATCATACAAACACCTCCTACTTAGCAGCTTTTGTAATATTTGCGATAATAGAAACAATATAAGCAAAAGTTTCCATACAGAACACAAAAGACAAAAATTTACAAAAGCACATTAACAGATCACCGTTTGAGTAGAACCACTCAGCCAATTCTTTAAATCCCATTCAGTCACCTTCCTCCTGGAGCAGGCAATGATCACCTGCATTGCAAACGCACGCATCACATCCGGCACAGGATGAAGCATATGCTTGTCCACATGTAAGATCATAGAGAGCCGATTCTTCAATATGCACATTGTGACCGGAATCTTTAACACGATCAGCAAAGCTTTTGATAAACTCAACATTAGGCGATTTAAAAGAATACTGACCATCGGTCAAGATAAATTCATCGCCGACCTTTGAAAATACATAGTTTCTAACATTCAATTTCTTTTTATCCTTTATCTTCATTCATCCAAATCCTTTCTTTTCGACAATTTACAATACGCACTCCGAAGCATCTTCTGGAAGATGTACACGCTGATCAGCGCGAATATCAGCAGCAGCACAACATAAATATGCCAGAGATAGTAACTTTCACTACCAGCTATCATGGCTGCATCAGTCATCGTTGCTATTTCCATCTTTATCACCATCCTTCAAATATTCTTCTTTAAGGTCTTTAACACGCCAGCGAAATCTAAGCACAATCTCAAATCCAAGAGTTAATAATATATAAATGCAAAATCCTAACCAGAAATTATCAAAGAAAGCACGTACACAAGCAACCGCAGACATAACATCAACAGCACAAAGTGTCGCAAATCTCTTCCTGAATTTTTCAAAATCTTTTTCACTCATGACCGTCACCACCTTCATATTTACCTTCAAGTCCACGAGTAGCAGGATTATACACAACCGAGTCAATAAAACGCTGCTGCATCAGATAAGAGCATGCAACCACAGCTGACATGCTTAAAGGATCATAAGCATCCAAGGAATTAAAATAAACAGCAACAAGCTCACCATCCGATAACGAACTAAACTCATGAATAAACCGCAATCTATCATCATTTACTTTCATTTGCAGCACCTTCTTTCTCAACCATAACAGATCCATCCGGATTCAGACGAGGAGCAATGCCACCCTTCCGATAACCATAAAAAATTAAATAATGAACACCTGTATCAGGATCAACATAATCACAAACATCTGAATAACCATCACTGGTCAAAATGTCTGACGACACCGGAGTAACTTCTGAATTACTTTCAAAGTCTTCCAAAGAACAACCAACTAGGATCACCAATAACATCATACAAAAAACAACAAACAACATTCTTTTCTTCATAATCACACCTCCAACTTGACTATTTACACTTTTCCCCATATAATCGAACCAAACAAAAAGGGGGAATTTGCATGTTACAAATAATACTTACCGAAACAAAACAACCATCCGGATTATTTTGGATTATATACATAATAATCTTAATAATTGTAGTATTCTTAATAATTACACCAATACGGAAAGCAATTAAAAAAAATAAACAATATAAACAACACCAGCTCCAACTTCTGGAAGAACAAAATCAGTTACTCCGAAAGCAACTCAACAGGGACAAATAAGTCCCTGTTATTTTTTAGGTCAGGGCTCGAACATTTCAACATCATTCAATCTAATCTGTTATAGTAATTGCCTATCTGACGTTATTTCCTGACCGAAAACATCAATCATCTACATCCAAGAGCTGCCGGATCACAAATACAACTATAGACGCAAGAACCGACCATACAAGAATTTCCCAAAAAGAGATATTATATTTTCCCAAGTGCCAAGTAGTCTGCATAAACTCAAAAATGGCAACAATCGCAGTAATAAAACCATCCATACAATCACCTCTTAAATATCATCCTCAATATTGCAATACCAACCACAGAAGACATACCAAGCATTATCAACCCTGTAAATGAAGCTGGAAGATATCCAAACAAATCAGACATCATAGCAACAAGTCCATCGCCTTTTTCGCCAGTGTCTATATCATCTATCAAACCATAGCCATCTTTAATAGATTCCCGGAGAGAATCAAAACTTAAATCATCATCCTCAATCGTCACATTCCCAACATCACTGCCAGAAGAACTACCGCCACTACTAGAACTACCAGACACAGATACAAAAATATGATCCGGCATTGTTATGTTGTTAACAATAGATCCAACCGTTCCAGCCGAAGATACAGTATTATCTGTAGAATCTTTTGCAGTAATCTCAGTCTTAGAGTTATCAGTACCATAATAGTAATAGTTGTAAGTGGTATTGCCAGCTGCATCAGTTGACACATCAGTAAAATAATGTCCTTGATCTTCAAGATCTCCGTTATACTTATAGTTACCAGATGAATCTGGCGTATAAGATGACATATCATTCGAACCAGATAAAAAATCAACCGAACCAGTGTAATTAACACCATACTTACCATTAGCAACAACATAACAGGTCAAATACAATTTACTATTAGTAACCTTCCCCAGTGTTTCACCACCGAGACCATCAATAGTTAAAGCACTAAGATCTATAGGCCCCATATTTGACCCGAGAACAGCTCTCCGGGTCAAATTAGATAAAGTAGAATTACCAACCAAATCAGTAACTGCATCAATATCTTTCAAATATAACTTAAAGCCTGTAGGAAATTGGAGCAAATCAATATAATTAGTTCCACTAAAAGTTTTTGGAATACGCGCAGTATTCGCAACCAAACCAATACACCATTCAAACGATTCAGCAATATCCAATTTCAGACTAGCAGCATTGCGCAGCTGCTCCGGGATCGTATACTT
>DHJV01000001.1 GCA_002404515.1 Lachnospiraceae bacterium UBA4711 | reverse complement strand
AGATATTTATATGATAAAAAAGAAAAATAAATAACAAATGGCAAAATAAAAATACCACCTTCACGGTGGCATTTTTTATGTCCAAAACATGTTATTCTATATCCGGTAAGTTATGAATTCGGACAGAATGATTGCACGATCGCCATGAGTGCAATCAATCCGAATACAACGAGGATGTCTAACACAACCACACCCAATATGCGTGTTGATTTCTTCTCATGCTGACACAACGGCATGAGTCTTCGCACGTTGAGATAGTCGAAGATGGAAGCTACGATAAAAAGCATCATAATAAGTGCAAATACACGCTCCACCCACAGTGCCGCTCCGAAGGTATTGTTTACTTTCATGGATAAACAAAACCAAGTCAGGAATATATAGGTAAGCAGTGCAACCGCCATCTTCCAAGGCGTTTTGGAACGGAAACCGGGAGGGGTAAATTGCATATGGTTTGCGGAAGTAACGGAATCGTTCTGTGTTTGAGCATTTGAACGATTGGAAGACAGACCGGATAAATCTCCGGTGGAGGTTTGACCGGCATATGTATAAGGAAAGATTCCCCCATTTGCCAACAACGCCTGACGCAATTCACCGATGCTTTGATACCGTTCCGCCGGATTCATCTGTGTACATTTAACAGTAACAGCATCAATATATGGATTCTGGCAATGCGATGCTTCCGCCATTTCCTTCAGAAGAATCCCCATAGAATAAATATCTGTCTGCGGGGAAGATTGTCCAAATCCGTATTGCTCCGGGGCGGCATAGCCCTGTGTGCCAAGCAGGATTGTATCAGAATCTTTCGCTGCTGTATGGTATTTGGCAGCGTTGAAATCAAGCAGCACAGCGCGGTTATAAGTCGTAATGATGACATTCGACGGCTTTACATCCCGGTGGATGATAGCAGGATTATGCAGATGTAACTGTTCGAGGATCGCGCACAGGTCAAGCATGTATGGAAGCATATCGTTCGGCGACAGATCTGCGTGATTGATTTTATCCTGCAGGGAAGTTCCGGATATATATTCTTCAATTACCATGAGCTGTCCGGCTTCTTCGTAATAGTTTATGATTTGTGGCGTACCTGCAACAGGATTACGGTATAACTCAGCATAGACAGCGAGGTTATAGACATCAAGCACTTTTTTGATGGCAATCTTTTTTGTCTCCTGGTGCTGAACTAAGTATACATGATGCGGTTCATTTATGGCGGCTATTGGTTTATAATACGAAATAGCGAGACGCTGATCGAGATCCATATGCGTATATCCTTTCTATAGAGCAGGGTTTCTGATTATACTTCGTCAATCAATTATCCATGCTGTTTGGTGCAACTTTGGTAATCGGTAGTCTGATGGATTTATTATAACAGATTGGAGGATGAAATGAAGGAGAAAAATACAAAGGAATTAAATGAAGTCTTAGGAAAGACACATCTTTCGGACTTTGAGAAATATTGTGCGGAGAATAAAGAAAGTGTAACGGATAATCCGGAAGCATTTTCTATCTATGTGAAGAATCTGTTGCAGGAAAAGAAGCTCACCCAGCAGTATGTGTTCCTGCAGGCAGACATTCCGGAGAGGTATGGCTATAAGCTGCTGTCTGGGGAGAAGCGTACGCGGCAGAGGGATGTGATTCTGCGGATCTGCTATGCGGCGAAATTCAGTCTGGCGGAGACGCAGCGTGCACTCAGGAAATACGAAATGCCGGAATTATACGCGAAGGTTCCAAGAGATGCACTCCTAATGATTGCGTTCAATGAGCGGCCGGGAAGTATTTTAGACGTGAATGATCTGCTCAATCAAAAAGGCTTGCAGCCGCTTCGGACAAGCGGAGTGCAGGATTAGAGGATAAATTTGCCACTGCTACGGGGGCAACGAGGCCGGATGATTTATGGGATAATACTTGTGGGGATACAAAAGAAGAAAATGTCATAAACGAAGAGAATCGTTAGGATGTTTTCGATAAACTGCCACCGGCAATGCGCGGGGCAATACCACAAGAAAAGGAGGAAGAGGTTCATGAAAACTTGGAAATTAGTGTCCGGCATTTTATCCATGATCTTGTTTGTCATCGTTACATTTCAGTCATGTGCAGCGGGAGTTTCTAATTCGCTGCAAGCAAATGGCGAGACATCAGGTTCCGCAGGCATACTGGTAGCAATTCTGATGCTTGCAGGCGGAATCGTATCGGTTGCAACGAGAAATGCTGAGAAAAAGGGCGGAAATATTGCTTTGATTGTTCTGTTTGGTCTGGCTGCACTGGTAGGATTTACCGGTTTCGGAAGCTTCTCAGATCTTGCAATCTGGGCAGGCTGGTGTCTGATCAACGCGATACTTGCAGTCGTTGCAATCGTAACAAAGAAGTAATTACATAGAAATTCAGGAGAAATAGTGTTTGAAGGCATCCGCATTTGCGGGTGTCTTTTTTATAGAACGTATATTTTCAAATTCAGCGAAATATGGTACAGTTCCGTTAGAAAATACGAAAAGAGGAACGATTATGACACGACAAACAGGCAGACCGGCCGATGAATCAGGCAGGCTGGAAAAGGAAATACGAACTTATGATTTTTTGGATGCGAACCATGTATGGTATGAGCGGATTGACCATGAGGCAGCGATGACGATGGAAGTCTGCGAGGAGATCGACAAGGCATTGGAGGCGACAATCTGCAAGAATCTATTTCTGTGCAACCGGCAGGAGACGAACTTCTATCTGCTGATGTTACCGGGACATAAGAAGTTCAAGACGAAGGATATTTCGAAGCAGCTTGGCGTAGCCAGACTTTCCTTCGCGAAGGATGCCTACATGGAAGAATACTTGGATATTACACCGGGTTCTGTGAGTGTACTGGGGTTGATGAATGACAAGGAAAATCATATACAGCTTCTGATGGATAAGGATCTGGTGCAGGATGAATATGTGGGCTGTCATCCATGTATCAATACGAGCAGTCTGCGCCTGAAGATGGACGATCTGCTGCATGTGCTGCTTCCGGCGATGCACCATGAGCCGATTTTCGTGACGGTGGAGAATGAAGAAATTACAGAGAGCAAATAGTTGGGAGCGTACCTATCGTTTTTGTGCAGGATTTAATAACATAAAGGTAGCTTTGGCTGCCTTTCATTTTATATAGATTTAACATAGAATTTATGTGATACAGATAGATTTCGATCAATAAAACATGTATCATCCATCCTATACATATTACCGATGGAAGAACGAGATGCATAGACTGAAATAAGAACATACATAGCGCGAGAAAGGGATTCCGATTGTAAGGAATCCCTTTTTCTGTATAATGAAAGGACACAACGCATGCAGACCATTGACGTGATCAATCAATTAAATCAATTACATGAGAAATATAAGGGATATATAAGGAAATGTATTGTGACGGTAGTTGTCGATATTATGAAAGGCGTTATCATTTTTCCGATATTTATATTGCTTCGATTGCGCAGATTGGACACCACAATCATTAATATCATTTTGTTTATGATCCTTGGATATTTTGTAAAACAGTGTTTTTCCTGCAAAAGACAATATGCAAGAATCTATAAGGAGAATTTTGTGTTGTCGGTTATGAATCAGACATTTTCTGATGTGCGGGTTGACTGGAACCATGGATTTACAAAAGAACAGGTCAGCCAGATGGGAATCGTGGAGATGGGGGATGATTTTAAATCAGACATGCATGTGTGGGCGAGTTATCAGGGAGTAAAGTTTGAACAGTCCTATGTTATTATAACGTGTACGGATTCGGACGGGGATGTGAAATCTCATTTAGGGGGACACATCTTTATAGTGGATACACAGAAGAAGGATATAGCATCTGTGAACATTGTTTCAAAAACATTTCAACAGCCTGCAAAATATAAAAAGTCTATGTATGAAGATGTGCAGATGGAGAGTGTGGATTTTAATGAACGGTTTGATGTACGGACGTGTGTGACACGTTCTGCCGATGCATTTTATGCATTGACGCCACAGGTGATGGAGCATCTGGTCACATTACAGAAACGAAGAAAAATGATATCAGCCTGTTTTGTTTCCGGGAAATTATATATAGCCTGTTGGTCAATGAAAAATATATTTGATGGAAATATCCGGAAACCGCTTGTCTATACAGACGAAATGAACAAGATACGGGATGAATTTCAGGATGTGAAAGAAATCGTGGAACTGGTCTCATAGGTACGCGTTGCAAGTTATGTTTAATTTTGTAAAATATATAGCTATTTTGACAGATTCATGTTACACTCAAACTAACTTAACGGAGGGGGTGGACGCGTGGATACAATGCAGATTGTGAATCAGCTTGACGGTTTGCATAAGAGATATAGACAATCCATGTATTTGTTTGCGGTTCCGATTGTATTGCTGGTAATAGCCTATATTGGTGCACCGAAAATGGGTGCGATGGCAGGCTCTATGCTGGCAGGATTGATGTTTGTGGCAGCGGGGTGTATGTTTTATGCATCCGGCAGGATGTCGAAGATCAACCGGCAATATCAGGAGCTTTACAAGAATGCGTTTGTGATATCAGTACTGAATCAGACATTTATGGATGTTCAGGTGAACTGGGAGAGCGGATTTACGAGACAGAATATCGAACAGATGGGACTTTTGAAGCTTGTAAACCGTTTTGATTCCGAGGATCTGATCCACGGAGTTTATGAAGGTGTCGCCTTTGATCAGGCGGATGTCACGATTGAGAATGTGACAGGCAGTGGGAAGAACCGGCATACGACAACCTATTTCAAAGGACGGGTATTTGTATTTGACTTGCAGAAATCCGATATACGTTCCGTTGGAATCCGGTCGAAGGATTTCCAGTATTATGGAAATCTGAATGGCTTTCATCATGAGGATGTGAAGCTGGAGAGCGAATCGTTCAACCGGGAATTCAAGGTGATGGCAGCCTATCCGGTTGATGCGTTTTATGTACTGACTCCACAGACGATGGAATGTGTGACAGATCTGCATCGGCGTGCAGGAAATGTAGCCCTGCGTTATCTGGGTAACAAGCTGTATGTCGCAGTGAATACCGCAGGAAATGCATTTGACGGCGATATCAAGAAGCCGTTTGTCTATGTGGATGAAATCAACAAGATCAAGGGCGACTGTGCCGTGATCATAGACATCATAAACCGGTTGCGAATCGGGGATGTACAATAGAAAATACAGGTGTGCGCCTGAGGTAAGAAGAGAGGAGAATTATTATGTCAGCAGGAACAATCATTACAATTATTTTAGTGGTTTTGGTATGTATCGTGTTGTGGTACATTTCCGTGTCAAACGGAATCAAGAAATCACAGCTCAAGGTGGAGGAAGCAGAGTCCGGAATTGATGTGGCACTCACGAAGCGTTACGATGTACTTACGAAGATGCTTGATGTTGTAAAGGGATATCAGGCACATGAGAAGACTGTTCTGACCGAGCTTGTCAAGCTTAGAAGCGGCATGACAATGGCAGAGAAAAATGCAGCCAATCAGAAGATGGAGCAGCTCACGAAGGATATTAACATTCTTGCAGAGAATTATCCGGAGTTAAAATCCAGCAACAACTTCATGGAGCTGCAGAAGACAATCGCAGATGTGGAAGAGCATTTGCAGGCAGCCCGCAGACTGTACAATGCAAATGTCAATACTTACAATGCAAAACTGGTTGTATTCCCAAGCAGCATTGTAGCGAACAACATGCATGCGGAAAAGAAGCCATTCTTCGAAGCAGAGGAAGCAAAGCGTCAGGACGTGAAGATGAACTTCTAGGCAATCGGGATTCGGATTTCGGTCACAAATTTGTCCGGATCATTTGTCAGACCATTATCGATTAAAGTAATTTCTCTGGAGAACCCCGTGATCTCCAGAGAATTTTTATTTATAAAAGAAAGTAATTTCCGGTAGTAAGCAGGCGCTTCGGTATGGCTGCCGCGGAACCGGATCGATACGCAGCGCTGTGCCGGCATCTCATCGATCTGACCATTGTAGGAATCTTCGTTATCCAGTATCAGAAATGAAAGCTCATATTGACTGAAATTCCCGGCTTCCATCTGCTCTTTAGATATCCCAACACCAACTTTGCCCAGGAATACAAGAATTTCCGGCTGGTTTTCCTGAAATTTCCGGATGGGATATTCCAGATCGAGATAGTTGTTTGGCTTCATGAGACTATGCATTTGAACGATCCGGCACGCCGGGGCTGTTTCGATTTTGATCTCGTCCAAAGTAGAAGCGGCGGAATCACGCAGATGTTCAAGCCGGTGATCAATCTTTCTTGCAATCAGCTGCAGTTCCTTTTGCTTTTGTTCAATCATGCGTTTTTGTTCAACCAGTTTTTCTTCTATAATATCCGTGTCCCGGTTCTGCAGGAAATCTGCAATCTCCGAGAGCGGCATATCCAGCACGCGCAGATAGCCGATCGTATTCAGAACCTCAAACTGACGGATGCTATAATAGCGATAGCCGGTCTCCGTGTCGATATATTCCGGCTGGAGCAATCCTGCCTGTTCATAGTGGCGCAGAGTTCCTGTGCTCAAATGAAACATATTTGCAACTTCACCGATTTTATATAATTTCTTTTCGTCCATATGAAACTCCCATAATTAATATGGTGGATGACTGCGAATCTATCCGCCATATATAAAGATTTATACCTGTTGTAATTTCCCGTGCTTCTTCATCCATATAAATGCGCTCACACAGATAATAACCGAAAGCGTTGATCCGGCAGGGGCTGCAAGTCCCATCGGGAACAGAGTATCCGCGAAGAACTTCGATGCAAGATACGAACCCGGCACACGCAGGCAGATGATCGCGATCATGTTGTGAATGAATCCGATATAGGATTTGCCATATGCACAGAAATATCCGCTGAAGCAGAAATGGATACCGGCTAAAGCACAGTCGATGATGTAACCGCGCAGATACTGGGTGCCAAGCACGACAACCGCGGCGTCCTTTGTGAAGATGCCAACGATACCTGCGGCAATCACTTCCACAATCAAAGCTACGATCACACCGTAAGTAAATGTGATCGTGATTGCGTATTGCAGTGTCTTTGATGCACGGTCATGCTTGCCGGCACCGATATTTTGTGCGGCAAGTGCAGAGACGGTTGCAAGCATCGAGGATGGTACGATGAAGAGTGCGCTGATCACCTTCTCGACGATACCGACGGCAGCGGCATCATTTAAGCCACGGCTGTTTGCGATAACCGTGATAATGATAAATGCAATCTGGATACAACCGTCCTGAATCGCAACCGGAATACCGATCTTCAGGATCTCGCCGAGCACAGTACGGCTTGGAATGAAATCCTGTCTGGAAAGCTTGATGCCAAGCTTTTTTTTCTTCGTCATGAGCAAAGAGATGATGACACTCAGCGTCTGGGCGAGTGTTGTGCCGAGTGCGGCTCCGGCAGCGCCCATATGGAGTGCGCCCATAAATACATAGTCAAGCGCGATATTTGCCATGCAGGCGATCGCGATAAAATACATCGGACTTTTCGAATCGCCCATGCCACGGAAGATAGAAGCGATGATATTGTATGCTGTGATAAACGGAATTCCGATAAAGCAGATCGTCAGGTACTGGATCGAACCTTCGATTGCCTCGGCCGGAGTCTGGATCAGTAACACGATCGGTCTTACAAGCAACAGCAGAACAATCGTTAACACGATGGAAAGTCCCATGAACAACGTCACGGAGTTTCCAACTGTTTTTGAAATCTCCTCTTTGTGTCTGGCACCGACAGCACGTCCGATCATGACGGTAGACCCCATCGCCAGACCGACGATCATGACAGTCAGCATGTGCATGACCTGACTGCCATTTGCAACAGCGGTCGTGCTTTCGGTTCCGTTGAACTGTCCGATGATGAACAGATCCGCCATACCATATAGTGTCTGTAAAAAATAAGAGAATAGATATGGAAGCGCAAAATATAAAATCGTCTTGAATACGCTTCCGGTTGTCAGATTTTTTTCCATAGTAAATAATGCCTCCTGCGATGTCTTTCTCAAACCCGCATCCTATATTAAACCTTACAATGGTTGCAAGGTCAATGCCAATCGTGCATAAAAATTGAAAAAAATAAACTTTTTATGCAGAAAATGCATTGTATTGCAAAAAAAACGTGTCTTTCGTTGCATTTTTTGCTGTAGGATGCTATATTAAATCGTAAATGTGAAGAAAGGAAGTAAAGTATTATGAAACTTAAGAAGTTAGTAGCAATTACATTGTCCACAGTTATGTGCATGGCAGCACTGACAGGATGTGGCGGAAAGAGCGATTCTGCAAAGAAAACTGCCAAGGTTATCGAGGTAGATCTGACAGATGAGCAGTATGCATTCGGTGTAGATAAGGATCAGCCAGATTTATTAAAGGAAGTAAACCAGTTCGTTTCAGATATGAAGTCTGACGGAACATTTGATGAGATCTGCAACCGTTATTTTGGTGATGGTACTCCGGTACCTGTACAGTCTGCTACTTATGATGAGAGCAAGGATCAGTTGGTTGTAGCAACAAACGCAGCATTCGAGCCATTTGAGTATATGGATGGTGAGAACTATGTTGGTATTGATATGGAGATCGCAAAGGCGCTTGCCGATAAGCTTGGCAAGGAGCTTGTAATCCAGAACATGGATTTCGATGCCGTATGTCTCTCTGTTGGTCAGCACAAGTGCGATATCGCAATGGCAGGTCTTACAATCAAGCCAGACCGTGAAGAGTATGTAGCATTCTCTGATCCATATTACAGTGCATCACAGAAGCTTATCACATTGTCAACCGATACACAGTTTGACGACTGCAAGACAGCCGATGATGTAAACAAGATTCTTGAGGCAAAGGGCTCTGACGAGAAGATCGGTTTCCAGAACGGTACAACAGGTCAGTTCTACTGTGAAGGTGATGACGATTGGGGATTCCCGGGACTGAAGATGGAGTCTAAGGGTTACAAGAATGGTTCCCTTGCAGTACAGGATCTGCTGAATGGAAACATCAATTACGTAATTATCGATTCCGCTCCTGCTGAGAGTATTACATCATCTATCAATAAGATGCAGTAATTAAAGTAACGAAAGGATATTTCATGGGAGATATAGGAACTAAAATAGACAAATTCATAGAAATATTCATCAATAACCGTGGGTATGTAAAAGTATTAGAGGGATTGAAGAATACGCTGATTATCGCTATCATCGGTCTGATCATCGGTGTTGTAATCGGTACATTGATTGCAACGGTGCGTGTGATTCCGAAGTATAAGCGTCTGCCACGTGTCTTAGATGCCATCTGCCGGTTTTACGTCGGATTGTTCCGTGGAACTCCTATGGTTGTACAGTTGTTGGTGTTTTATTATGTATTGCTGCCTCTGATGGATGCACATATGACAGGCGTGCAGGTATCAATTATGGTATTTGGCTTGAACAGTGGAGCATACATTTCCGAGATCATGCGAAGCGGTATCCTCTCCGTAGATCCGGGACAGATGGAAGGTGGACGTGCGATGGGCTTGAGCTTTGCGACAACTATGCGCAAGATCGTCATTCCACAGGCAGTCAAGAATATCCTGCCAACACTTGGAAATGAATTTATATCGTTGATCAAGGAAACTTCCGTAGTCAGCTTTGTTGGTGCCTCAGATCTGTATGTGGCATTCAACTACATCGGAAGCAATAGCTACGAGTTCATGATTCCATATCTGGTTATGGCAATCATCTACATCGTGCTTGTCCTGCTGATCAGCTTTGGAATTAAAATGATGGAAAGGAGCCTAAGAAAGAGTGATAGAAGTCATTGATCTTGAAAAACATTTTGGTGACAATGAAGTCTTGAAAGGCATCAACGTCACTGTGGACAAGGGCGACATTATGGTTGTCATTGGTCCTTCCGGCTCCGGTAAGAGTACATTTTTGCGTTGCCTGAACTGTATGGAAGATCCAACAGGCGGACAGATCATCTTCAATGGTGTCGATATCGCAGATCCAAAGGTTGATATCAATATCCACCGCCGTCGTATGGGAATGGTGTTCCAGCATTTTAATCTGTACAATAACAAGACAGTCATCCAGAACATCATGCTTGCACCGGTCTATGTACAGTGTCAGGATCTGAAGAAGGCAAAACGCCACAATCGGTTCCTTCCGCTTACAAATCTGTTCCGTAAGGAAAAGCAGGAGAAAATTGAAATCACAACGACCAAGGCAAAGATCGTAGCTGAGTCGAGAGAAAGAGCAGAGAATCTGCTTAAGAGAATCGGGCTGTTAGACAAAGCAGACGTATATCCGTCTACACTTTCCGGTGGACAGAAGCAGCGTGTGGCAATCGTGCGTGCGCTTGCAATGAACCCGGATGTGATCCTGTTCGATGAGCCAACCTCCGCACTTGATCCAGAGATGGTAGGCGAGGTATTGGATCTGATGAAAGCGGTTGCAAAGGAAGGTATGACAATGATCATCGTTACCCATGAGATGGGATTTGCAAAGGAAGTTGCAAACAAAGTCCTCTTTATCGACGATGGTCAGATCCTGGAGTCCGGCACACCGGAAGAGTTCTTTGGAAATCCAAAGAATCCGAGACTGAAAGAATTCCTGTCGAAGGTGTTGTCGTAAGTTAATTTGAAGTGTAAACAAAGAAGCATACAATGCACAGACATCAAAAAATTAGATGCCTGTGCATTTTTTTGTTATAGTATATATGAAAGACACATGTGTCATATATGATATAAAAAACGAAACTTATGAAACCGGTTAGAGATATTTTCATATAGTTCCAGATTGATTCATGAAGATATACGA
>DHJV01000107.1 GCA_002404515.1 Lachnospiraceae bacterium UBA4711 | reverse complement strand
GCCATGGACATGTTTTCCATACCACCTGCTACTACGATATCTGCATCTCCTGCCTGAATCATCTGTGCTGCCATATTTACACAGTTCAAACCGGAACCACAAACAACGTTTACAGTTACTGCAGGTGTCTCAATTGGAAGTCCTGCTTTAATAGAAGCCTGACGTGCAACGTTCTGTCCAAGACCTGCCTGGATAACACAACCCATATATACATGATCGACCTGGTCAGCAGGAACACCTGCTCTGTTCAGAGCCTCCTTGATAACGATAGAACCTAACACTGGTGCTGGTGTTGTTGAAAGTGCACCACCCATAGTACCGATTGCTGTACGACATGCGCCAGCCAAAACTACTTTCTTTGCCATGTTGAAATTTTCCTCCATTTCGTTTTCTTTGTTTCTATCTGTGCCGATCATGCATATGTCGACACGCCTAGATAGATAATATCATAATTTCTATGGTTTCGCAATAAAAGAAACCCTTACTTTTGTTTCTTTTTATGTACATTGCGTATACTTTTTTTGGTTTTTGTATTCATTTGCGGCTTCTGTTTTTGTCCCTGTTTCTGTGCAGGATTTTTATGCTGCACATTCGAACGATTTTCGGATTGTTTATTTATTGTTCCATGTTGAGATTTTTTCTCATTTGCAGCATTCTTCATCTTCCGAGGTTTAATCAGACATTTTTTATCGAATCCAATCAGGTCTGTCCGGCCTGCTTTCACAAGTGCCTCATGCACCAGATCATAATTATCCGGATTCCGGTACTGGATCAGTGCCCGCTGCATTGCCTTTTCATGTGGAGAATTCGGCACATACACCTTCTCCATCGTCCGCGGATCCACACCGGTGTAATACATGCAGGTTGATATTGTCGATGGCGTTGGGTAGAAATCCTGCACCTGTTCCGGCATATACCCTAAGTCCCGCAAATATTCCGCTAATTCCACAGCTTCTTTCATAGTCGAACCCGGATGGGATGACATAAGATACGGTACCATATATTGTTTTAAACCAAGTTCCTCATTGATACGTTTGTATTTCTTGCAAAATGCCTGAAAGACTGCATTTTCCGGCTTGCCAAGCTTCATCAGCACCTTGTCCGAAATATGCTCCGGTGCCACCTTTAACTGTCCGCTGACATGGTATTTACAAAGCTCCCGGAAGAATGTGTCGTCCTTGTCCGCCATCAGATAGTCAAACCGGATACCTGAACGGATAAATACCTTCTTCACCTTCGGCAGACTCCGAAGCTCCCGCAGCAGCTTCAGATAATCCGAATGATCCACGATCAGATTCGGACACGGCTTTGGAAATAAGCACTGGCGGTTCGCACAGACGCCATATCTCTCCTGTTTCTTGCAGGCGCGCTGCCGGAAATTCGCCGTCGGGCCTCCCACATCGTGGATATAGCCCTTGAAATCCGGATCTTTTGTCATTTCCTTTGCCTCTTCTATAATCGATGCATGGCTGCGTGTCTGCAATGTACGTCCCTGATGAAATGTGAGCGCGCAGAAGCTGCATCCACCAAAGCATCCGCGATTGCTGACCAGCGAGAATTTAATCTCCGATATCGCAGGGATTCCGCCCTGTGCTTCATAGATTGGATGATAGGTCTTCGTATACGGAAGTGCATACACCTCGTCCATTTCCAACTCCGTCAGCGGCTCTGCCGGCGGATTCTGAACCACATACAGATGTTCCTTGTATTTTTCTACCAGGATTTTCGCTGTGATGTGGTCTGTGTTATCATATTGTATTTTGAAGCTCCGCGCGTAATTCAACTTATCTTCCTGCAACGCATCATACGACGGAAGCTCAATATAATCCTCATACAGATGTTCCAGATTTCTCGCTTTATAGACTGTTCCATGAATAAAACTTAAATCCTTGATGTCGATGCCGCTTTGCAGTGCATCCGCAATTTCAACGATTGCATGCTCACCCATGCCATAGATCACAATATCAGCCTGCGCATCAACCAGAATCGAGTGTTTGAGTTTATTTGACCAGTAATCATAATGTGCCAACCGGCGCAGGCTCGCTTCGATTCCACCTGCCACGATTGCTGCGTCCTTGTATTTCCTGCGGATCAGATTGCAGTAGACAATCGTTGCATAATCCGGTCGTTTTCCCATCTCACCGCCTGGCGTGTAGGCATCCGTATGCCGTTTCTTTTTAGAGACAGTATAATGGTTCACCATCGAATCCATATTTCCCGCACATACCAGAAAGGCAAGCCTCGGTCTGCCATAAATGGCAATCGAATTTTCATCCTTCCAGTCCGGCTGTGAAATAATTGCCACTTTATATCCATGTGCCTCTAACACCCGGCTGATAATTGCCGGTCCAAAGGATGGATGATCCACATATGCATCCCCGATCACATAGACAAAATCCGGCTGTTCCCAGCCTTTTAATTGCATTTCTTTCTGCGTGAGCGGGAGGAACCGTTCGTCATATGTATATTCCACGCCATGTTCACGCAATGTTTTCTTCTTATTTTCCACGTATTTTTGTCCTGTCTCTTACTCTTCCAAGGTTCTTCCGTCCTTGATATAATAATGTGCCGTTCCAGCACCTGTCGCAACAACCTGATCCGGATTCTTGATATTCACAACAGGGACACCAATCTTGTCCATAATGAGCTTATCCATACCAAAAATCTTGCTTCCACCACCGGCAAGAATAATACCATGCTCAGAAATATCAGAAACCAACTCCGGCGGCGCCGACTCCAGCATTTCCCGAATGGAATCTAAGATCTGATCTGTCTCCTCCTGACATGCCTCGATCATCTCTGAAGATTTGACTGCCATCTTCGTCGGAAGTCCACGCACCAGTTCCTTTCCACGTGCGTAGCCAATTGCATCCTGCTCCCGCGGATATACAGAACCAATATCCTTCTTCAACTGTTCGGCAGAGCTTTCGCCCAGCAACACATTGTGGCGTTTGCGCATATAACGGATAATTGCCTCATCAAAATCGTCGCCGCCAATCTTGATAGAACTGCTGTGTTGTACACCGCCTCTTGCAACAATCGCAATATCCGTTGTTCCCGCACCGATATCCACAACCATTGCGCCAACCGCTGACTCAATATCCACGCCTGCACCGATAGCCGCAGCAAATGGTTCTTCAAGCACATACACATTCTTGGCGCCCGTCCGATATACTGCATCGCACGCCGCACGGCGCTGCACATCCGTGACGCCACTCGGCACGCAGACACAGATATTTGGTTTGCCCCAGATCTTTCGTTTTGCAATTGCTGATTTCACGTATATTTTAAGCATACGTTCCGTCATAATATAATCCGAAATAACACCATTCCGAATCGGACGTGTCACCTCGATATCTTCCGGTGTTTTTCCCAGCATCTTTTTCGCTTTATTTCCAACTGCAATAATCTTTTTACTCTTTGCTTCATATGCGACCACCGATGGCTGGTTGACTACAATTCCTTTGTCTTTTATGTATATGACCGTGTTCGATGTTCCAAGGTCTATACCGATATCTATATTTACCACGTTTTATACCTCTTATCTTCCGGTTTCTTATTTATCCTCTCGCTCACCGGCTTATTACGTAAAAAAGCCGATGCTTAAATTATAAGCATCGGCTCTTATTTTTTCAACGATTATTTAAAATCTTCGCTTAGTAAATATTTCCGGCTGGAACCTTTTACCTTTTCACGGTCGTCACATTTGAGCATTGCCTCATCGCAAGCCTTGAGCATACGATCGATATTTCCAGACTCCATCGCCATCAGGAGATTCTTCACAGTGCCTTCTACAGAATCGTCTGTCTTGAAGCCCTGCTGTTTGAAATACCCCTTTGCAATCGCGAGCATATCCTGTGTAGAAATACCCTCCATATTGATCTGATGTGTAAACTTATCCTTAACATTTCCAGCTGCTCCAAACAACCGGTTGATAGACTCCGTTGCACCAGTCAGGATCACTACAACATCGTTTGCATCCTTGGCTGTAAGTTTCATCAGTTCTGTCATCTTCTCCGGCGCGATCAGACCTGCATTTTCAACAACCATGCATCCACCGGCAAGCTTTGACATTGCATCCGCAAGCTTTACCTTGTTCAATGCCTGTGCCTTAATCTTTGCGATTGTCTTTGCCTTGCAGATTCCCATATCATAGAAGCTTCTTGCGAAATCCTCTCCGACACTGGTCAGACCAAATCCATGATCCCCCATCATACATACATTACGGTTATTCTGATCGACAGTAATCGCATTAAATGTGTCAACGAGACTCTTTCCGGATTTCTCCATCTTTGTATACTTCTCAAGGTAAGATGCAGCGAGTGGAAGTTTCCCTTCCTCGGCTGGCTGTGTCAGGTCGATCTGAATACTGTCTGCCTGCTCTGCCGCCTTCAACGCTTCCTCTTCGGCTTTCTTAGCTGCCTCTAAAATCTTACGGGCTTCCTCGGCCTTTGCCTTTGCTTCCGCTTCTGCCTTTGCAGCTTCCTCAGCTGCCTTCTTACGTGCCTCTTCTTCTGCCTTTGCAGCAAGTTCTTCGGCAGCCTTCCTCTTGGCTTCCTCTTCGGCTTTCTTCTTTGCTTCCGCCTCTGCCTTCTTACGGGCTTCTTCTTCAGCCTTCTTACGTTTCTCTTCCTCGGTCTTTGCCTTTGCAGCTTCCTCAGCCGCTTTCTTCGCATCTTCCTCTGCCTTCTTACGGGCTTCCTCGGCTGCCTTTAACGCTGCCTCCTCTGCCTTCTTCGCTTCCTCTAAGATGCGCATAGCCTCTTCGGCTTTCTTGCGGGCTTCCTCCGCAGCTTTCTTTGCATCTTCCTCAGCCTTCTTACGGGCTTCCTCTTC
>DHJV01000117.1:6251-9612 GCA_002404515.1 Lachnospiraceae bacterium UBA4711 | reverse complement strand
CGCTGCTGCTGGCCACCGGACATACCGAGTGCACTCTTCTTGAGACGATCCTTCACCTCATCCCAGATTGCTGCCTGCCTTAAGGAACGTTCAACAATCTCATCTAACTCCGCTTTCTTCTTGATGCCGTGTGTACGTGGACCATACGCGATATTATCATAGATGCTCATCGGAAATGGATTTGGCTTCTGGAATACCATACCAACACGCTTTCTAAGTGTATTGACATCCATTCCCTTATATATATTTTCTCCATCCAATGTAATCTCGCCTGTAATCTTACAGCCCTCAACCAGATCGTTCATCCGGTTTAAGCTCTTTAAGAGTGTGGACTTACCACAACCGGAAGGTCCGATAAATGCTGTGATCTCTGTGGATGGGATATTCAGGTTTATATCTTTTAATGCATGGAAATCACCGTAATAAAGATCCATGTTCTTGATTTCAAAATTACCCAATGTTGATCCTCCAATTTCTGTAGGTTTATTTCGCCTGTAATTTCTTTGCCAGTCTGCTTGATGCTGCATTGATCAGTACGACCATGACAAGCAGTACAACCGCCGTTGCATATGCCTGCTTCGTGTAAAGTCCCTCTGAAAGCAGCTTATACATATGGACAGCCAGTGTACATCCGGGATCAAACAAACTCTTCGGTACTTCAGCAGTTGTACCGGATGTAAAGATCAGAGCTGCCGTCTCACCAACGATACGACCGATCGCTAAGATCACGCCTGACAAGATTCCCGGTACTGCCGATGGCAATACAACCTTGAAGATTGTACGAAGTCTGCCGGCACCTAGGCCGAAGCTTCCTTCCCGGTAAGAATCCGGCACACTCAGAAGCGCCTCTTCTGTTGTACGCATGATTGTAGGAAGCACCATGATGGAAAGTGTCAATGCACCGCCGAAGAACGAAAGTCCCCAGCCAAATGCAATAACGAACATCAGATATCCAAACAGACCATATACGATCGATGGAATACCGGACAATGTCTCTGTTGTGATACGGACAACATTGACTAATTTATTGCCACGCTTTGCATACTCTACCAGATAGATAGCAGAACAGATACCGATTGGCACTGCAATCAGCAAAGATAACGCGGTCATAAGCACGGTATTGATGATTGCCGGAAGCATGGATACATTTTCGGTTGTATATTTCCATGCAAAAAGCTCCGGTGTCAGATTCATGATACCATTTGCCAGTATATAAATGATCAGTGCACCGAGCACGGCTACGGTAATCCCAGCCGACAGGGTAACTGCAATCAGCAGGAGCAGGGAAAGCGGACGCTTCTTATAGGCTTCCAGCTTATCTTTCCATGTAACAACATTAATTGGTTTTATATCTTGTACTTCAGCTATTTTTTCACTCATTACCATCTATTTAACCCCTTTCTTCTTTACAACAGAGAACAGCAGGTTAATAATCAAAATAAATACGAACAGAACAACACCGGTTGCAATCAATGCTTCTCTGTGAAGATCCGTTGCATAACCAAGCTCCAGTACGATGTTGGAAGTCAGGGTACGCACACCAGCCAGCAGACTGTCCGGAAGCACCGGATGATTTCCTGCGATCATGATGACCGCCATAGTCTCACCGATTGCACGGCCAATTCCTAAGATGATTGCTGCTAAGATACCGGATTTTGCCGCAGGGAGTACTGCCTTAAAGACACTTCTCTCATGCGTATCACCGAGTGCCAGGGCACCTTCGTAATAGCTTTCAGGAACGGCACGGATTGCAGATTCCGATACACTGATAATCGTAGGAAGAATCATGATACCAAGCAGAATGCAGGCAGTCAGGATATTCTTACCACTTCCGCCAAACGCATTCCGGATCATCGGCGTAATCACAACCAGACCGAAGAATCCATATACAATGGATGGAATACCTGCCAGCAGATCCACGGCCGGTTTCATGATCCGGTGAAGCTTCGGCGGACAAAACTTTGCCATAAAGATGGCACATAAAAGTCCGATCGGAACACCGATGATGATCGCTCCGGCTGTCACATAGATACTTCCGATGATCATTGGGAAGATGCCGAATTTGTTCGCGCCTGGCATCCATGTTTTACCAAATATGAAATTTACAAATCCAATCTTGCGAATGGCTGGAACACCATTTGCAAACATGAACAGACATATCATAGCGACTGCCAGTATGGACATACAGGCAGCCACCAGGAATACGATATGCATGGTTCTTTCTTTTACTTTCGCCATATTTTGCCTCTCGTATTTTAATTTCTAATTCTTACTTACTTTACTTCAGACCACTTTGTGATTGTACCTGTGTAGATACCCTTTACCTGATCGCTTGTCAGGCTGTCTACAGAGCTGTCCTTGTTTACGATGACTGCAATACCGTCAGTAGCGATAACGGTTGGTGTAAGACCTGCGCTAAGTTCGCTGTCCTTTAACTCTCTGGAAGCCATACCGATATCACATACACCCTCTGCTGCACTTGTCATACCTGTTGTAGAATCACTCTGCTGTACTTCGATCTGTACATCTGGGTTGATTGCAACATATGCCTCTTTCAGTTTCTCCATAACTGGTGTTACGGAAGATGAACCAGCTACACTGATCTTACCCTTGACACCGGCTGCCTTAAATGCACCTGTGTTACCATTACTAATATAACCAGCTTCTTCTACAACTGCCTGACCATCTGCGCTCAGAATGAAGTTGATGAAATCCTGTGTTACTTCGTTTGGTGTACCCTTTGTAGCGATGTTAAATGGACGGGATACCTTGTAGCTGCCGTTTGACACGTTCTCAGCAGAAGCTTCTGCACCGTCAATCTTAACTGCCTTTACAGAATCATCCAGAGAACCAAGTGATATGTAACCGATTGCTGCTGTATCATCTGCAACACTTGTCATCATAACGGATGTTGAATTTGTGATATCTGCCGTTGTGATTGTCTTGTCAATCTTGTTTCCGTCTGCATCCTTCTCCTCGATGCCGAACAACTCAATAAAGGCTCCTCTTGTACCAGAACCATCCTCACGGGAAATAACTGTAATATCATCACTTGCTGTTTTTCCACATCCTGTCATGGCTCCCATAAGCATTGCTGATGCCAGAACTCCAATGATTGCTTTCTTTAATTTTCTCATTTTCTTTGTCTCCTTTTTCTCATAAAGATTTTCTTTTTTATTTATCTTACAAATGAGAATATACAGAATATAAGTAAAGTGCGTTATCGTAGTTTTGTTAAATATACGTAAAAGAAGTGTCTGTATAAAAATAAATTGATGTCATATACGATGTATTGAAACAAAAAAGTGCTAAATGTTCTGATCTACGGTATTTTACCGTACGCAACCGCCGCCAATTCGCC
>DHJV01000117.1:3602-6183 GCA_002404515.1 Lachnospiraceae bacterium UBA4711 | reverse complement strand
AACATCGTGTTCAAACATTGCTAATGTAACACAGAACATTAAGCACTTCTAAGTTTCAAACAAATGTATATGACATCAATTCATTTTATATCATATATACTTCTTTTACTACAGTAATGAGTTAATGCGATAACCCACTTTTTAACTTTTATGATATTAAATCTGATTACTGCTTATACTAAATTAACAGTTCCTTGTAGTACTCTGCGTAATCGCGGCGATTTTCTTTCGTGAATGCGATTGCAGAACGTGGATGCTGGTTTAAAAGTCCGGTCATCAGGTACTGGAGATCGTAGCCCCAGACGATACCATCATCCTTTAATTTCATCATGTGATCTTCAATAAACTTGAATACCGGGTATACGTTGTATTTCGGATTCTTCAGGAAACCAAGCAACAGCTCCATCGCACAGTTACCGGCGCCTCTTCCCATAGACAGGTAGGTTCCGTCTAACCAGTCCACACCGTCGCCACACGCTTCAATCGTGTTTGCAAATGCAAGCTGCTGGTTGTTGTGTGCGTGGATACCGATCTTCTTATTGTATTTCGCTGCGAAATTCAGGTACAGATCTGCGATACGGGCAATCTGTTCCGGGTACAGGGAGCCAAAGCTGTCTACGATGTAGATGACATCAACCGGTGTCTTGCCAAGCATATCGAGTGCAACCTTGATATCTTCCTCCTGTGAATTCGAGATAGCCATGATATTACAGCTTGTCTCGTATCCCTTCTTTGCCGCATCCTCTACCATGTCGATGGCTTCCGGCATCTGATGGATGTACGCTGCCACACGGACTAAATCAACCGGAGAATTGACCTTCTCATCAAAATCGTTCTTATCATGTCTGCCGATATCCGCCATGATTGCAAGCTTTAAGTTCGTATCGTTATCTCCAACAATCTCACGGATATGGTCATCACTACAGAATTTCCATTTACCGAACTTCGTCTCGTCAAACACCTTCTTTGATGCACGATACCCCATCTCCATATAGTCAACACCGGCGTCGATGTTAGCCTGATACAATGCTTTTACAAATTCATCGGTAAAATAAAAATCATTTACCAGTCCACCGTCACGCAAGGTTGCGTCTACAACTTTGATACTTTCCCGAAATCCAAGTAAATTTGATAATTCTTTCATGTCTTTGTTCCTCATCTTTCTTTTCTCTGTTGCGTTATCACTTTAATGCGATAAAGAGAATATGGATATATTAACAGAGATTCCCATGATAGTCAACCCATTTTTTGAATATACGACATAAAAAAGCGCCTGTGTATGGCGTAAACAGGCGCTTCGTCTGACAGCAATGTTCATTCACTGTCAGTCGAGAGGAAGTCTCGAATCTATACAAAATACTGATGGCGCAGTATTGTATAGCGTATGTAATTAGATTGTATAACTATGTACCCATGACATGATATGCTGATGTAGCTATGCATGTGTTTCGTTGTTCTTGTAAGCCTGCGCATACTGTGTTTCCTGCGCATTGATATGCTTATCCCCATGCTTCGGCAGATAGATTCCGTTGATCTGCTCTCTTGCCTTCTGGTCATCCTGATAGAAAAGTTCAAAATCATCCAAAATGCGTGCTCTAATTGCAGGATCGTAGACAGGTGCCGCCACCTCAACACGGTGAACGGTATTCCGTGTCATGAAATCCGCAGAAGCGATATACACCTTCGGATCATTCTTGCCGAAGATATAGATCCGGGAGTGCTCTAAGAATCTGCCAACGATACTGATTACCTGGATATTTTCTGTCTCGCCGGCGACACCTGCTTTCAGGCAGCAGATGCCTCGCACGATCATACGCACCTTCACGCCTGCTTTGCCAGCTTCAATCAGCTTGTCGATAATCTTTTTATCCGTCAGAGAATTGATCTTGATTCCGACATAGCCTTCGTTACCCTCTTTTACCTTTGCAATCTCATCATCAATCATCGCAAGCACCTTGTTCTGCAGGCAGTTTGGTGCGACCAGCAGATGCTCAGTCTCCTCGACCGTTGTTCCCATAGACAGGTGATTGAACACATTGGCAGCTTCATTTCCGATATCTACCGAAGATGTGATCAGAGAATAGTCGGTGTAGATACGGGATGTTTTCTCATTATAATTTCCGGTACCAATCTGTGTGATATATTCGATCTTGTTGTTCCGTTTTCCGGTAATCAGACAGAGCTTGGAATGTACCTTCATATGGTTTAATCCATAGATTACGCGGCATCCGGCATCTTCAAGCTGTCTGGACCAGCGGATATTATTTTCTTCATCGAAACGTGCTCGAAGCTCGACCAATACAACGACTTCTTTGCCCTGTTCTGCCGCTTCCACAAGTGCTTCTACAATCTTCGAATCACTTGCCAGACGGTACAATGTCATCTTGATCGACACAACCTCCGGATCGTTGGCAGCCTCATTTAAGAGCTGGATAAATGGTTTCATGCTCTCATACGGATAAGACAGGAACAAATCATGCTCCCGCGCCTGTTCCATGACAGAACGTGTCCGGTCAATCATGACCGGCTGCTGTGGTACGCGGCGTTCATAGAATAATTGTTTCTCGTTCCGGAGCAGATC
>DHJV01000117.1:0-3549 GCA_002404515.1 Lachnospiraceae bacterium UBA4711 | reverse complement strand
CCTGAATAAAAACGACAGATCCAGTGGAGAGATTGAATGGAACACCTGTTTTTTTGTAAGCCCCAGGAATCCACACATCTTCTCGATGATGGAATCGTTCATCATTCTCGTATATTCCATGCGGAGTGGGCAGAGACGGCTTCTTGTGCGGAGAACCTTCTCCACGCCCTTCCGGTAATCCTTCTCGTCGTCATCTAATGCATCATCCACGTCAATATCTGCGCTCCGCAGGATACGGATCAGTGATTTACTGATTACCTTATAGCCCGGAAATACATCCGCTGCAAAATGAAGAATCAATTCTTCTGCCAGCATAAACCGTCTTCCATCGGAAGATACTGGAATCATACGTTTGATAACCGGGTTGTTACATGGGATAATTCCAATCTTAGAATTGTTTGATTTCGTGCGAAGCTCAACAACTGCGTAAATCTCCTTATTCCGGAGAAACGGAAATGGCTGACGCTTACCAACAACCTGTGGCGAGATAAACGGCTGGATCTCATTTTCAAAGTAAAGCTTCATGGAATCCTGTTCATCCTCGTTCAGATCTTTATATAAAAGCTCCTTGACGCCATATTCCTCCATCTCGTACATCAGACGCAGATAGATTTCATCCTTCTTCTCCCGAAGCTTTTTCTCCTTGACGACAATGCGGTCAAGCTGCTCCTGGCAGGTCATATTCGTCTTATTCTCGCGTACTTTGCTGTCTTTACCAGCGTCCAATGAGCCGACACGCACCATCAGGAACTCGTCGAGATTGCTCTGGAAGATTGATACGAACGACAGCCGCTCGCAAAGCGGATTATTCTCATCCACTGCCTCTTCCAACACTCTTTTATTGAACTTCAACCAGGAAAGCTCCCGGTTATCATAGATTGTTTCCTGCAACATAGTATTTTCCTCCGTATTTTCGGTTATAGTTTCCGTTTCTTTATCGTGTTTCTTTAATATCTTACAAAACAGTTTTTTTATTTTATTGAATATCATTCCAAGATGTGATGTCTCCATTGAAGATGCCTTTCAATTCACCCTTCGTTACCTGATTGATTGGATTATCCTTCTGGACAATCACAGCGATTCCGTCCGTTGCGATCACCGTTGATTCTACAAGGTCTGCCTCGTAATCCTTCAGACTGCGTGATACCATAGCCATATCGCATTTTCCTTCCATGGCATCGTTCAAACCTTTCGTGGAATCTGTTGCATAGACATGGATCGTTGCATTTTTATTGACTTCCATATACGCATCTGCCAGCTCTGTAAGCAGATCTGCCATAGAGGAAGAACCACGGATACTGAGTGTTCCCTGTGCATCCGGATCTGCCAGAAATGTCGACTCTTCTGCCACAGGCACATATGTCTGACTGACGATCTTCTGACCGGCACCTGCAATATATTTGACAAAATCATCCCGCAGCGCATTCGGGCTGTCTACCCAGGCAAGTGTAAAATCTCTGGTCAGTGGATAGACATGATCGGCGATGCTGTCTTTCGTACAGACAATACCATCCACAGCAAGTGCTTTGGAATCTGCCTGCATCTGTCCGTAAGACACATATCCAATTGCATTTGGTGCTTCATTGACTGCCTCTGCCATGGCACTGCCGCTCGATGAAATGGCACATTGATCCATATCTTTGTATTTATCTATGTTATCCTCTGACATGGAAATACCAAGATATTCTTCAAACTGATTTCTCGTACCGGAGCCGTCCTCGCGCACCTGTACGGAAATCATCCCAAGGGACGATGCATCTCCGTTTGTACCGGTAAATGCATAATCCGACTGTTCTTTCTTTCCACAGCTGCATAAAGCAGTTGCCAGAATTCCTGCACATATAATATGCAGAACTGATTTTTGAAACTTCTTTCTTACCTTCCGCTTCATCCTATGCTTCCTCCAACTCTAAGAAACGAACATTGTCCATGACCTCTTCGACGATGCCGCTGCAGCTGTCGCCAATGCGTTCCAGACTATGCAGCATATTGGAAAACGGATATGTAAATTCCGGTTTACAGTTGTTCTTGCGCAGCCGTTTCAGATGGTTTTTGTTGAATTTCTTCTCCATGCTCCGAAGTTCTTTGCGATAGTCAAGTACTTTCCTGGCTGTTTTCGTATCTCCGCTATCTAAGGATGCGATGGCTGTCTGATACATGATCTCCACGTTATCGATCACTTTTCCAAGTTCTTCCACCGCATCTTTCGAGAACTTGTATTTTCCCTCAAGCTTGGCACGGATAACCGGTGAAGCATCCTCGCACCGTTTGCTGACGCGTGCAATATCATTTAAAACATACATCAGTCCGGCAGTTGTGGACGATTGTTCCTCAGTCAGAGAACCATTTGAGAACATGCTGGAGATATAGCTGACTGTATTTTCATCAATCTGATCAACCAATTTCCCGTTCTCTTCCAGATTAACAAGAGCCTTACTGTCATTATTGATTACCGTAGCTTTCATATTTCCGATCATCTCCGATACAAGGCGTCCCGCACGGCGGATTTCCTGGGATACAAGGTACATGGCTGCAACCGGCTGGCTGATCACATTTCGATCCAGATAGCTCTTTGTCTTATCATCCTCAATGGATGCTGCCTTATCATCACGAATAATAAAGGTTACAATTTTTACCATAATTGGAAGCAGCGGCAGCCAGATCAATGTATTGATAATATTAAAGCTCATATGTGCATTTGCAATCTGTCGTGATATCACGTCCAGCTCATTTCCCTTTGGTGAGATCAGTTCAACAAACTTCGCAAATGGTTTGACGATCCAGATAAAGATAAAGGAACCGGTAATATTGAATACACTGTGGGCAATCGCGCATCGCTTTGCATCCTTCGACTGTCCAATACTTGCAAGCAATGCTGTAATTGTTGTACCAATATTATCGCCAAGCAGAATCGGGATTGCTCCAACCAGACCAATCACACTCGTGCCATCCGGTCCCGCCTGTGAAGCAAAGCTCTGTAACACAGCAATCGTAGCCGAGCTGCTCTGTACAACGAGTGTCATAAGCATACCAACACCGACACCAAGCACCGGAATATGGCTGACCTTCTCCATCATATTGATAAATACCGGGCTCGTTGCAAGCGGTTTCATAACATCACCCATCATCTCGATACCGACAAACAACAAACCAAACGCAAAAATCGTCTGACCGACAAACTTCACTTTTTCTTTCTTCGCAATAAATGCAATCAGGAAACCGATAAATACGATCGGCATAATATAATCACTGATCTTAAACGCCATCAACTGTGCTGTCATCGTCGTTCCGATGTTCGCTCCGAAGATAACAGAGATTCCCTGTTTTAAGGACATCAATCCGGCACTGACAAAGCCGATAACCAATACGGTTGTCGCGCTGGAGCTTTGCAGAACTGCCGTTACAAGTGCGCCCGCCAACATTCCGCACACGGCATTTCGTGTAAGTACACTCAATACTTTCTTCATTTTGTCTCCGGCTACTTTCTGAAGCGATTCGCTCATCATATTCATACCGAATATAAAGAGTGCTAATCCTCCCAATAAACCG
>DHJV01000037.1:7013-7485 GCA_002404515.1 Lachnospiraceae bacterium UBA4711 | reverse complement strand
AACGTTGGATTTTCCAATGTAGGCGAAACCGATGCAGGAATGGGCTGCGGCAGCTCGAAAATCACATAGTCCGCGCCGCGCAGCCGCCCTTTCTCGTCCCGCTCTCTGGAACGCTGGATGTAGCCCGCCTGTTCCAGTTCCCGGATGGCCTGCCGTATCGCGTCAATGCTTTCCCTGTTGATACGGGCCAGCCCTTGCAGGGTATAGTCCCAATCTTCCGGCAGGGAGAGCATTTGGGATAAAAGACCTTTGGCTTTCAGGGATAAGGCCCGGTTCCGCAGGTGGTGGTTCGACATGACCGTGTAGCCGCTGTTCTTTTCTACCCGAAAAACTGCCATTTCACGGATGTCTCCTTTCTGTTTTTGGGCAAAGAAAAAGCCGCAGGCTTTTTATCAAAGTCTGCGGCTATGCCGATTGTTAGATATTCAATTCTTTGTGTTTCCGCACTCCATATCAATTACCACCGAAACGG
>DHJV01000037.1:0-6977 GCA_002404515.1 Lachnospiraceae bacterium UBA4711 | reverse complement strand
AATGTGATTTTCAATGCGTTTATTGCGGAGTTTATCGCCCTCGCCATCGAACACAACATGACGAGAAAATAACGTAAAACGGAGGATTTCTACTAGATTCCTCTTTGTAGCGAAACTATCGCTTCGACGTGCTTTGTTTATAGAGAACGGTATAAAGTTCAAATTTGGCGGTTTTATGCGGTTCTATAAGGACTGAAAAAATAGCCTTGTTCAACGGTTTCAAAGCACAAAGACTTGTGCGGATTCATGCGTATACCGTGGGATGGTGGCAAGCGGGTGGCATTGTCACCGCACCCAAACAACGCCGTTTCTACCAATAGCACGGATCACAAAGTAACTGCACGGCGTCTTGATGCCGATGAAAAGGGGGTCAGCCGAACTTACCTCACCGACAGCATGGGGCGCAAACAGTCAACCACGGTTATCAATGAATCCGGCTTGTACAACGTGATTCTTCGCAATGATAAGCCGGAAATCATATAGGCGGGTGTACTGTTCAAATAGTTCAATCTTGCTTTGAATTACTTTGAACATATTATACAGCATCCATTGCCAACAGGCAAGACGGGTGATAGAATAAAGAAAAAGGTGATTTCCATGAAACGCATTGACGGTAAAACCCCTTTTGGCGGTGATTACGCCGAATTTCATTTTTTGGATGCAGAAAACAATGAAGTTGATGAGGGCAAGGAAATAAGCATTGTTATCCGTGAGTGTAAAGCGGATGGAACGCTTGTAAAAGAAACATGGGCTAAAGCGTCCGATAACTGGTATAAAAACAATCCTACGGACGTTATTTGGTGGAAAGACACGCCGGACGGTGTGGGTGAATGGCTTTTTAGTTTCGACAAAAAGACCGTGTTCAATATGTTCGCTGACTACCCCAAAGCCCTAACCACGGAACAGAAACAGATTTTTGATAAAGAAAACCCCGAATGGGCGGACTTCTTCAAAGATCGTCAAGAGAACAATGTAAAATGACGAAACAAGAAGCAAAACGGATTCTTGAAGCCTATCGGGAAACCGATGAGGACACAGGCGAAAAATACGGGTATATCATCCAGAGCTATCACGGAGAATATAACGGCGGTTTTGTGTTTAGATGCAAAGTCGAGGGTGTGCCGTATTCCAATGCCGATAATCTACCGTTGATTGCAGTTCTTTCGGATGGTAAAGTTGTAGTTCTTCCAACATGATTCAAAAGAGGTGCAAGAGTAATGCCGAGGCCCGATTTTTACACAAGCCCGTATTTTGTGAATGAGCCGGATAACTGGCATTTGACGGACGATGCCCCGGAAGATGTACGCAAAGAGTTTGAAGAATACATGAATCATCCTGATTGTGTGCAGGATGATGAACTTATAAGGGCTATAAAAAGCTATTACCGTGCATTTGGCGAAACTTTCCCAAGCTGTCCGAATCCCCCGGAAAATGCTGTTGAAATCATCCGGGACTGTTTGGAGAAAAAGAAAGATGTGTATGAGTTGGGCTATCTTAGCTTAGATGATAGCATCATATATTAAACGAAAAAACGCACCTTTGAAAATTAACTTTCAAAAGTGCGTTTTTCTCAAGAGGTCAAGCCCATTTTGTAAACAGTTCCAGAATAATTTCTTGATGGGTGAGATATACAGCGGGAACGCCGCTTGATTTGTAAGCTGTGGTAACGCCGTTTTGCGTTACTGTCAATTTTGATCCGGCTTTGATGGAAACATCCGGCGACAGAAATACTTTAACGCTCTGCGAGAGTGCCGCCGCCGTGTCGGTCTGGACTGCGGCGGCAATGGTTTCAAAAGACAGCTTGCACGGCTGATTCTCCAAAACAACGACTTCTTTTGTGCTGGTAATGTGGGTATTAGGGTCTTTGACGGATTGCCGTTCCGATACCGTCATAACGCCTGTATAGGTGCTTTCTATGGCCTTTCGTGCGGCTTTCTGCGCCGCCTGCATTGCTTTAATCATCGTGTAAAATCCCCCTTTCGGTTAAAGTTTATTAAAGTCCATGACATGGCCGCAAAACCGCCTGTAATGCCCGGCAACGCTGTTTTGTTGGTGAGGTGAGAAGGAAACATCAAGCGGTAAAACCGTGGCCTACAAGCGTTAAATCCATGTTGTGCTCATCCAAATACAGATTGTGGGTAACATCTTCAACCATCATATAATTTTTAAGCTGAATATCGCCCAAATCTAACAGGGTAGGGATCAGGCAACCCGGTCTAATATTGGGATTACCCAAAACGCCCTTTAACTTCAGATTTTTGCTTTTACGGTTGTACAGTTTTAGCAGTGCTTCGGCTTTGGCGTTGCCGTTTTCGTTTGCGGTCAAGCTATCATCAAAGTACTGCAGAACGCCCCATTTGTTCATGTTTGCTTCATCGGACACAACGCATGGTGTTCTTTCTCCCTTTTCGCTGTCATTGTACATCAAGACAATCTTGTTATAGGTCTGCTTGTCAATGCTGGAAGTATAGGTGAAATCTTCACTGTTTCCGTCATAAACTAGAAAATCAGGAACTTTCATATCTGCAATATTTTTGAGGGCCAACTTTCCAAAATCATCATATAGAACGAACATTTGCTTTGTGTTCTGCATTGTGAAATCAAGAGCGTTTTCAATCATTTCAAAGAGTGAAGTGTTATCTTCCACTCTTGACGGAATTGTATAGCCCGTATCTGCAAGATTACCAATGGTTAGGTGAAAATCTTCGCAAATCATCTTAATGAAATCGGACGCTGTTTTGTTCTTATAAACGTAGGTGGATTTATTTTTAAGATAACGAATCTAATCGTATGCAGTTACTTTCAGCAGAGAATCTTTACTTGACTGTTTTGTAAAGACATAGCCCATAAAGACGGGAACACCGTCTATTTTCAGGTGTACCGGGTCGCCCTCTTCAAATTCCGGGGCTGTTTCCTTTAGCATACTAAACTCTAGCTTGCCGGGGGTACTACGTCTTTTCAGAGTCAGCTTTACACCCTCTTGCACAGCAGGGAGAAAACCGCTTGTTTGGCTTGTGCCGATCAGTAATTCATACTTTCCAACGGAAAGATTCATGTGCATCACCCCTTTTTGCGTTACCCACTACCTTTGCAAATAGTTCATCTAGGCTTAATTCCTGTTGAACAGCTTGTTCATTTTGGTGTATTCTATTTGCAAGATGAGCCGCTTTTTCTTGCTGTTCAATGCGATTCAAAGCAATATTTTCTGTGCTTGAACCGTTAGAATTAAAATAGCTTAAACTGCCTTTGTACGCTCTGGATGGAATGTAACCATAGATAGAAGCGATTTCTTCTAACCGTTTCTTGCAATTTAAGGTCTGCAAGGCTTTATCTCGAATTTGGGCTATTCGTTGCTCTGAAATGTGAAGTTCGTCTTTCAACTCTCGCAACGTCTTAGAGCGGCGATAAAGCCCCGAAATAACATAGCTTTCGGTGTCCTTTAGTTCATCTACAATGTTCCACAGAACACGGTTGGCGTATTCCCGTGCAAAGCGTTCTGTAACATCCTCTTCCATGCTTGACGGATCGGGGATAGAATCTTCCAATAATAGCCCGTCCGCACCATCAACAGGGGATTGCAGACTTGCAACGGATGATTCAAACACTGTTTTCCGCAAGTTGTCCAGCTTGTTCGCTGAAATATTCAATGCTCTACAAATTTCAAAATCAGACGGATTTCTATTTTCACTTTGGCACTGTGCTAAAAAGCGTTTATACCGTGCAATTTCGGAAAGTTGATGAATGGGAATCCGCTTGACATTTCCGCAATAACGCTGAATAGATTGCTGAATCCAATACCCCGCATAGGTTATAAATTTTGTTTCATGGTCGGGGTTGTACATAGAAGCGGCCTTTTGCAGACCTAAATAGCCCTCTTGCATAAGATCATCTATTTCAGCCTGTTTAGAATATTTCCTTGCGGTATTGTAGATGAAAGGACGATTTTGCAAGTAAAGCTGTTCCAAATTGGAAGAAACATTGATCCCGGCTTGAATCTGCCTTACAAGCTCTTCATTTTCAACTTGAACTCCATTGTGCTTTTCGTTCGTCATACTGTTCTTTTTCATACGTCACCAAAGAAATCATCTTATCAATAGTGCTTTGGCTTACCCCGATTTCTTTAGCAAGCTGGATGTTTTCAAGCTGTTTTCTGATCCGTTCTTCATCGTACTGTAAGCACTTTTGTTGAAACTCTGTCATTGCTAAAATCTCCAATAAGCCCGTCTGAAAAATATCAGTCGGTCAAACCGTCCAAAATGATTTCTTCGTTGGTGGGAATGTAGTTGGTGAACATCTGTGGGTATTTCATGGCAAGGGCTTCATACTGCTTGCGTCCTCTGTGAAACCTTTCAGAGTGCTTTCAAATTTTGAAAATCATTTTTCAAGCAAGGCCGTCCACTTTCAAGCTCAACTTGAAGCAGGCGGTCATTTTTCCACGCAAAATTTTTTTTTGAGTTTATAAACCGTAATCAGCCGGATAAGCTGTCCAAACATCTATCTTTTTGCCAAAGTTTTGGAATCATCTTCTTGCACTCTGCTGAAACCGGAGAATTTTTAAGAGTTTTTGTTGACACAGCTCACATTCTATGATACTTGGAAAGAATACTGTTTCGCTCACCGATGGAAATCACTTCCGGCAAAGCGTTCTGCTGCTCCATGAAGATATCCAGCGGCGTATCTCCGTCATAGAACTCTACTTTCGGATTCTCTACGCCATAAAAGAACCGGGCTGCGTCCAGAGCCGCCGGGTCGAATGCAGGGAAATACTCCTGAACATCCGCCGGTGTTTTCCAATCGCTTGCCGGAATATCCCCTGCCAGCGGGTCGGAGTTCGTATTATCGCAATCCACCGGCAGGCAGTCCGCTTTTCGGAAGGTCTTCTTGCTGCGGTAGCCCTTAACTACATTTCCACGCGTGTTTTTGCCATCTGCATATTTGCCACAGACATGGTCGAACTGTGCGATTTTTTCAGGTCATCCACCGTCTTGATCTCCGCTTTGAACGGATAACCGGTATTCTTCTGGTTTTCTCTTACACTGCTGTACTGCAGCGTGATGGTCGACAAACTCATATAGACGTTCTCCTTCTTTTCTTGTGTGTGTTCGTGCAGCCAGATTTTCAGCTGCACGATTTCTGCATTATTTTATCTTTGTGTGTACGGCCAATCCTTTTTGCTACATATCCGTACCTCCATTCTACCATGTTTCCTTTCCGATTAACGAACTCATGGAGCTCGCCCCCTTCCGCTGTTCAAAATCAAAGACCTTCATAAAGCGCACGATTTTCGGGCAAAATGGATGTATTTCGCTCGCACTTTTCACATAGCTCTCACATCTGTGGCTATTTCGATTACTATTTCATGAACTACAAAGCAGGCAATCTTTGCACCTGCCCACTGATTGGAGCATCCACAAAAGTCGCCTGCTATGTTCTACTATTCACCAGATTGTACCGCCTTATCTCTGTTGCACAGTAGCAACTGACCCGTGGTCGTCCCCTCTGACCAGCATGATTTCCTGAAGCTTGTTCCTCCTTTCAACTTGCTCAAAAATAAAGGCCTTCACTATATACACCGAAATCGAGCAAAAAACAGGTATCCTTCACATCTTTTTCACCAAATCATCACATTCCTGGCCCTGTCCATACCAATATGACTTTCCATTTATTGTGCATAGCAACTTGTGAGATAGCATGAAAAAAGCCGATAGGCTTTTGACCTACCGGCTGTTCGATTGCTTTTCTTTAGATTTTGAATGACAAGTACTCTGCGCAGGCCAGCTGTTCGTTGGAAACTTTTCCACAGTGCGGCTGCTCCGTACTTTTCCCCTCTAGCAAATGCAGTTCTTCTACACGAAGCAACGCAATATTATCTATCGCATCTGCAATTTCATCAATGCACTTGTTCCATATATAAGAATTCAGCGCACCGCACGGAGGTGTTCCATGCTTTTCGTACATCCTGATGCCCTCCCGTCTGTACAAGAGTATACCATGACAGCTGGACGGCTTCAACAAAATCTCGTGCCATTCTTATGGCAGAATTGATGTTTGTGTCTGTCTGTGGTAATTTCTTGCTGCTTCCCGGACATTAATGACTTCTTTCCAATGTTTGAATCAAAAGTTTCCTGCTTCATTGTACAACATTTGAATCACCTCTTTGACTCATTTTACACCTTTTGTCAAGCTGTTGCCCTATTTTTCTGGATTGTTATAGATGTGGCGTCGATGTGGCATCAAGACATGTCCGCAGTTTCTTCTGCTTTTTGCTGGTTCCCCACCCGACAGCCCAGCTCATATAAACTGAAACACTGCTCAAACTTACGGCGGGCATTCCGGCACATCCGGGCATAGCACACCGGGTCATCCAGCTGATGCAGTGCCTGCAGCAGCGCCTGTTCCGTCTTCGGGATGATAAATCCCGTCTCGCCGTCATCTACATAATCCCGGACGGTATCGTTCTGCGTTACGATGACAGGTTTGCCCAGCATGGCTGCCTGCAGGACCACCAGCTGCCCGGAAGAAAACTTTTCCGAGAGCAGCGGCACGATGACTGCATACGAATCTGCCAGCAGGCGCAGGTATTCATTGCCATGGCAGTTTTTCTCGTAGTGGATTGTGGGCGTATCCTCTGCTGTCTCCACATCGCACACGATGCACAGCGGGGTGCTCTGCTTTTCCCACACTGCGCGCAGGAAATCGTAATCCCGGTTGCTGCGCCCGGCAGAAAGGTAAAAGCGGTCTTCCCGCGTCCTGGGCAGGGCATTGATCTCCGGGGCCAGGTCGGCGATGCCCAGCAGCTCGGAGGCAAACTTTTCCTTTGGCACGCCAAACAGTTCCACGTAATGATCGATCTCGCTCCTGCCAAACACGTAGATCTTACGGATATCCCGGGATGTGACCGCCGCATGTACGAATCGGTAGTAAACTTTGCCGACCCATCCCTTTTTGGGACGATAGATAAAGGTCATCACATCCAC
>DHJV01000154.1:1748-5260 GCA_002404515.1 Lachnospiraceae bacterium UBA4711 | reverse complement strand
GCTGCACAGGCAAAGCATACATTTCTGTTCTCAGGCTATGAGGCAAAAACGGATGGAAACCCATTGGCACACTGTATCCTGCGTGGATCTTTGAGCAAGAGCGGACGTTCGATTCCGAACTATCATTATGAGGATCTGAAGTATCTTGCAGAAGCTTATGGCAAGTATAAGCTTGTGAACCCTGCATGTATCGTAGATGCAAACCACAACAACTCCGGCAAGAAGTGGGATGAACAGCCTCGTATCGTAAACGAGATCCTGCATAGCAGAAGACACAGTGATGAAGTAAAGCATCTGGTCAAGGGTGTTATGGTAGAAAGCTACATTGAAGATGGAAACCAGCCAATCGGTGGTGGATGCTATGGCAAGTCCATCACAGATCCTTGCCTTGGATGGAAGAAGACGGAGAGACTGCTTCTGGATATGGCAGAGCAGCTGTAAGCAAAATGAGATTTATGTATAAGCTGCTGGTTCGAGTCAATCAGCAGCTTATTTTGAACCAGGAGGTTACATATGAATATTTTTAATATTTTGATTCCGAAGCATACGCTGACATACTTAAATGCAAATGACACGCTGGATCAGGCAGTTGCATTTTTGCTTGGTACGACATATACGGCGATCCCGGTTGTAGATGATCAGGGACGGTATGTCGGAATTGCGAGCGAGGGCGATTTTCTGCGTGCGGTTATGGAGCACGGTCGTGAGAACCTTGCAAAGTATAAGGTATCAGATATCGTCAACAAAGACGAGGGTGCCAAGGTATTAAATACCGTGGAAAAAGATGAGATTATGGAAAGGATTCTGGATCGGAATTTCCTCTGTGTGGTAGATGACCGGGATTGTTTTATCGGTATTATCACACGAAAGAGTATCATTCTGTACCTGAAGAACTGATATGTATAAGTATGTATTTTTTGACCTTGATGGGACGATTACAGAACCGGAAGAGGGGATCATCAATGGCGTGTTGTATGCGCTTTCCAGGTTTGGGATTACGGTAGAAGACCGGACGACATTGTATCCTTACATTGGACCACCGCTTCGGGATTCGTTCCGGGAATTCCATGGACTCTCGGAGGAAGAGGCAGAACAGGCGGTGTTATATTACCGGGAATATTACAGCACGAAGGGCATCTGTCAAAACGGGATTATGCCGGGAATGGAAGCTGCATTTCAGACGCTTCAGGAGCATGGCTGTCATCTGTATGTGGCAACGTCGAAGCCGGAACTTTATGCAAAGCAGATTCTGGAGTATCTGAAGTTGGATGGATATTTTGATATCATTGCAGGCAGTACGTTTGATAAATCGAGGGATACGAAAGCTGCGGTTATCGAGTATCTGCTTACAAACATTGCGGCAGATCAGACAAAACCGCAGGTGGACGATATCATCATGGTTGGCGATCGGAAGTTCGATGTAATCGGTGCCAGAGCATTTGGAATTGAGACGATCGGTGTACTGTTTGGATATGGCAGTAAAGAAGAGTTTGACGCCTGTGATTGTAAATATCTCGCAGAGAATGCAGAAGAGATGGTACAGATTATCCTGCGATAATGTGAGAGTATAGACGGCTATATTCGTGTATGTAATACTATCGGTGCGGATGGTCGATGCAATAGGAAAGAGGTTATAACGGATGGATTTTCAGATTGGACAGATTATTCGAATGAAGAAGCCGCATCCATGTGGTGGAAATACATGGCAGATTCAGCGGGTTGGTATGGATTTCCGGCTGAAATGTCAGACTTGTGGACATATGGTTATGATTCCAAGACGCGTGGTAGAAAAAGGCTTTCGTGGATTTGTAGAGGACTAAAAAGAAAAAAGTAGAGCGGATGGCTCTACTTTTTTTGCATTTCTTTCTTCGCTTTTTTCTCAATGTATAGTTTTTTATCCGCCTGTTCTAAGACTTTTTCAATATTCAGATCCTTCGAACAGAAAACTTCACAGATACCGATACTCATCTCAATCCGGTAAGGCTTTTGTGCCATCTGATTATGCCGCTCCGTGATTTCTGCGATACGATGCTTCATGATCTTTTCGTAGTTTGGAATACCTAGCAGTGCGAAAGCCACAAATTCGTCACCGCCGAAACGGGAGATGACATCTGTATTCCGAAATGCTTCCTTTAAAATCATGCCGATCTCACGCAGGGCGAAATCGCCTTCGTCATGCCCGTATTTATCGTTGATCATTTTCAGGTTATCCATATCCGCATAAAGGACGAGAACCTCGCGGTTCTGATTCATCGGATTCTCGATAATCGTTTTTACATAATCTAAGAATCCCCAGCGGTTATATAAACCGGTCAGCTGATCCGTCTTGGAAATCTCTTTTAAGATCAGGTTATGCTTGGACATCTGCTCTAAGTTTTGCTGAAGATGCTCACTGATTTCTTTCTGTTGTTCTAACAAAAGCATCGTCTTTAATGCAGCGGAGATGTGGATGCCAAGGGATGGAACCATATTGAAATAATCGATCTCTGTATCACAGACGATCAGACCAAGCAGCTGTTCCTGTGAAAACAATGGCTCAAGAATATAAGTTCTTCGTTTATCCTGTTGCATTTTTGTGTTGTTGAAAATGCTGTTAATCGTTACAAGCTGTTCGTTCTTCGGAACACCAAAGGACTGGTTTTCAATCGTGTAGGCACGTAACAACAGGGAATCCGGCTTGCGGAATATCGTATCGTGCGGGTGATTGATCGGTTGCTTAAATGTATATAAGAACGAAGAGTGAATGCCAATTCCACTCATATTTTTCAGAATAGATTCAAACGGAAGTTCCATCAATCTGGATTGCGAAAGATTTGCACTGATTTCATCAACCAGATGTGTAATCTGCGCCATACTGCTGTACTGTTTCTGGTAGGTACGGAAGTTAGAGATGGAAAGCTGTTGGTACATCGATGAAAATAAATCGACGAAAGCAATCCTTGCGTCTGTATCTTCAATCTGCCGCTCCAGTACAAATTGTAAGGAGAACAACAAATTCACAAAAAACTCTACCGAAGTATAAGAAAAAATCGGTTGTTCAATAATTTGAGTGAAAATTGTTTTGACATCCATCCGGTCAGACGCAATATCATTGGATGAGGTGAGATCACAGATCAGACGGAGAAAGACGGATAGATCATCCTTTAACTGAAGGATAATATTTGTATCTGCATAAGTGCTGAACAGATAATTCATAATATGTTTTAAAATTTCCAGGCGCTTTGTTTCGTCAAGAAGATCAATTAACTGAAGCTTGGATGCCAGAGAATCATAGTCATAATTTGCACAGCCACAGGAACAACGATGAATGTAATGGGTTGCCACACGCTGCACCATAGGAGTTGTACCAGCATCCAGGAAATCCGGCATATGTACGATTGCTTTATAGGCTAATTCAGCTGCATTTGCCTCGACGGTTGTGAGAGGTGGATTCAGCGTGGATGCATAAGGAGCGTTATCAAAGCCGACAACTAAAATATCCCTGCCGACTTTCAGCCCAAGCTTGGCGAACA
>DHJV01000154.1:0-1723 GCA_002404515.1 Lachnospiraceae bacterium UBA4711 | reverse complement strand
ACGATAGCCGCCTTTTGCCATCTCATCGTTTGCAAATACGACGGCATCCAATTCCGGATGGGTAGAGACGAAAGCGCCGATCAGCTTTTCGCTGCTGCCTTCGAAATTACCATAGACGACATAATTTTCGTTATAGGAAATATTCTGCTCTTCCAAAACCTTCTTATAGGCAGTCAGACGTTCCATTGCATCGATGTTTGTTTTTGGACCGCTGACATAGCCGATGTTTTTCGCACCGTGGTCGACGATCAGATGCCGGATGCCCTGCATAAAGGCACCCTGATTATCGAAAATCATAGATGGATACCCAGGCATATCGGTGTAGAGGATGACAACCGGAATTCCAAGAAACTGTGCAAGAAATTTGCGGCGGGCATCAAGATCGACACGACAACCAATCAGTCCCATCATAATATATAGAATATCTAAGTGATTATCGTTTGCAAACTGGAACAGGGTATTATACTGATATTCGTATTGTAAATGATCATCAGAAATAAGGGTATTATCAAGATACATACCCGGAAAGATATACATATTTGCATCAATGGCACGTGCACCAAGCTCCGCACCTTTGACTGCCTCCGATGTAAATGGCGTATTCAAATCATTGATCAATAAACCTATATTCTTTCGCAAAGAAAATTCCCCCTTGTTCCATAAAACAAACCTTGAACCTTATAAGTTCATTATCGACATTTTACTGGAAAATTCAACATATTTTTCAGAAAATGTAAAATTTGTAGCATGCTATTGTGAAAAAACACAAAAAAATAGGAAGCTATCTTTGCAAAAGTGCTGAAAATTCCGGGATTCAGAAAAACCGACTTACGATTTGCCGGGAAAAGTGATATTATAAATAGGTAGAATATAAGAGGGATGGAATAGAAAGATGGAGGCGAGAGCGTGTTTCATGTAGGCGATTATATCGTATATGGAAGCAATGGTATATGCCGGGTGGAGGAGATTACACATCCGGATATAGCGGGAATTAATGAAGACAAATTGTATTATGTATTGGTGCCGGAAAAAACGAGAGACAGCCGCTTGTTTTGCCCGACAGATAACAGCCGGGTTGTGCTTCGGAGTGTGATCACAGCTGATGAGGCGGCTGCTCTGATGGAAGAAGTCAAGGAGATTGAGCCATTGAAGGTCGAGAGCGAGCGAATGCGGGATGACAGTTATAAAAAGGCAATGAAAAGCTGTGATCTGCGCCAGTGTGTGAAGGTAATCAAGGCACTTCTGATCCGGAAAGAAGAGCGTGAGGCACATGGCAAGAAAGTGACTGTGACAGATGAACGGTATATGAAGCTCGCCGAGGATGGTTTATACAGTGAGCTTTCGTTGGTTATGGGAAAAGACCGGGAAGAAATCAAAGAGAAATTTTTAGATTATTGTAAGCAATAGTCTTTTATTTTTTCAGATAGTATAGTATAATATGTCTATCTAGGATAAAATTAAAGAAAATGGAGGAATTACAAATGTTAGTTTCAGCTACAGAAATGTTGAAAAAGGCTAAAGCTGGTCATTATGCAGTCGGTCAGTTCAACATCAATAACCTTGAGTGGACAAAGTCAATTCTTTTAACAGCACAGGAATTAAACTCCCCTGTTATCCTTGGTGTATCTGAGGGTGCCGGAAAGTATATGACAGGATTCAAGACAGTTGCAGCTATGGTTAAGGCTATGGACGAGGAACTCGGAATCACAGTTCCGGTAGCACT
>DHJV01000151.1 GCA_002404515.1 Lachnospiraceae bacterium UBA4711 | reverse complement strand
GACGCTGACAGAGCTTTCTACAGCCCATCGTGCGATACAGTGCAAGTGCCGCCGCCTACAAGTTACAGCAATCTGGCAGAGTATTATTCTACCTTATTCCATGAGTTGACCCACAGCACAGGGCATCCAAACAGGCTCAACCGCATTAAAAGCACTTCATTCTTTGGAAATACCGAGTATTCAAAAGAAGAACTTGTTGCTGAAGTCGGCGCAAACATGATTATGTCGGCGTTAGGTATTGAAAATAATGCTGCACAGAAAAACAGCATTGCATATTTACAAGGCTGGCTACAAGCACTTAAAAACGATATGACAATGATTGTTTCGGCTTGCAGCAAAGCGCAGAAAGCCGCTGACTACATCTTAGAGCACAACGAAGAATGCAGCGAAAAAAGTTTATCATCACAAATCTCGCCGTCTGGACGGACAGGAACGATTGTCTGAGAAAAATTGATATGTTATCCTAAAAGTGTGAGAACCGCAAGCGGTGCTACACAAAATCAAAATTTAGGAGGTCAAATGTTATGACTAAGACATATACAGATAATCAAGAAATGTTCATCCGAGCCGACGAGGTGCGTGACACTATGGGTGTTTCCAGAGCTTATGCGTATAAAGTAATCAAACAGCTTAACGATGAACTGGAAAGCAAAGGCTATATGGTCGTAAACGGGCGCACCAGTAGGAAATATTTTAACGAAAGATTTTATGGAAAGGTGTTGTCAGCATGAGTGATTACAAGAGTAGAGTTATTAAGTATGAAAGCAAAAGTGGCACAAAGTATCGTGTTGACTATGCTTACAAAGCCGCAGACGGCAAATATCACAATTCCTGCAAACGGGGCTTCTCTCTGATGAGAGAAGCTACCAGTTGGCAAAAAAATATGCTTCCTATACTTATTGCTGATTTAGAGCAAAAAGGAACTTCTAAGAAAAACGCTGATGAGGAAATGCTTTTCAGCGAATTGGTTGATGAGTACATGAAGCGTTCCGAGCTACGCAGAAAAGAAACGACCTGCGGCACAAAGGAAAACATCATCAAGAACCGCATACTCCCGTTCTTTTCAGACAAAAAAGTATTTGATATTACTGTCAAAGACATTGAGAACTGGCAGGACAAATTGCTGCAAGGCACAACAAAAAGCGGAAAACAGTATTCTCAGACTTATATCAGAACAATACGCAGTCAGTTTACAGCCATCATGAATTATGCTGTTCGGCTGCATGGGCTTCCCTTTAATCCGCTAGATAAAGCAGAAATGGTTGGATGCAAGGAAGCTGAACCACGGGCATATTGGACACTTGACGAGTTTATACAGTTTAGAAATGTGGTTGCAGATAAACCAGAATACTATTACGCATTTGAGGTCTTGTATTGGACAGGTATGCGGATGGGTGAAATGCTGGCTTTGCGATTGGGCGATATTGATTTCGATAATCTGACTATCAAAGTGGACGAAACCTATACCCGTCTTAAAAAGAAAGACTTGATTACCTCGCCCAAGACGAAAGATAGCAAGCGCATCATTCACATTCCAAAAACTCTTGCCGATGAACTCCGTGAATATGTTGGCGGAATTTACGGTTTGGAGAAAGAAAGCCGTATTTTTAATGTCACCAAATACGGCTTGCACCGAGAAATTGACCGAGCCGTTAAATCGTGCGGTTTACCAGATATTTGCGTGCATGGGTTAAGGCATAGTTGTGCTTCGTTTTTGCAGTCAGAAGAACTCAAAATTCCAGAAGTCGTTGTTTCTGCAATCTTAGGGCATTCAAATACGAAGTCGATGACGGGGCGTTATTCACACGCATATGAGAAAGATTTGATTGCCGTTGCAGAACGGCTCAATAAAATCATGGAGGACATAGATAATGTCAGCGAAGAATCTTGATAAAAAGAACAGATGGCACAGTGTTACGGTTGCTTTCAGAGTTTCACCAGAAGAAGCGTACCGCCTTAACATGGTGGCAAAAACTTCTGGACTTACGAAGCAGGATTACATTTTGAAGCAACTGCTCAAAGAAGAAGTCATTGTTCATCCGAATTGCAGAGTGCAAAAAATCCTCAGTCAATATCTTACAGAACTGACCGAGGAACTAAAGCGAATACAGCGAATTGAACAGGATGATGACATTTTGGAAAATATAATTTACCTTGTCGAGTTGATAGCTCACATGGGAATATCTTGATTGGAGGTCAATAAATGATGTACAGATTTGAAGATGAAAAATATTGTGTGTGGAAGTTACCACAAGATGAGCGTTACTGCTATAACTGCTCTCTTTGCAACTTTGGTTTGGACTGCCGCAACAATCCGATTCATTACTCAGACACCGAGGATGATGAAGAATAAAGGAAATGCTCTGACGATTGGTTTCGTCAGAGCATTTCTTGTTTTCTCTGAAAATAAGTTGCGTCAAATTCGCGTCAAAAGGCGATTTTGACAGCATCGAAATCCGCAAAATCCTTGTATTTCAAGGCTTTTCAGGCTTCCGCAATCATTCCCACTCAATGGTGGCCGGGGGCTTGGAGGTGATATCATACACAATGCGGTTGATATGTTTTACCTCGTTGACAATGCGAACCGAGGCACGATCCAGAATCTCGTACGGAATCTTCGCCCAATCGGCGGTCATGAAATCCGTCGTGGTGACGGCGCGCAGTGCCAATGTATAATCATACGTGCGTTCGTCGCCCATCACGCCCACCGAGCGCATGGAGGTCAGCACGGCAAAATACTGATTCACCTGACGGTCGTAGCCTGCTTTGGCAATCTCGTCGCGGAAAATGAAATCGGCATCGCGCAGAAGATCCAGTTTTTCTTTGGTAATTTCACCGATCACGCGGATCGCCAAACCTGGACCCGGGAACGGCTGACGGTTAACCAGATAGTCCGGCAAGCCCAGCTCGCGTCCCAACTGCCGTACCTCATCCTTGAACAGCAGGCGCAGCGGTTCGATGATTTCCTTGAAATCCACATAATCCGGCAAGCCGCCCACATTGTGGTGACTCTTGATTACCGCCGCATTTCCTGCGCCGGACTCAATCACGTCGGGATAAATCGTGCCTTGCGCCAAAAAGTCCACGGCACCGATTTTCTTGGCTTCCCGCTCAAACGCGCGGATGAATTCCTCGCCGATAATCTTGCGCTTTCTTTCCGGTTCGCTGACGCCCTTCAGCTTCTCCAAAAAGATGTCCTCGGCATTGACGCGGACAAAATTGATATCCTTGTCCGAAAACGCCTGCTCCACTTCGTCGCCTTCGTTTTTGCGCATCAGACCGTGATCCACAAAAATGCAGGTCAGTTTATTGCCGACCGCTTTGGACAGCAATGCCGCTACCACGGAGCTGTCCACGCCGCCGGAAAGCGCCAGCAGCACTTTTCCGTCGCCAATCTTTTGACGGGCTTGTTCGATTGCCGTTTTCGCATAGGACTGCATCGTCCAGTCACCGGTGCAGCCGCAGACATGATAGAGGAAATTTTTGAGAATCTGTGTACCGCTTTCGGTATGGCAGACTTCGGGATGAAACTGCACCCCGTACATTTTCTTTTCCTCGTTCTGCATTGCGGCAACCGCGCAGGTCGCCGTATGTGCCACGGACACAAAGCCTTCCGGCATACGGGAAATCTGGTTGGTATGGCTCATCCAGCACTGTGCCGACTGCGGCATTTCATGAAACAGCACCGAATTTGTATCGTACTCAATCTGCGTTCTTCCGTATTCACGGACGGGTGCTTTGAACACATCACCGCCGAACGCCACCGACATCATCTGGATGCCGTAGCAAATTCCGAGAATCGGAATCCCGAGATGAAAAATTTCCGGATCGCACTTGGGTGCGTCCTCGGCAAAAACATCCGCGGGGCCGCCGGTGAAAATAATGCCCGCAGGATTCATCTCACGCACTTTCTCTGCGGAAATCGAAAAAGGGTGCACTTCACAGTAGACATGACATTCACGAACACGGCGCGCAATCAGCTGATTATACTGCCCGCCGAAGTCGAGAA
>DHJV01000027.1 GCA_002404515.1 Lachnospiraceae bacterium UBA4711 | reverse complement strand
TTTAATCCGGATGTCTTGTTTTTCGTCAATGAGACAATTGTAATCGGTATTAAAATACATAATGCAAAAATTCCAAACTCTAAAACCATGTAACCCCTCCTTATCTTCACGTTTTAACCATATAAATACTCTGTCAAAAGTATTCATTATCCTCGTCTACAATTTCATAATTCCAGGGACGCCGTTTGTTATAACGAATCTGCATCGTTTCTCCCCGGATATCTTCAAATTCAGGATCTGCAACCGGATAGAATGTATGCCAGGCGCTTTGCATCTTTCCATTTGCAATATAGGTAATCTCATACTGGTAATATGGTTCCGGTTGCGCAAAATGATACTTGCCTATTTTTGACGGTTTTAAAACCCGTTTTCCTGTGAAAGTTGCGGTTGTTTCTTCCCAGACTCCCATCTTTTTTCGGTTCTGGATGTTTGACATAATCTCAAATAAATTCATACTCTCACCTCTCATCCTTAACTATGTAGGGACTCTTCTTCTTCATCCCTTTGAATTAATAACTAAAGCTTACCATTTACGTGCATCGTTCTGTTATGCAACACATTTCTAAAATACCATGCATGTTCAGCGAAAACTTCCTAAAAACACTTATCCAGAATATCCGCATCCAGTCCTTTTCGCCCAGTAATCGCCCCAATCACAAAATACAGGACTGCACCGACAAGAAGTCCCCATACAACGGCGTTGATTCCTCCGACATGGATGTTGTATGTGGCGAAAATGTAAGTTGCAACCGCACCGATACTGCTGCATACTGCCGCCTGTTTCGTTCCCTTCTTCCAGAACAAACCACCGACGAGCGGCCAGAAGAAGGTACATTCCAAACCACCAAACGCAAACATATTCAGCAGGAATATAATATCCGGCGGATTGATCGTCAGAACCATTACAACTGCGCCAAGCACCATCGTAAGAATGGTGCTCACAAGCTTTACATGCTTCTGATAAGATTCATTTTTCACCGGATCATCCTTCACCACATAGTTCTTCCATAGGTCTTTGACGATTGCCGCAGTCGCAAGGATCAGAAGGGAATCTGCGGTCGACATAACGGCTGCCATCGGTGCAGCAAGGAAGATCGCAGCGACTCCCGGCGGCATGATCTTCTGCACGATATATGGGATAAAATAATCGGACGTCGGAAGGTTGTCTGTATCGACCAGTGCGCCTGCCCATGTTCCAGCCAGATGCATGCCAATGATTACGAAGCTGCATGTCAGCACACCAATCCACATCGCTCTGTGCATACTCTTGGTATCCTTAAATCCCATCGCACGCACGGCTGTCTGCGGAAGTCCCAATGTTCCGAATCCAACCAGAATCCAATAACTAAGCAGACCGCCCGGCGTATATTTCGAGAAGATATCGTCGTACACATCCGGCAGATTTGCAGCCAGTCCCGCATCGATCGATGCAAGCCCGCCGCCCTCTTTTAAGACGAAAAATATAAACAGGAATGTTCCAATACACATAACAATTCCCTGTATCGTATCCGTAATCACGACTGCGCTGAATCCACCGATCGCCGTATACAGGATCACGACCGTTCCGAAGATCAACAGCGATGTCACATGATCGAGTCCTGTTATGGATGCGATCAGCGTCGCGCCACCTGTGAACTGACTGATCATCTGTGCGATGAAAAATGCGATCAGTCCAAGGCTTGTAAATATTACAAGCGCATCGCTTTTGTATCGTGCTTTGAAATAACCGACAACCGTAACCGCACCAGTTCTGCGGGATACAAGCGCCAGTTTATTTCCAAGCACACCAAGCACCAGAAATGTAACCGGCACCTGAATTGCGGCGATCCACGCCTGCGCATATCCATAGGTAAGTCCAGCCGCACCCGGTCCGGAAATAAAGGAACTGGCAGATGTATATGTCGCCATAATCGTCATCGCAAGCACGATGCCATTCATATTTCTTCCGCCGATAAAATACTTGTTCTCTGCAGATGTATGCAAACTTTTCTCTGCTTTTTTGCTGTACGCAAAGCTCACTACAACATTGAATAAAAGATATCCGAGAAACACGGATAAAATGATAATCTGATTACTGCTCATTGTCCGCATCCTCCTCTTGTGGTAATGCCCCCTCGCTTTGCTCGGCGGCAGGTCGTCGGATGCATCCTAAATCATTCGCTTCGCTCATGATGGCATCCTCCTCATACGAAAAATCTACAAACACGAATCTGAGCAGCCAGAATACCCCGATGATTGCAATCACGACTGTCCCTAACACAGAAACCACAAACCATGCCGGCATATGGAACAATGTCCAATCCACCGAGTTCAGCAAAAACGCCGTCAGCACATGCCACAAAAAGCAGATTCCGACAACGATCAGCGTGGCTTTGATCTCTTTCACACACTGCTTATGTTTCTCTTCCTTCGTTAATTTCTTCATTCTCCACGCTCCCCTCTCTTAAGGAAATTCAATTTCCCTGCACTTTCCCTTTCGCTTTTGCCTTTTTTCAGATGTTCTTTCAACAAAAATACTGGCAAGTATGTAAGACTAAAATCAAGCAGTGCAATAAGCATCAACCATTTATTCGGTGAGAAAAAGCCCGCCAGCAAAAAGAATATGAAAGGAACTCCCGGCACTCCGGAAACATGATATCCCCGCTTCTTGCTTTCGAGCGGTGCCCCAATATAAGTAGCGATCCAGCACAACAAACCAATCGCCCAGAGAACTCCGTCGATTATCCACATTGCTATTGGATAATGTTCATACAAACTGCTCATGTACTCCTCCCAAGTTACCGTTCATCTCCCAATTTCGATGTGTTTTTGGGAGATAAATCAATATTTATACAAAAATACATCCTAATCCTGATACTCTAGCTGAAAATAATCCATATACGCCTTAAATCTGTCTTGTGCGGTCAAACATGTATCTATCAGATACCCCCGCTCATTCTTCCACTCTTTCAATCCCCGATAATAAAATTCCTTGATATCATCCTCAATGATAAAAGGTGTAATTCCATTACGAAGACATTCTTTGAACATGATCAATCTGCCAACACGTCCATTTCCATCCTGAAACGGATGAATTTTTTCAAACATATAATGAAATTCTATTATATCTTCCAATGTTTTTGCAGAAACAGCATTATACTGTTTTAATAATTGTCTCATTTCTTTTGCAACCTGATCCGGTTTCGTCGTCACACTCCCACCAACTTCATTTGCAAATCTTTTATAATCGCCAACCGCAAACCATGATTTGCGACTATCCGATGTCCCAGATTTCAAAATAGCATGAAGCTGCTTAATAAAGGCTTCACTTAACTTATAATGCGCCTGTTCGATAATCAGATCTATACATGTAAAATGATTTGCTGTCTCCACGATATCATCAACATTTACGGTCTCATCCTGTATTCCAATTGTGTTCGTTTCAAAGATATATCTTGTTTGATCGTGCGTAAGTCTGCTTCCCTCTATATGATTTGAATTATATGTTAATTCAATCTGTATCTTATGGTATATTCCACCCGAAATACCCGATTCTTTTTCCATTCTCAAACGCGTCAGTAAATCTGTTGCTATCTTCTCTGTCCGTTTCTTCCTCTGTGGCTTTACTGCATCTTCCGGTATATCCCACGTTTTCCCGTCTAAAACAGCTCCCGGTATTCTTCCATTTGTGCAATAATTTCTCACACTTCTCTCTGATATATTCCATTTTGCAGCAGCTTCTTTTACGCCAATATATCTCATACATACCTCCATAAAACAAACGTTTATCGGAATAATTATAGCATTATCGGCAATATATCTCAATAATATTAACCTTAATTTCAATTATATTTTGCCGATAATTCCTCTGCATTCTTCCACAACCACTTGTGTGTCACCCATCTGCATCTTATACATATATTTTGTTGTCGACACCGCCAGATAACTCACGAGCGCACAGACAATTGCCCAGAAAATTGCAAATACAATTATATTCTCAAGATTAAGACGTTCTTTGCGCGTTCTGTCACATTCCACATCATCGCGATATTTCTCTGTATTTCTCTGACGTCGCAGGATCATAGCAAGAATCAGCCAGACGATATCCAACACCAGACATACAACGAACATAAACAGACAAGTGTCCTTCATAAAATGCCATTTGATCAGATACATCACATCCAACATCAAAAACAGGGCAAAGAATGCGAAATACATCCACATACCAATCCGGCTGTGCTTTACAAAAAGCGAGCTTCCCGCCTCGTGCGTCTTCGGAAGATTGTTCAGATTATTCTCATATGTCTTTTTATTATCCGGGACTTCGTAGCCATATGCCCGCAGACGGGCAAAATACAGTTTCGCAGAGAAAAAGACTACATAACACGCAATCCCCACAAACACGCTTGCGTAGATTGTCATGGTATAGAAAAACTCTGTACCATCAATTTTCAGAAACGACAAGACTACACCAATGATCAAAAGAACCGTACATATAAGCGCACCGTATTTTGCAGTCTTTGCAGTTATGTTATCGAACTTTATTTTCATACCCCGCCACCTTTCTTCGTTGACACCGTTATAAGCTGTGCCCCATTATTCAAGTTAATTCGTGCACTCAAGTTCACGCTCAAACGTCTCACGCTCAACGCTTCCGCTTCTGGCATTCATCACGCGCACGCAAAGCTTCTTCTCATTTTTCCATGTCGCATATACACCGATTGGCTCATGGCAGCCCGCTTCCATCTCACGGACAACCGCTCGCTCAGCAAGCAGACAGCCCTCTGTCTCCGCGTCGCTGATCGTCTCTGCCATATGATACGGAAGTGTCCCCTCGCACGCTTCCATCGCAATAATCCCTTGTCCAGCTGCCGGAAGCATCGCATCTACATTGAGATATTCATAGACAAGATCCGGCTCCTTCTCGATGCCTAACCGCTCGATTCCCGCTGCCGCAAGGATGATCGCATCGTACAAGCCATCCCGCAATTTCTGTATGCGCGTTGTGACATTTCCGCGCAGCTCCATACACTCTGCCTGTGGGTATATCTCTTTGATCTGACAGCGTCTGCGCAGACTTCCGGTTCCCACGGTAAATGTATCCTTCGACTGGATATCCGTACCCGCACGATAGATCAGCACATCCTGCACACAGGCACGCGGTAGAACACCTGCGATACCAAGTCCCTTCTTACATGGATTCGGCATGTCCTTCGCGCTATGAACCGCCAGATCGATCGTACCATCCAGCAGGGCTTCCTCGATTTCCTCGACGAACACTGCCTTGCCGCCAAAGGAACTGATTGCCGCCTCTTTCTGCTTGTCACCCTTCGTCGTCACGATCACTTTCTCAAACCACACATCTGGATAATTTTTCTTTAATTGTTCGATTACCATATCCGTCTGAACCTGTGCAAGTTTGCTTCCCCGCGTTCCGATCCGGATTCTCTGTTCCTGCATTTTTGCCTCCACAATTTCTGCAAATCTTCGTTTTCTTGCCCGTTCATCCGGCTCCTCTGCCAGAATTTTCTCCCGGATAGCACCAAGCTCTTCCGCAATCTGACCATAGTCTGTCCGAAGTGTCTGCTTAATATCCTTTTTTATCTTCGATGCAAGCATCGGACTGTTGCCTCCGGTAGACACCGAAACAACAACCTCGCCCTGCTTGATGATCGCCGGGAAATAGAAATCACAATCCTTCTTCACATCAACCACATTTACCAGTATGTGTCTGCTTCTGCAAATCTCTGCATACCGCGAATTAAGCTCTGCATCATCCGTTGCCATGATTACAACATCCATGCCGGAAATGTCCGCCTCTGTGACTTCCCGCTTTTCAATTCTTATCGTTTTATTGTTGAGATAATTTTTATCTGCACTCTTTGTCTTGACTGCTGAACCTTCTTCCAGATTTCCTGTTATCGTATCCACCAGCTTTTCTGTCAAATTTTTGCCTGTCATAGCCAGCAGTTCCGCACAAATCTCCGGTGCTACCACCGTCACACATGCGCCAAACTCACGCATCTGTGCCGCCTTCCGCGCTGCGACCACACCACCGCCTACGATCAGACATTGTTTGTCATCGAGTTGTATCATGAATGGAAAATACGCCATCTTCTATCCCCTTTAATATGTGATTTAAGTCCTGTGCATCCAGAACATCTTTCAACTGGTACAAAAGCCACATCGCGGATTTCTCCCCAAGCTTCTCCGTGATATCCTTCCTCGTCCCGACAAATGTACGAAATGCAAGCAGCTTCTGCAGCTCGTCCACGTGTTCTTCAATCAGTAATTCAATCTTCTTTGCCTCGGAAAGCTTCTTCCGGTTGTTCTCCGTCGCAAGCGACTTGATATAGTCGAGATCTTTCACGACACAACCAGGAATACTGCCAATCTCTGCATCAATATCCCGTGGAATCGCAAGGTCTAAGAACAACTGAGGTTTTGTTTCCTTGCGCACTTCCGCTACCTTATATGCAAGAAATGTATAATGCGGACTGTCCGTCACACTGATAATCACATCCGCCCAGTCCAGATATTCATACCGCCGGTCGTAATGCACCCATTGCACCCGCTCATGCGAGAAGATTTTCTGCAATGCCTGCTTATGCTTCCGGCTCGTTCCGACGATCTGCACCTGTGTATCCGCATCGAGCAGGTCCCGCATCACGATGCTTCCCATCTGCCCGGCAGCTCCGATGATGAGGACATTTTTTTCTTCCAAATTTACACATTGTTGATTGCTATCTGCAATTGTATCCATTTCATTCACAATCCTGTTCTGCGTCGCATCTGTCTCATCATTTATATTCATCTCTGCACAGAACTTCAACGCCGCTGTACACGCGAGTGTTCCGACGGATACCGGAAGATGTGTCATCTGCGAGGTTTCTGCAACTTCCTTGGCAAGCCGCAATGCCCCCTGAAAGGCCATATTCATCTCTGCATCGGTCTGTCCACGCTCTTTCGCCGCAAGATACGCCTGCTTGACCTGCCGGATGATTTCAACCTCTCCAAGCAAAGCAGAATCCAGTCCGCAGACTACGCGACACAGATGTGTCAGACAGCTTCGTCCTTCATACCGCATAGCAGCGCCTTTCAGTGCCTCAACCGGGAATTTCTTCGTATCCGCAAACTGCTGTTCCATCCATACAAAATCCGTGTCCGTGCCACTCATATAGATCTCGCTTCGATTACATGTCATAAGCAGAACCAATCCAGCTTCCGGATATGCCTTTGCCACGGCATCTGCCAGTCTTATCTGTTCCTCATCATTGCAGGCAAAGCGCTCCCGCTTCGCCGCTGTTAAATTCTTATGTGTGATACTGATGCATATCATATGTGTTTCTTCCTGTTATCTGTTTTTTCTGATTTCCTGATATATTGTACAAATCTATATATGTTATATTTTTCTTTCTATATCTCTTTGTTTACAATATACTTACTGCATATTATAATTGACATTCTTATTTCATTCAACCTTAGAAATTGCTCTTATTTCCAGTTTTGGGTTTTCTACTTGCTTTCCTATCTTTTAAACCCACATCATGAGTTTTTCCACCTATTTCCTGCTCTCTACACCCACAT
>DHJV01000165.1:3211-5025 GCA_002404515.1 Lachnospiraceae bacterium UBA4711 | reverse complement strand
TCACCGCCTCCTACTCGATTTTATAAAGACTGTTTGTAGGCGTTTCCCCATGCAACCATAGAATCCAATATCGGTTTTAAGGATTCGCCAAGCTCACTCAATGCGTATTCCACTCTTGGCGGAACTTCCGGGTATACTGTTCTTGTAATCAGCCCATCTTCCTCCATGGAGCGAAGGCTGTCAGTCAAGACCTTCTGGCTGATACCGGTTAAATCTTTCTTTAATTCGTTGAAACGCCAAGGGCGTTCTAACAAATTCCGTATAATCAGTATTTTCCATTTGCTTCCAATCAGGGACACGGTAGTTGCTACCGGGCATTCTGGTAATTCTTCTTTTGTCAGCATATATGAATCCTCCATTGGCAAAATCTAAAAAAATTATAATGCGGACACTTGGTGTCTGTCAACAGTTACTAAAAGGTGACTATGTAATAAAAAAGTGCGTACTTGCGGCTGCTGGCGTGTCCTTATATGATAAAGACCAGAAAGAAAAATATTTTACAGGAATGCGAGGAGGAATCACAATGGATGCAAATACATGTTTACAGATGCTTCGGGAAATCAAGGATGTCGCATTTGCGACAGTTGATGAGAAAGGGAAACCACAAATCCGGATAATTGATGTCATGCTTGTGGAAGACGAAAAGTTATATTTTTGCACAGCGAGAGGAAAAGATTTTTATGCACAGCTGATGCGGGATGAGAATATTGCGATCACAGGAATGAATCGCAAATATCAGATGCTTCGTTTAAGTGGAAAAGCACATAAATTAGAGGATCAAAGAAAATGGATAGATAAAATTTTTGAAGAAAATCCATCTATGAACAGTGTGTATCCCGGTGACAGCCGATATGTGTTAGAACCATTTTGCGTGAATTATGGGGAGGTTGAATTCTTTGATTTAGGAAAGGAACCCATTGTCAGGGAGACTTTCCCGATTGGAGTTGCAGCTGTGCATCAAAAAGGGTTTGAGATAACGGATCAGTGCATTCGATGTGGAAAGTGTGAAAAGATTTGTCCACAGCACTGTATTGATAATTTTAAAATCAACCAAAGCCATTGCCTGCATTGCGGCTTGTGCTTTGAACAATGCCCGGTAAAGGCAGTAAGAAGGAAAGGAGAAGCATGATGTTGAAGGAAATGTGGGCATTACTGATTGATAAGAAGACGTTTTTCTTAGAGCTTCTTATAGAACATATTGAAATATCATTTCTGGCAATTCTGATTGCCGTTTTGATTGGTGGAATCGTCGGGATATTGATTAGTGAATTTGAAAAGGCATCAAAGCCTGCGCTTGGTGTGATTAATTTCTTATACACAATTCCGTCAATATCCATGCTCGGATTTTTGATTCCTTTTTCCGGGGTAGGAAATGCAACGGCAGTCATTGCTCTGACGATATATGCGCTTTTGCCAATGGTGCGAAGCACACATACCGGACTGACGCATGTGGATTCGAATATTCTCGAGGCTGCAAAGGGAATGGGAAGTACAAGAACACAGATTCTTTTTAAAATTAAAATTCCACTTGCAATGCCGGTGATTCTGTCTGGTATCCGGAATATGGTAACCATGACAATTGCACTGGCAGGTATAGCATCCTTTATCGGTGCCGGTGGTCTGGGTGTTGCCATCTATCGGGGAATTACAACCAACAATGCAGCCATGACAATGGTTGGAAGCTTATTGATTGCGGTGCTTGCTCTGGTATTTGATTTTATCCTGGGCTTTATCGAAAAACGTATCGCGAAACGAAGCGGGAAAGCAAAAAAGACAAACAGGATTATGGCAGTGGCTGCATTTGTCCTGATCGT
>DHJV01000165.1:0-3182 GCA_002404515.1 Lachnospiraceae bacterium UBA4711 | reverse complement strand
GGCGGTTGTCATTGCTTCTGTGGTTTCCAATAATAAGAAAGATACGATTCATATTGCAACGAAGCCGATGACTGAGCAGTATGTACTTGGAGAAATGCTGGACATTCTGATTGAACAGGATACGGATCTGAATGTCGAGGTAACACAGGGAGTCGGCGGCGGAACATCGAATATCCAGCCGGCTATGGAAAACGGCGAGTTTGACCTTTATCCGGAGTACACCGGCACTGGCTGGAATATGGTGCTGAAAAAGGAAGGTCTTTATACGGAAGACATGTTTTCGACGCTTCAGGAAGAATATAATGATGATTATAATATGAGCTGGATAGGAATGTACGGATTCAATAACACATATGGACTGGTTGTGCGAAAGGAAATCGCGGACAAGTATAATTTGAAAACCTATTCGGATCTAAAAGCTGTGTCAGATCAGCTTACTTTTGGAGCGGAATATGATTTCTTTGAGCGTGAGGATGGATATGACGCACTTTGTTCGGAATATGGATTTCATTTTAAAAAGACAATGGATATGGATATCGGACTGAAATATCAGGCGATTAACCAGGGAAAAATTGATGTCATGAATATCTTTACAACGGATGGACAGCTTTCGGCATCAGATGTAGTGGTGTTAGTCGACGATAAGCAGTTTTATCCATCGTATATGTGTGGCAATATCGTTAGAAATGAAGTGTTGGAACAACATCCGGAACTTGAAACTGTATTACAAACATTATCAGGAACGATAACAGACAGTGATATGGCACGAATGAATTACGAAGTGGAAACGCTGGGGCGGGAACCACGGGCTGTTGCAAAGGAGTTTTTAACAGGCAAGGGACTTATCAAATGAGGTGAGAAAAATGAATTGTGCAATTGAATTTCGAAATGTGAAGAAAACATATGGAGAAAAAACAATTATAGAGAACTTAAATCTTACAGTGGAAAAGGGTGAGTTTGTGACAATTGTCGGATCGTCTGGCTGTGGAAAGACGACCGCACTGAAAATGATCAATGGGCTGATTGATACAACAAGCGGAGATGTTTTTGTTGACGGAAAGAATATTAAGGATAATAATCTCATTGAGCTTCGGAGGAGTATTGGATATTCTATTCAGGGCAGCGTGTTGTTTCCACATATGACGGTGGAAGAGAATATTTCTTATGTTCCAAATCTTTTAAATAAAAAGGATAAGGTAAAAACAAAACAGGCGGTTTCCAAATGGATGAAAATTGTAGGACGGGATGAAGAAATAAAAGGCCGCTATCCTGGAGAGTTATCGGGAGGACAGCAGCAGAGAGTGGGAATTGCAAGAGCACTTGCCGCGTCTCCATCGATTCTTCTGATGGATGAGCCATTTGGGGCAGTTGATGAAATCACACGAGGACAGCTGCAGGAGGAAATTAAGAGAATCCATACAGAAACAGGGATAACCATTCTCTTTGTCACACACGATATTTCGGAAGCGTTAAAGCTTGGAACAAAAGTACTGGTTATGAATGCGGGTAATATAGAGCAGTATGATACGCCGACAGAACTATTGAGACATCCGGCAACAGATTTTGTAAAACAACTGGTTTACCGGCAACGGCATTTGTGCAGTCTTCCGGATGATCAAATAAATGATTGCCAGTATAGTTATGCTGCAGAACTTGATAAAAAGAAAAATGAAGATTGATGATAGAAAGAAGATAGGAATTATGAATCAGAGTGAGAACCGCAGATATTTAATAGAAGAATTATTAAAGGAGCAGCCACGGTATGCACACATGCAGATTCCAGCGGACGCAGAAGGACAGAAGCAGCTGCTTCGTTCACTCATGAATGTGCGTATGCCGAAGAAAATCCGACCGGAATTCCTGCAGGTGCAGGACGCCTATCTGCAGGAAGCTGCAAAAGAAAAAGGTATTGTGACACTTGCAGAATTAGATGCATCCCAGCCGGATCTGTATATATGGAAGGGAGACATCACGCGGCTGCAGGTTGGTGCAATTGTGAATGCCGCCAACAGCGGCATGACAGGCTGCTATCAGCCATGCCATAATTGTATCGATAACTGTATCCACACTTATGCCGGCATACAGCTTCGTCTCGCCTGTGCTGCTCTGATGGAGAAACAGGGCACAGAAGAACCAACCGGACAGGCGAAGATCACATCCGCTTACAACCTTCCGTGCGATTATGTGATCCATACAGTCGGACCGATCGTACAAGGCAGACTGACGAAGCATCACGAGGAACTGCTTGCTTCCTGCTATCGTTCCTGCCTGCAGATTGCCGACGAACACGACGTAAAAAGTATTGCATTTTGCTGCATTTCCACGGGCGTATTCATGTTCCCGAACGACCGCGCCGCCGAGATCGCCGTCGAAACCGTCGAACAGTACAAAGCCCAGACCGGAAGCAAGATACAAGTCGTCTTCAATGTCTTCAAAGACATAGATGAGCAATTGTACCATGCATTATTAGAGAGGTGATAAAACATGAAAACAACATTCGAATCATTCTTATACGGTATGCCTTCGCGTGACTACATCCACCAGAACACCCCATACGATGTGCAGATACAGAACGCCGCGCACATGCTCACACAGGCAGACTACGTTCTGATCGGAGCAGGCGCAGGCATGAGCACCGCTGCCGGAGCGAAATACGGCGGCACATTTTTCGAAGATCATTTCGCAGAATTCCAGGAACGCTACGGCAAAGGCCCGTACATGCAGGACATGTATTCCGCGGGCTTCTATCCATACCCGGATGAGGAAAGCTATTGGGGTTACTGGTCGAAGCAGGCGATGCTTGGCGGAATCTGCCTTGACGTGACGCCATTGCATAAGCTCCTGCTGGATGCGCTGGAAGATAAGAAGCTCTTTGTCCTGAGCACGAATGCGGACGGACAGTTTGAAAAGGCTGGGTTACCCGCAGAACAGATATTCTGCACGCAGGGCGATTACTTCCATATTCAGTGCGCGCATGCATGTCACAACAAGATTTACGATGCACGCAAGTTGTTCAAACAGATGGATCAGGCAAGTAACAACTGCAGGATCCCGACCTATATGGTTCCGAAATGTCCGGTCTGTGGAGGGCCTATGGATATGAACCTCAGAAAGGATAACTACTTTGTGCAGGATGAAGCATGGTATGCGGCGGAACAGCGGTTTTCAGATTTCCTTGCGAA
>DHJV01000022.1:1920-3602 GCA_002404515.1 Lachnospiraceae bacterium UBA4711 | reverse complement strand
CAGACCTGCTCATGCCGCAGGGGGCACTCTTGCGCAGAGGGCGTTCCGACAGTTCTACTCCTGCTAAATCAGAAGAAGATGCTGTCGGAAATCAATGCCGGATACGGCAGAAAGGGGGAATCGTATCATGGCTATATTTCATTTTACAGTAAAGATTGTCGGACGCAGTAAAGGAAAATCTGTCATATCCGCATCGGCATATCTTAATGGAGATGTGATGAAGAATGAGGAAACAGGCAGGATCAGTTACTATACTTCCAAAAAGGAAGTCGTCTACACCAGTCTGATGATGTGCAAAAATGCACCTCCTGAATGGCTGCATGTACCGGAAGAAAATATAAAAAGGTTTCAACAGTCTATCCGTTATAAAAGAGCGGACGATAAGGAAGCCGCACTGGAAAAGTTTAAAATCACATTTCAGAAACAGCGGCTATGGAATGAGGTATTGAAGATAGAAAAAAATGCAGATGCACAGCTTGGACGCTCATTTGAATTTTCCTTACCGAAAGAATGGAGCAGACAGGAACAGATTGATTATACAACTGAATATATTCAAAAAACTTTCGTAGATAAGGGAATGTGTGCCGACTGGAGCATACACGATAAGGGTGATGGAAACCCACATGTGCATTTACTTGTAACCATGCGACCATTTAATCCAGATCACTCATGGGGCAACAAAGAAGCCAAGGACTGGGATTTTGTCAGAGATACTGACGGAAATATCGTGGTTGATGAATCCCATCCGGACTGGTGGCAGGATAAGAAAAATCCTGACCGTCATGGAATCCGTATTCCGGTACTTGATGAAAACGGAGTACAGAAAGTCGGGGCAAGAAACAGAAAACAATGGAAACGGGTTCTGACCGATGCTACCGGCTGGAACAATCCAAAGAATTGTGAGTTATGGCGAAGCGAATGGGCAAAGACGTGTAACCGGCATTTATCCATAGACAATCAGATTGACCACCGCTCTTATGAAAGACAGGGCAAATTAAAAGTCCCTACGATTCATGAGGGTGCAGATGCAAGGAAGATTGAGGAAAAATATCTCACCGGACAGATAAGGAAAGGTTCATGGAAGGTCGAGGAAAACCAGATGATTAAAAAACAAAATGCACTACTGCAAAAGGTAATTGCAACCTTTGGTAAGGTATCCGGTGCATTGACGATGTGGAGGGAGTGGTTGAATGACATTAGAAGAAAGCAAAGAAGTAATTCCCATGATGGAAGCAATGATTACACAGATAGAGGAACAGCAGAATATCATGGCAGAGATGCTTCAGGAGATACAGGAAAAGGACGAGAAGCTGATGTGCTTTCAGGAGCAGGAAGAACGATTGCAGCAATTAGAGAGCGAATTATCAGAGCTGCTTCAAATCTTGCCGGATACAGAAGAACTGCTGACACTGTTGGAGAAACAGGCAGACAGGATAGGGAAACTCACGACAGAAAATCAGCAATGGCAGGAATTAGCACAGAAGTTAAACAACGAGAACCGATTATTGCAGAAACAAAACAGCGAATTACTGAACTTGAACAGCAATTAGAGAAAGGAAGGCTGATTGATGAACGAATTAAGAAACTCAAAGAGCGACGATCAATTGGAAGAATTGCTGCTGCTGACGGAGCAGATGCAGGAAGAACTCGACCAGAAAGACCGGACTATCCGGGAACTGAAA
>DHJV01000022.1:0-1867 GCA_002404515.1 Lachnospiraceae bacterium UBA4711 | reverse complement strand
CGAATCGCTGACCTTGAACGAGAAGTTAAACAGCGAGAACAAAACAGAGAACATTCAAGCCTTAAAGAACGACTTGAGGAAAACAAAAGAATTATTGCAGAGCGAGAAAGAGAAAATGCACACCGCAAGGGACATGATAGAGGAATGTCGAGATAAACAGAGGCAGGCAGAACAGGAACGGGATTATGCACTCGCCCATCAGAAAAAAGTAGAGATACCGGTTGAAAAGCCGGTACTCTATCAAAAGTGCGGGAATTGTAACCAGACAGCTTATCTGCAAGCTAAGGAAAAGTATGATACACAGAGAGAAAAACTGGCAGGCAGATATAAAACAAAAACAGCCATGTATGAACTTCCAGTTTGTTGAACTGAATCCGAAAAGCATTAGGGCGCAGAGGAGATAGAATCCTTTGCGTAAAAGACTAACGAACATATTTAATGAAACATCGAAACCATCTTCTTTTTGTTGTCTACCTATAATAACGATTGGAGTAATCGATTATAGACACCCCTGCAATCAAAAAAATCTGAAAATATATTTATCAACATTACATAAAAGTGTGTAGATGCACATAAAATGGGAATGCATATTGAAATTCACGTCGCTCTGTGATAGCATTACTAAAAAGTGTGCAGATGCACGGAAAGGGGGAGCGTAACGATGGAGATTAAAAGAGACGCTTACCTACAGCAGCTGACCCTGCGAAAAGATAATGGAATGATAAAGGTGATTACCGGCATTCGTAGATGTGGCAAATCCTTTTTGCTGTTTACCATCTTTAAGAGATACTTACTGGAGAACGGCATTGATGTTGATCATATTATTGAGATTGCATTGGACGGTATTGAAAATGAGGAACTAAGAGATCCTAAGGTGTGTTTCAAGTACATCAAAGATGCCATGAAAGACGATGGCAAATACTATCTGCTTCTTGATGAAGTGCAGTTTATGTCACAATTTGAGGAAGTGCTGAACAGCCTGCTCCGCATGAGCAATATTGATGTGTATGTCACCGGAAGTAATTCCAAGTTCCTGTCCAGCGACATTGTGACCGAATTCCGTGGCAGAGGTGATGAGATTAGAATCTACCCTCTCTCCTTTGCAGAGTTTTATTCTGTCTATGACGGCGATTATGATGATGCATGGGATGACTACATGATCTACGGAGGATTGCCGCAGATCGTAAGTTTCCAGAGCGAACGACAGAAAGCGGACTATCTGAAGAACATCTTTGCAAATGTCTATCTGAAGGATGTTATTGAAAGAAATAAGATTCAGAACGTGGATGAGATTGGGATTCTGGTTGATGTGCTTGCATCTGCAATTGGCGCACCGACCAACCCTTCAAAGATTGCCAATACCTTTGCCAGTGAGCGTCAGATGACTTATGCTAATAAAACCATCTCCAAGCATATCGACTATTTGACAGATGCCTTTTTGATTTCCAAGGCAAGCCGATACGATATTAAGGGCAGAAAGTATATCGGTGCAAATCTGAAATACTACTTTACGGATCTGGGACTGAGAAATGCACGTCTGAATTTCAGACAGCAGGAGCCTACTCATATCATGGAGAACATTGTTTATAACGAGCTGTTGATCCGTGGCTACAATGTTGATGTGGGTGTCGTGGATATCTTCGATAAGGATAAAGAGGGCAAACGTGTTCGCAAGCAGTTGGAGGTTGACTTTGTGGTGAATCAAGGAAACCAGAGATACTATATCCAGGTTGCATATGACATGACTTCGGAAGAAAAACGGACGCAGGAGTTCAATTCTCTGCGTAATATCCCGGACTCTTTCAAGAAGATCGTCATTGTAAATGGCAGCAAAAAGCCTTGGAGAAATGATGAAGGTTTTGTCATC
>DHJV01000152.1 GCA_002404515.1 Lachnospiraceae bacterium UBA4711 | reverse complement strand
TTCCGTCCGGACATCCGCCCTGGATCATAAAACCATTGATGACACGATGGAAGATCAGACCATCGTAAAATCCCTTCTTGATCAGAGAGATAAAATTCTTTACTGTGTTTGGTGCGATATCCGGGTACAGTTCAAATGTCATAACATCGCCGGATTCCATTGTCATTGTAACAATTGGATTACTCAAATTTATCATCCTTTCTTGTATTTTTATCCAAAAGATGATAGTATAATACCATTATTGTAAAATTACATCAAGTGTGTAATTTTTTAAAAAGTTATGTAAACTAAAATGCAAAGAAGAGGTACGAAAAGTGGGAAAAACGGTGATTCGAGTCGTGAAGGGAATCATATTGGTAGTGGCGATTGTTGCACTTGCCAATCTGACCTATAAACATATACGAACCTATTACGATGATTATATGGATGAATATAAAGGAACGGAGTCGACACAGGGTGAAGATGTGACGGTTACGATTCCGGAGGGCGCATCTGTCAAGGAGATCGCACAGATTCTGAAGGATAAGGGACTGATTAATTATCCACGTGCGTTTACAAAGCGTCTGCAGGATTCTGAGTACCGCGGCAAGCTGCATGGCGGCACATACACCCTAAATACTGGTATGACGACCTTGCAGATGATGGCAGCAATGAGCCCGACCTTTGAGGAGGATCAGCCGGTTGATTATCTGGTTGTACCAGAGGGATTTACGGTTGAGATGATAGCGGCACGGTGTGAAGAACAGGGGATCTGTTCTGCAACTGAATTTTTAAATGCATGCAAATCCATTACGAAATCTGATTTTGCATATCTGGCAGACGTACCGGCAGGTGCCAATGTCAACTACAAGGTACAGGGATTCCTGTTCCCGGCGACCTATGATATTTATGAGTCTACGACAGCCGAATCGTTAGTCGAGTATATGTTGAGAACGTTTGATAACTACTATACACAGGAATTGCAGGATCGTGCGGCAGAGCTTGGATACAGTGCTTTTGAGCTTGTAACAAGAGCTTCCATTGTAGAACGTGAGGCAAAGGTGGATTCAGAACGTGCGACGATCGCTGGTGTTATCAACAACCGTTTGAAAGCAGATATGCCTTTGCAGATGTGTCCAACTGTCTTATATCCATTGACCGATGGCATGTATGACAAGAGTCAGGTTCTGTATGAGGATCTGGAACTGGATTCCCCATACAACACATATAAGAACTCCGGACTTCCGGTAGGACCGATCTGCAATCCGGGACTCGCTTGTATTCAGGCAGTATTATATCCGGAGGAGCACAATTACCTGTATTACCATGTGGATGACGAGGCAGCAGGTACACATATCTTTACAGAAAACTATGAAGATCACATAGATACACAGATTATTGGTGGACCAAACGGCGTGACCCCGGATGGGGAAGCTTCCACTGAGGAATCAACAACCGAAGAATCACAATAGGAATAAATAATGTATTAGGAGGGACGTTATGAGAACTTTTAATTTTAGGGCGCGAAACATCGGCGAAGAGAAATATCTGTCATACACAATGGGCGAGGATTGTGAGTTGGATGAGGATGTTTTAGATTATTGTCAGGATAATGCGCCGGAAGAACTGATAGAGATTATCTATGAAGAAGATGACGATTATGATTATCTGACCTACCAGATCACAGGTAAGACATCTTTGGAAGAGTACATTACACAGGAACATGATTGCGAGAGTGTACTGCTCATTCTGCGAAATGTAGCGCAGGAGATGATCTCCCTGAAGGAACAGGCAATTCCGCTTTCTTATGTACTGCTGAACCGTGGATTTATCTATGTGGATGCGGAGAAGAAGACGGTACAGTTTCTGTGCCTGCCAATTGAGAGCAAGGGGGCACTTTCTGTAGAATTCAAGAGCTTTGTACGTCAGCTGCTTGCCAATATGAAATATGATGTGGACGAAGATCTGAACTATGTAGGTAAGCTGCTCACTTACATTAATGGAGATAATTTCAATCTGCGAGGACTGATCGGACTTGCAGAGGCACTGATGGAAGAAGAAGGAATCAGCTTCGAGGAGGCTGGTGCCATTGATGCAGACGGTGTCGAGGTTGTAAGCGCGGAGGCAGAAGCACCGGCAGAAAATATCAGCGATATCATGAACAGCCTGCAGGAAGAGGGGGATACACCACTTCCGGAGATTGGTGACGATGAAGAAGACGAAGAGGAAGAAGCAGAGGAGCCTGCAAAGGAAGAGGAAGAGCTGGAAAGTATCCTTCCGGCCGGCATGAAGGTAAAGGAAGAAGAAACACCAGCACCTGCTGAGGAGAAGACGGCAGAACCGGCAGAAGCTGTGGAGGAAGCACCTGCATCAGAACCGGTGATGGAGAAGCAGGAAGTACCAAAGCCGGAACCGGTAGCAGAAAAACCAGAGGTTTCTCCGGCTGCGGAGCAGATCCTGTCACAGGTAAAACCGGAGGAGACAACAACGGGTGGTGAGAAGCTGCAGTTAAAGACGAACAAGAAGGAATCCGATATCAATCTGATCAAGGATCGGATCAAGGAACTGGTTGGAGAGGTACCATCTGCAAAGCCGACTGCACAGCCAACCAAGAATATTCAGACATTGGAAGATCTGGATCATTTCTTAGACAAGCCGCCTGTGGTTAAGCGAAACGTAGTAAAGGTAAACCGTGCGGCAATCATCCAGCAGACAGAGGCTGAGATGGAGGCAGCGGAAGCAGAAGCAGCGGCTGAGGCAGCAGAAGCAGCTGAGCCGGAAACAACCGTACAGAACGAAGAGCCAACAACTGGACAGACTGAAAATATTAAGGTGCCTGTTATCGAGGATATTTACGATGACATGAACATTGAGAAGAAAAAGGACGATGAAAAGGACAAGAAGCAAAAGAGTACATCAATCCTGAATAAATCCGTAACAGAGCTGGTAAAGGATGCTGTTGGAGCAGTGAGTGCTGCGACATCAGCGGCAAATACACCGAAGGCATTGCCATATCTGATCCGCGTAAGTACAGAAGAGCGTATCATGCTGAACAAGGCGGTGTTTAAGATCGGAAAGGCAACCAGAGGCGTGGACTATACTGTTGGTGGAAATGGTGCCATCAGCCGTCAGCATGCATTTATTATCCAAAAGGATGGGGTGTGTTATATCAAAGATAACAAGTCTACGAATCATACATATGTGAATGGAAAGCGTGTAGAGGATGGCGTGGAAGAGATTCTGACACATGATTCTCTCGTTAGACTTGCAGATGAAGAGTTTACATTTAAGATTCGCTAATTAGGATGTTCATATTATGAGGAGGTAGCAAATGAAGGGGTTAGAGTTAAATGTAACAAAACAGAACGGAATGACACTGGTGGAGTACCAGCTTGGTGTAGCGGATGTCTATGACGACAGAGTGTCAGACAAGGTTGCACAGCTCGGAAATATTATTCCATTCCAGTACAAGGATGAAGATGGAAAGAGAAGCATTGTTTCTTATGTGCATCATGACACTTCTCTGGAAGTGATGCTGCACCAGACATTGAAGAAAGCAGATGTGCTTGCAATCCTGAAGGGACTGCTGTGTGCGTTTGAGATTGGTGCGGCGGGTGTGCAGATCTGTTATCTGGTACGCAATCTGAATTATATCTACGTAGATCCTGAGAGCAAGGCAGTGAAATGCATCATGGTTCCTGTAAAGCAGGATCCGTTGGGACAGTCTGATATCCCGGATTTCTTCCGAAATATTGTGTCACACATGCGTTTTGATGAAGCAGACAAGGATGATTATGTAGCAAGAATCCTGACTTTGATCAACACGGATCATTATTCCAATATGAAATTAAAGGGACTTGTAGATGCCGAGATGGAGAAGCTTGGGCTCTTCTACACAAGAGACGAGGGACTCAAGAAGGAAGCAGATACAACTGCAGCCCCGAATGTACAGAATCAGAATGTAAAGGTAAATCGTGTTGGTGTCATGAACAACATGCGCCCACAGGGTATGCCGGCAATGGGGCAGCCAGTACCACCAATGGGCGGACAGCCAATGATGGGACAGCCGGTACCACCGATGGGACAGCGCCCACCAATGATGGGACAGCCGATACCACCGATGGGACAGATGCCGAAGCCACAGGCACTAGCGCCGGAGGCACCAAAGCCGGAAAT
>DHJV01000011.1 GCA_002404515.1 Lachnospiraceae bacterium UBA4711 | reverse complement strand
GATGCAGAAGAACAGAAAAAGAATTTCACTGGCTTTATGTATGGTTTTCTTATTTATCACCTTTGCCTCTCTCTTTTATATTGTAGAAGAAGCGGATCATCATTGCACAGGTGAAGACTGTCCAGTCTGCGCACAGATTCGTGAGGCTGAGCAGAATCTGCGCAATCTGGGAACGGGTGCGGTGGTGTATGAGAGTACATACGTGCTGCCGTTCCTTATTCTTCTTGTAATCGCAGCGAAAGCTGCATTTATTCCCTGCACCTCTCTTGTAGAGCAGAAGGTACGATTAAATAATTAAATAAAACCTCTTTAACGTCATGAAAGGGCATCTGAAAGATGGACCTTTCTGTTTTTGTACCCTTTTTTCAGAAAAAATGATAAAAAACGGAGGTTTTGTTCAATGAAAAAACATATGTCTCTTCTTATGGCAGCAGCGATGTCCGTGAGCTGTCTTTCGGCCTGTGGTCAGGCAAGCATAAATAACGAAACACAGGCTGCGGCCAGTGAGGTGAATACGGAAGCATCGGCTACCGAAACAGAAGCGAATGATGCAAACGAAAAGAAGCTGAAGGTTGTAACAACGATTTTTCCAGAATATGACTGGGTGAAAAACATTGCCGGAGAAGAAGCCGAGAATATGGATCTGACCATGCTTCTTGATAATGGCGTGGACCTGCACAGCTATCAGCCGACAGCCGATGATATCATGAAAATTTCAGATTGTGATCTGTTTGTTTATGTCGGTGGAGAATCTGATGCATGGGTGGAGGATGCCCTGAAGGAAGCCGTGAATAAGAACATGCAGGTTGTGAATCTGCTGGATGTCCTGAAGGACAGCATCAAAACAGAAGAAGCGAAGCCAGGTATGCAGGCAGAGGATGGTCATAACCATGGATATTCCCATTTCGAAGACAGTGATGTGCAGGATCGTACACTGGCAGACTGGGATGGCGACTGGCAGTCGGTATATCCTTACCTTGAAGATGGAACGCTGGATCCTGTGATGGCGAAGAAAGCAGAAAGTGGTGAGAAAACCGAAGAAGAGTACAAAGAGTACTATGAAAATGGCTACAAAACGGATGTTTCTCAGATTACGATTGATGCTGAAAATAACACAATGTGCTTTGTAAAGGATGGAGTAGCCTCGAAGGCAACGTATGCATACAAGGGCTATCAGATCTACGATTATGCCTCCGGCAGCCGAGGCGTTCGGTACTTCTTTGAAGCAACGAGTGGTGACGAAGGCGCGCCGAAGTATGTACAGTTCAGTGACCACGGCATTGCCCCAGGCAAGGCGGAGCATTTCCATATCTATGCGGGCAATGATGGCTTCGATGCCCTGTCCCAGGAAATGGAGAACTGGCCAACCTACTATCCAGCCAACATGTCTGGAACGGAAATCGTAGAGGATATGCTGGAACATGAAGAGAAAGAGTACGATGAGCATGTATGGCTTTCTTTAAGGAATGCACAGACTCTTTGCAATGCGATTGCGGAATCCCTAGAAACAGTAGATCCGGCGCATAAAGACGTTTATGCAGCGAACCTTGAGTCATACAATGAAAAGCTTTCGGCACTGGATGCTCAGTATCAGGATACGGTAGCAGATGCTTCACAGAAAACATTGCTGTTCGGAGACCGTTTCCCATTCCGTTACATGGTGGATGACTATGGATTAAACTACTACGCAGCATTTGCAGGCTGCTCTGCGGAAAGTGAGGCAAGCTTTGAAACCATATCGTTCCTCGCAAAGAAGGTAGATGAGCTTGGCCTGAAGAACATTATGACGATTGAAAATTCAGATCAGAAAATTGCGCAAACGATCCGTGACAATACAAAGGATAAGAATCAGGAAATTCTGTCTATGGATTCCATGCAGTCTACAACTTCTGACGATGTCAAAAATGGAACGACCTATCTTTCAGTTATGGAGGACAATCTGAAAGTTTTAAAGGAAGCTCTGCAGTAAGGAGGAAAAATGGAACAGATTACCTGTAAAAATCTGGCCATTGGCTATGATGGAAAGGTACTGTTGAAAGATATTAATTTTTCTGTGAAAAGTGGTGACTATCTTTGCATTCTGGGAGAAAATGGCTCGGGGAAGTCCACCCTGATGAAGACATTGCTGAATCTGCAGCAGCCCATAAGCGGAAAAATTTCATATGGGGCTGGAGTAAGGAGCGATGAAATCGGCTATTTACCACAGCAGACCCTGGTACAGAAGGATTTTCCAGCATCCGTGAGAGAAATTGTTCTCTCTGGATGCCAGAATCGTGTCGGCATGCGGCCGTTTTATAACAGGACAGAGAGACAACGTGCGCGTGAGATGATGGAAAAGCTCCAGATTACGAAGCTTGAAAATCGCTGCTATCGAGAGCTCTCGGGAGGGCAGCAGCAGAGAGTTTTAATTGCAAGAGCCTTATGTGCAACAAGGAAGATCCTGCTCTTAGACGAACCGGTTACGGGACTTGATCCCAGAGTGACTGAAGAGATGTACCGCCTTATTGAGAAAATCAATTGTGAGGACCAGATTACGGTTATTATGATTTCTCATGACATCAAGGCGGCGATGACCTATGCAACACATGTTCTTCATCTCGGTGAAAGCATTTTTTATGGAACCAGACAGGAATATAGTGACTGGATTTCAGAAGGAAGGAGTCGGGATGATTGATAAGCTGATTTTTTACTTTCAGTATCCATTTGTACGCTATGCCTTTATTGTCGGTGTTTTGATTGCGCTTTGCTCTTCACTGCTTGGTGTGACATTAGTCCTGAAGCGCTTTTCCTTTATTGGGGATGGATTATCACACGTTGCTTTTGGTGCTATGGCAGTCGCATCGGTTCTGAAGCTTACGAATAATATGCTGCTGATTCTGCCGGTTACGGTCCTCTGCGCTGTATTGCTGCTGCGAACGGGACAGAATACAAAAATCAAGGGAGATGCAGCCATCGCCATGATTTCGGTCGGAGCTCTGGCGATCGGCTATCTTCTCATGAATCTGTTTGCAACTGGTCCGAACATTTCTGGAGATGTATGCAGCACGCTGTTTGGCTCCACTTCGATCTTGACATTGACAAAAGAGCAGGTAGCGCTATGCAGCGTGCTATCCGTCTGTGTCGTGATTCTTTTCATCGTCTTTTACCAGAAAATTTTCTGCGTCACCTTTGATGAAACATTTGCGAAAGCAACGGGCGAAAAAGTCGGCGTTTACAATCTCGTCATTGCCGTTAT
>DHJV01000129.1 GCA_002404515.1 Lachnospiraceae bacterium UBA4711 | reverse complement strand
TGCACTAGATTATAAATTGAGCATTTTCTATGGTATTTTCCATGAATTTACTGTTTTGTTGTCAATATCCTGGCTATTTCCTCATAAGACATACCAGATGCAAGGGAAAAACTGCCTGTTTCAAGCTTCATATCGTATCCATTTGCGACAAGGAAGCTGTTGAATTTGGATGCATCATCGACCAGACCTGCATTTGCAAGTGCCGAAGCAATCGACTCTGAGCTCATGCCACTGGAGATCGTGATCGTTGTCTGCGTTGACGTATCTGCCTTTTCTGTGGTAGAAGCTTCTGTCGTTGCCTTTTCTGTCGTTGCCTTTTCCGTCGTTGGTGCCTCTGTGGTTACATTCTCCGTTGCCGCAGGTGCTTCCGTTGTCATCTTCTCCGTGGATGCCTCCGTTGTGATTTCTTCTGTCGTTGTCTCCTCCGATGTAACGTCGGATTCTAACACATACTCCGATTGTTTCACCATACCAAGCTCCTGCGCCCGTTTGATCACATCTTCATCGCTCATGCGGTTCTTACCCGAAGTCATATATGCAGCAAACATGATCAGTGCTCCAAATACGATACCAACACCAAGTCCGCGTACAAAATATTTTCTCTTCATTACTTTGCCTCTCCTTGATATAAGTCTACTACCAGTTTTACTTCACCAACACCAAGTCCCAGATGCTTCGCAATCTCCAAAATACTGAGTCCTGCCTTATGCATCTCTAAGATCATATCCTTGTTATCGACATTTTCCAGCTCTTCTCTTGCTTCCTCTGGAAGTGGTGTTTCCTCCAGATCGCGGATAGCATCATCCAGCTCCGGATCTGCCTCAGGCTGTTCGTCCGGCTGAACAGCTTCCTGTGTTTCAGGTTCTGCCGCCGGTATCTGTGTACTCTGGCTGTCCCTGACAATATTCTGCGCCGCCTGCTCCTGCACCATTGCTGTGATTTCCTTCTTATACTCATCAATCATGTTGACTGTCGTCATGATCTCTTTCTGCTTATCCGAAAGCATATCATACAGGAAAACAACCTCCTTATGGTTGCGGTCGATCTCCTCATTGACGGACACTGCATAATCGCCAAGTGCCAGAGTCTTCTGGTTTACAATCTCTGCCAGACGTGTCTCAATATCTGAGAGCTTTCCGTCCACCTGCTGATCCATATAATCGCGGATCAGGGTGTCGATCTTTTCTTTTTGCTCCTGTGTCAGTTCCTTCGGAATCTTCACCACGCCTGCACTTTCCTCATTTTCCTCAGAGAGCTTCTCTGAAAGAGCAAAACTGACAAAAATAAAGATTAAACCGATTACAATTAAAACAATGACTGTTGTTGACATTTTTCTCTTACCTCATCTCATATTTTTAGATCAATATTTACACGGTTGATACCGGTATGTGTCTCCGTATCTTCCGCTTTTGCTTTCTTCTTTTTGCCGGAATAGAGATTCTGATATTTGTTTTTTCCCTCTTCCTTTGCATCCGGACTTTGCTCGTAATATGCTGCTTCTTCCTTCTGCACAACTGTTTCCCGCACTTCCCGTTCCTGCTCCTTTGTCTCATGCAATGCATTCTGACTGTGCAGGATACTCTGCGCATCCGCATTCTGCTGAATGGAAGCAATCGGTGTCGATGCCTGTGTTGCAACTAATGGTGAAATCATTGCTATTCCTCCTTTTCCAGCCGTTTTTAAAACGGTGTCGGTTTTACAACGCCATCTGCAATTTTATACAAACTATGCTTATCCACATCCTTCACAGCATAGGATTGGTTGGATATATAGATCATAACGCCACGATACGCGTTTCCAAGCACCTTGACGCTGCCCTTTTTTCCCATTGTCAACTGGATACGCAGCTCCTGCAGGGTATCATTTTTCTGCTGATATTCTGCTTTCATTTCCTCCGCACGCTCCGTATACGTCTTGATCTGCTTTACATTCTCCGGGGTCAGCTTAATTCCACGTTTTAACTTTTCTTTGTAAACATTCAGATACGAAGTTGTCTCTTCAATGGCTGTTTTCAGCTCCATGACCTGTGGAACCAGTGTTTTTGTCTGCTCGTACAGCTCCGGCTTGACTCCAACCTTCAATATCGTCTGTGTCTCCATGCGGTTGCCGATACTGTTTGCTTCCACATATGTCTCACAAATCAGCTCACCGCCCACAATAAAGCCCTTTCTGCCATGAATAACAACTCTTCCGCCTGACTGGATATGACTGTGCAGGATAGAACCTGCAAGGACATCTCCATCCGCAAATACATTCGCACTTTCAAAGAACTGTGCACAGATATCGCCGCCGGCACAAAGCCTGCCTTTTCCCATGCCCTGCACACCTCGTTTGATTACGATGTTGCCTCCAGCAATCAGGGTTGCACCCTCCACAACACCATTGATCTCGATATCGCCCTTCGCACGGATCGTAAATCCCGTCCGTACCGTACCAGGCACCATCACATTTCCTTCATATTCAATATCTCCGGTCGATGCATCGACATCAGCAGTGACCTTATAGGTATCTGACACAAACACCGTACCATCCACCAGTGTGACATTACCGTTTACATTGCTTGTAAGCAAGGTACCATCCTCGGACAATGTGATATTCCGTCCATATTTTAATTTCCGTATCTTCGGGCGGTTCTGTGGAATTGTTTTTCCATAAATATTCATACCCGGTTTGCCCGGATCATGCGGTGTCAGCTTCGCGAGCATATCTCCCTTATTCACCGCTGAAAAAAGATTAAGTGCATGAAAATCCACACTTCCATCTTCTAACACCTTCGGTTTTGCAAGCGGTTTTGTATTGAAGAAATATTCAATCACCGTATCTCTTGCCGGCATCGGTGCCATACCCTTTGCGATCGGGATATTTGTACAATACGTCCGCGTCGTCTTCAGCTTCTCCATGACCGGTTCCAATATTCCATACAGGATTTTCTCCCGTTCTAATTCCGCGCGGATCTCCCGCTCTGTCATCAGTTTTCCCCCTGTCGACGGTGGATAAAACCGGATATATGCAATCATGTTATCTTTTCCGGTAATAATCGTCGCACTCTCATCAAACGCCTTTGCACACGTATCACTGATCTTGATCTGTAACGGTTTTTCCTGCAGCAGATCCAGTGTCTTACGCAGTGCCTCAATCGAAAATCCGGTGAATCCTTTCTGTTCTAAAAAAGAAACGACCTCACGGATATCCAATCGTTTTCCATCTTCCTTCGGTGGAAACACATCCAGATAGGTTCCATCCTCTTTAATGCGGATTTTAAAAAAAGAGTTTCTATACTTCATAGGCATTTCCTCAACCCATCATCAGTGCGAAATTATCGTTCATACACCGACGCATCTTCGTCAGTGCCTTGGAATGTAACTGCGAAATGCGGGATTCGGACACTTCCATCACCCGGCTGATCTCCTTCAATGTGAGATCTTCATAATAATATAGAAGCACTACCGTTTTTTCTTTCTCAGTCAGCATCGAAAGTGCTTCCGTCAGCTGTGTCTTCAATTCCTCTTTCAGAATACGATTCTCCGGGTTCACACCCGCACCATGATAAGCCGGTGCCTTCACGTCATTGCCCTGCTCCATAAAATCATCCAGCGACGAAATATTCGTCACATTCGTCTGCTGCATCCATGTATCATATTCTTCCTCCGAGATTCCAAGTTCTTATGCCATATCCGCGTCAGAATAATTCGGGCCCTTCAATGCTTCGAGTTTCTTGGAAGCCTCAGTAATTGATTTTTGTTTCTGGCGTACCGAGCGCGGAATCCAATCCATCTTTCGAATCTGGTCAAGGATTGAACCTCGGATACGAAGGCTTGCATACGTCTCAAACTTGATTCCTTTTCCATAATCAAATTTATCGATGGCATCGATCAATCCAAATATCCCGTAACTCACCAGATCATCGTATTCCACATTTGCCCCAAGATAGATAGCAAGTCTTCCAGCAACCAGTTTCACCAATGAAACATATTCCATTATCAGTTCTTCCCGAACGGCTGTGGATTTGGAATGACTGTACTCGATCCATAATCGTTCTTTTTTATCCAAGATTGCCATGTACAGCAACCCCCTTTATTTTTCGTTATACGTGGTTTTGCGCATCCGTGCCTTCTTCCTCCGGCGGCGCCTCCTCCATATCCACTTCTTTTACCTCTTCCATATTGCGGATTTTATCAATCAGCTTCAGTGCAATCGTCGCGATCACGTAAAATACGACAATCACGATCAGCAATATGATCAGAGAGTGTACAAGACTCCGTTCATATTTCATGTTGAGCAGCCATGTAATAAGCGCCGCCAGCAACACGATAAACGCTCTTGCATTTTTATATTTGTCTTTCGTCTCCAACTATATCGTCTCCAGCCTATATAATATGTGTCTGCTTTCCGGCAGTCACCACGGTCAAATCTTTGGTTACCGGGTCAAATATAATGGTTCGTCCATAATTCAATCCGACATCCTCCGACACGATTTTGATTCCATACTGCTTCAGGACTTTCCGCACGGCTTCCACGTTTTTCTCTCCGATATTCCCCATTGCGGTATCAGAAGAAAACTGGAACATCTTCGCGCCACCGGCGATCTTGGCAATCATATTCCTGCGGCTGAGTCCCTGTTTTTCCAGTTCCTCCACCAGTGCCTGTATTCCGGTATCTGCGAATTTTAATTTATTCTGATTCTGTCTGATCTTTGTACTGTCAGGAAGCATAATGTGAACCAATCCTGCAATATTTTTTGTACGCTCATATAATACAATCCCCACACAGGATCCAAGCCCAATGGTTGTGATCGTATCCCCCGCCGTGCAAGTGTTCATATCTGCTATCCCGACCCGGATAACATCATTCAACGCCTGCACCTCCAATTCCCAGCTTTTGCAGCAGCTGATCGAAGGAATGCATCTCTGAGATCAACATGATATAGCCGTCAATCTCCTGATTACCAGCTTTAAATCCAGAGTTGATAAGCAGCGCCTTGTCACTTACCATGCCATATTCGATACATGGCACACTCAGGATCGCACCTGCCATATCGATACAGATCTGTGGCTGGGAGTACCGGAGTTCCAGCCCGGACAGATTCTCCAACGACGCAACATATGAACCGATCAGAATGTTCGCGATCTCACCGATTGCAGACATTCCCATCTCACTGTGCCAATCCTGTGTTTGTCCAAGCAACACCTCTGACAGATGCCGGGCATCGTCTAATCCAAGCACAAACAGGATCATCGCATTGAGCGAACCATGCAGCCGGCTTAATACACCGACGACGGATGTCTCCGGTCCTCCAAGTGCATTTTCAAGTTCATTAAAATCATATAATTTTACCGTAGGAGCACTCATGCTGAGCTTGGACGACAGCAGCACAGAAAGGGACGTCGTCGCATTCCCCGCTCCGATATTTCCAAGCTCAGTCAAAGCATTTTTTACCTGCTCCGATAACTGTTCGGTATGTTTTTCCATGGCATACACCTTTTCTTATTCGTTATCAATATCCGCGATCAACGCGCCAATATTTAAGAGTGAGATCAGGGATTCATTATACTTTCCAACGCCAGTCAGATACGTACGTGTATCTCCGCTCTCTGTTGCAATCTGTTCTATGTTATCATCTGTCAGGGTAACTACCTCACGCACCTCATCCACTAAAATACCAATCTTTGCATTTCCTTCTACCTTGAGGATCAGAATACGGGATGCATTCGTATTCTCCTTATCCGGCAGTTCAAATTTCCGTCTGAGACTCATAACCGGAACAACCTCACCACGCAGATTGATGATTCCAAGGAAGTACGGCTGTGCATGCGGAACTCTTGTAATCTTCTGCAGACGGACAATATTATCAATATAGGTAATATCTATTCCGTACTGTTCATTGTCAAATTTTAAAATAATATACTGCTTTGCGCTATTCGCTGCTGCATTTCCATCCATATATGTGCACCTCCCTTACACCAATGTGTTTGAATCAATAATCAAAGCAACTTCACCATTTCCAAGAATTGTTGCACCACTGATCATCTTTGGCACATGAATGTATTTTCCAAGTGACTTGATAACGATCTCCTGCTGACCGAGCAGTTTGTCGATCACAAGGCCCGCCTGTTTGTCACCCTTCTTTACGATTACGACGATCTCACCCTCATCCTCGATGGCATCCTCATCTTTCTCAATCGGATCAATATCCAGAACCTCGTTCAGGCGTACAAGTGGGATTACCGAACCACGCAGGTTGATAACCTCTTTTGTATGTACATAACGGATATCCTCCGGTAAAATCTCCTCCACTGTCACAATCGAATTGAGTGGAAGTGCATACTTCTCGCCGGATACCTCAACCATCAATGCCTGAATGATTGCAAGTGTCAGAGGCAGTCTTACGATAAAGGTTGTTCCTTCTCCAAGCTTTGTTACAACCTCGACATCACCGCCAAGTCCCTCGATCTTGTTCTTTACAACATCCAGGCCAACACCTCGGCCGGATACATCAGAGATCTTCTCTGCGGTTGAAAAAGCTGGCATAAACAACAAATCGATTGCTTCTTTTTCTGTCATATATTCTGCCTGCTCCTCTGTGATCTGTCCCTTCTCCAGCGCCTTGCGTTTGATCTTTTCTACATCTACACCAGCGCCATCATCGCTGACCTCGATCGTAACATTGTTTCCGTCCTGATAAGCATCCAGACGGATTGTACCAACCTGTGGCTTTCCTAACTTCAGGCGGTCAATTGTGGACTCGAGTCCATGATCGGCTGCATTTCGAAGCATGTGCATCAGAGGATCTCCGATCTCGTCAATTACTGTACGGTCAAGCTCCGTATCCTCACCAGTCATGATCAGCTCCATCTCCTTATTAAGCTTCTTGGAAAGATCACGGATCATACGTGGAAACCGGTTCACCACACTCTCGATTGGAACCATTCGAACTTTCATAACCGATTCATGCAGGTTCGTTGTGATACGCTCTAAGTATTCAATCTGCTCGTTGAAAGACTGATCCTGGGAAGAAAGTGTTCCTGTCACAGAGACAAGTCCGTTCTTCGCAATGATAAGCTCAGACACCTGATTCATCAGATCATCCAGCTTCTCGATATCGACTCGCACCGAACGGTTGACAACCGGCTTTCCGGATTTGCCTGCTGGCTTTTTCTCTTCCTTCTTTGCAGGCGCAGCCGTCTTAGCAGCCGTATCTTCCGGTTTCTTCTCTTCTTCCTTTACCTCTGCCTGCGCTGGTTCTTCTTCCTTCAGTTCATATTCTTCAATTACCGCCTCCTCGATCTCAGAGACATTCTCGATTGCTTTCTTTACTTCCTCCAAAGACTTATCAGAGATAATAAACATGGAAAAATCAAGGTCAAACTTTTCATCCTCAATATCCTGTACACTTGGTACGGATTTGATGATCTCACCCTTGTTCTCCAGACTCTTAAATACAAGGAATGCACGTGCTGCCTTGAGCAGACATGTCTCCTGTATATATACTGTTGTGGCATAGACATGCATGCCCTGTGCCTTTGCCTCACTGATTGCATTCTTCTCAAAATCTGCCAATGGGATAGTCAAATATTTTCTACGGTCTCCACCCTCCGGTTTTTTCTCCTCTTTGGGTTCTTCCTTTGTCGCTGCCGCCTGCGCATCACCGCTTCCTGCCAGACCATTCTGTAAAACAGCATTTAACTGTGCAATCAGCTCATCATTATCCTCTGTTCCTTCATCCGAGGTCTCAATAATATTGGTCAGATATCCCTCTAATGCGTCCAGACACTTGAATACGATATCAACCAGATCCGCATTGACATTCATCTTTCCATTCCGAATCTCAGAGAAAACATTCTCCATATCATGTGTCAAGCGCTGCATACGCTTATATCCCATCGTTCCTGCCATTCCCTTTAATGAATGGGCAGCTCTGAAAATCTCATTTACCGTGTCAACATTTTCCGGATCTGACTCCAATATCAGCACCTGATCGTTGAGTGTCTGTAAATGTTCTTTTGATTCATCAATAAAAATCTCCAGATATTGACTTAAATCCATTCTTGCACCCCTACTTTCTTTGTTATCTCTTCCGCAATCTGCTGCAGATCACACACACAGTCACAGAGTCCGGCATCACGGATTGCCTTCGGCATCCCATATACGGTACTGCTTGCCTCATCCTGCGCGATCACATAAACCGGCTTGTGCTTTGCGAGTTCCTGTATGCCCTTCGTTCCGTCTGCACCCATTCCGGTTAAAATGACACATATGATCTCGTCATATGATACATGGCTTAAGCTTGAAAGCATGACATTTCCACATGGTTTCAAGCCCCCGATCGGCGGTGTCTCATCGAAAAATACTTCACAGCCCTTCGCTGTCTCATGCAGTGCCAGATGGGTTCCTCCCCTGGCAATGTAAACATGGCCATCCTTTAATACATCGCCCTCTGCAGCCTCCTTCACAGATACCGCACTCTGCTCGTTTAATCGCATTGCAAGTGTCTTCGTAAATCCCTCTGGCATATGCTGTACTAACACAACCGGCGCGGCAAGATTTTTCGGAAGCTTTGGTATCACGGACTGCAATGCCCGTGGTCCACCGGTCGAACACACAAGTGCCACCAGTTTTTTTCCGTTTTTCTGTCTATGTTTTTTTTTGATGATTACAGGCTTTTCCGGCTCGGTGGTACATGCAGCCTCCGCCTTATGCAGAGCGCGTTCCTTTACTTCCACTGCCATGCAGAGTGCTTTTTTGATCTTCTCTGCATACCGCTGCACATCCTTTCGGAAGATGTGCTCCGGCTTCCGGATAAACTCGATTGCACCCAGATCCAGTGCTGTAAAGACTGCATAGGAATCCTCTCTTGCACTGAATACGATAAATGGAGCAACAACGCCGGCTTCCTTTGCCTTCCTGATCAAGGTCAGACCGTCCATCTTCGGCATATCAATATCCGTCATAACAACGTCAATATCGTTCTGCTTCGACAGATATGTGTAACCTTTCTCTCCATCCGCCGCCAGATATGCAACTGTAAATCCATCAATTTGATTTATTATATCAGACATGACTCTTCTCATAAGTGCAGAGTCATCTATTAGTAATATTTTTTTAGGATCGTTTACCATTCGCTATTTCCATTCTTTCACTTTCAAAAATAAAACGAACAATCTTATCACGCTCGTCCTGTGTTATTTTTAAAAATTCCATGCGCTGTTCATACATATCCGAACGTCCTTGCACAGGTGTACTTGATAATATACGTGCAAATAAATTGAAATGAAGAATCTCTCCAACAATCGAGACAAGGAATTTTACTTTTACCACTTCGTTACGTTCAATGTCGATTCTCTGGTTCAGTCTGAGACCACCACCACTGATATCTACAATTCGCGCCGGCTGCCACGGCAGGGCATCCTCTGGAACAGAGATATCATCCGGAATTCCTGTATCATATTCTTCATCCGATACCACACGGATCTGTGCATCGATCAGACAGTCATATCGATAAAACTGCCGTCGCTGCACTTTCTCCAATGCACCGAGCAGCTTGACATCAAGGAAAAACAGGTTCCCACTCTTATAGCGCGATGTTACCTGCACATTGCATTGCAGCAATCCCCGCTCCGTGTAAAAGCAAGCCGTATAACGCTCATCCAGATCTAAAGGCACGATCCGTCCTTCAAAGATTGGCATCGCAATCTGTAATTTATCCTGATCCAGAATATCATAGATTTTGCTGACATAAACCTTTTTATTCGGCTCATTGCGAATCACCTGCTCAAGTCGCACCAATTCAATTTTATTACCTATCGCTATTCCCATTCATACGTACCATCTTTCCTTTTTTCTGCTGTCTATACCATAACACATTAACGGATTCTCTTCTTCGAACGGAAGAAATCTATAAACACCCTTGCGATTCCTTCTTTCTTCTTACTCTCCTCAACCGTATCGTCACTCAGACGATTAACAAGCTGGCAGATTCCCTTTGTCGCTGTCGTACCCGGATATGCCTGAACAAGCGGTTTTTGTTCAATAACCGCCATGGAAGCGTTCTTATCCTGAAGTACAGCGCCCAGAAATGAAAGTTTTGTGTTCAAAAACTTTGAAGAAACGGTATCAATCTTGTGGAAAATTTCTGCCCCCTCTGCCTCATTTTCCACACGGTTGGCTACAACATGGATTGTCTTATAGATTGGATTAAAGCTGTTTTTTCTGCGCAATACCTTAAGCAATGAGTACGAATCTGTAATCGATGTCGGCTCCGGTGTCACAACCAGAACAACCTCCGGGCTCATCATGACAAACTCCATAACCGAGTCGGTAATACCGGCACCCGTATCAATGATCACAACATCATACATCTGGTCAAGCTTCACTAACTCAGAGATTAAAAGCTTGATGCTTGCATTGTCAAGTGTTGCAAGTTCAGACACACCCGAGCCTCCGGAGATAAATCCGATTCCCTCCGGTCCCTGCGTAATAATCTCGGTCATGGATTTATTATTATGTATTAGATCCAATAAGTTATATTGTGGGCGGATTCCAAGCATGACCTCGACATTCGCCAGTCCGAAGTCCGCGTCAAATACAACCACCTTTTTGCCGCGCTTTGCAAGTTCCAGCGCAATATTGACTGACAATGTCGTCTTTCCGACACCGCCTTTTCCACTTGTAATTGCAATCACCCTTGCATTGGAGATTTCCTGATTGGTCTGCACACGCTCCCGTAATTTCGTTGCCTGATCCATCACTTTCCACCTCCTAACAATTTCTTAGCAATAATCTGAGGATCCAAAACGCCGATATCATCCGGCACATTCTGCCCCCATGTCACATAAGAAAGTGGCTTTCCTGTATCCAGTTTCAGGTTCAATATGCTTCCCAGACCATTTGTCTCATCCAGCTTTGTGAAAATAAGATTGTAATCAAACAGCTCGCCATAAGTGTTGGCAATAGAAAGCAGATCGGCATATTTTACCGTGGCAGATACGACAAGGAACACTTCTGTCTCGTATTCCTTTACGGAATCAATGATCTGTTTTAAATCCTCTTTCTGCTCTTCACTCTTGTGCGAACGTCCGGCTGTATCAACTAAGATCAAATCATAATTTTTAAACTTTTCCACACTCTGTGCCATCTCCTCCGGGGTATACACAACCTCCATCGGTGCAGACAAAATATTTGCATACGTCTTTAACTGCTCAATCGCAGCGATACGGTATGTGTCGATAGAAAACATCGCACATTTTAATTTCATATCCAATGTACAAAGCGATGCCAGCTTTGCCATCGTGGTTGTCTTTCCAACACCGGTATTTCCGACAAAAAATACAATCTTCGGTTTCTTTTCACCGGCAGTTAACGGCTGGATTTCACCGAGCTTCAGCACAATCTTCTGGTATACGTTTGCCAGTATGTTGTCGATCGGCTGTTTATCGTCCTTCACAGTCAGCTCGTCAATGATTTCCTTTGCATGCGTCTCTGAAACCTCGCTGTCCATCAACTGTTTGATTACGAGATCCACAACCTTATTGCCCGACTGCTCTGGTTCTTTTTCCTTCTCTTCCACTTTTGCAGCCGCCTCACCCGAAGAAATCGCCTGATTGGCGGCTTCCTTAATCGAGGCTTCCGCTGACTTCTGCGTCTGCATCTGCTGTTCGAGAAGCTTCGCGATGCTGTTGATCTTCTCCTCGATCGCATTCTGTGCTTCCTCACTGTAGGAATCCTTGTTCTCTCCAAATGCCTTGCCGAACAGGAATGGTTCGTCCGTGGACTCACCCCGGCGTTCCTGCCTGAGATCGATTGTCTGCTCATCCGGTCTGACGGACGGAGCCGATGGCGCGGCAGTCGCCGCCTGTTCCTCCATATCATCGTCGATTGCTGCCGTCAATTCCACACGTGTCTTTTTAAAGAGACGCATGATTCCACCTGGTTTGATCTTCTTTACATTCATAACGATCGCATCCGGTCCCAGATCCTCCTTGGCGAGCAGGATTGCTTCTTTTTCAGTTAGTGCTTTATACTTCTTAATTATCATGAATCGTTATCACTCCCACGGATTTTAATTCCACTTCCGAGTCAATCTCATTATATGAGATAACAATCAGGTCTTTCAAGTAGTCATTCGTTAATTTCTTAAAATACATACGAACAATCGGTGATGTAACGACAATCGGTGCATCGCCCTTGCTCTCCAGCTTCTTAACCTCGTCCTCCGTCGCCTTTAAAATACTCTTCGTCACCGCCGGATCTAACGAGATAAATGCCCCCTGTTCGGTCTGCTTCACAGATCCCATGATCATCTGCTCAATCTTCGGATCAAGCGTGACTACGGTACCAGATTCTCCATCGCCAAAATATTTGTTGGAGATTGCCCGTTTTAAGCTCTGCCGTACATACTCTGTCAGAATATCGGTATCCCGGCTCGTCGCCGCATAGTCTGCCAGCGTCTCAAAAATTGTGACAAGATCCCGAATGGAGATACCTTCCCGGAGCAGATTCTGCAATACTTTCTGGATATCGCCGACACTCAGCAGCTTCGGTACAAGTTCATCTACCAGCGTCTTATTGTTATCCTTGATATTATCGATCAGGTTTTGTACATCCTGTCTCGTAAGCAGTTCATCAAGATGCTGTTTGATGACTTCTGTCAGATGCGTCGCAATGATCGATGGTGGATCGACAACGGTATAACCAAGCGATTCCGCACGCTCCCGCTGAGATTCTGTGATCCACATTGCCTCCAGATGAAACGCAGGCTCCAATGTCGGAATACCAACGATCTCGTCCTCAACATACCCTGGATTCATCGCCATATAATGGTCAAATAGGATTTCACCCTCACTGACCTGAATTCCTTTGATTTTAATAATATACTGGTTTGGATTAAGCTGAATATTATCACGCAGGCGGATAATTGGCACAACGGCACCAAGCTCTAACGCAATCTGTCGTCGTATCATAACGACACGGTCAAGCAGATCACCGCCCTGATTGACATCTGCTAACGGTATTATACCATATCCAAATTCGAGTTCAATAGGATCTACCTGCAGCAGAGAATTGACGTTTTCGTGTCTTCGAACCTCCTCTGCCTGAACTTCCTCTTCTTCGACTTCCTCCTTAATCGCCTGTGCCTCTTCCTTGCCTTTGATAGAAAAAGAAAGCACGATAAACAACACACCATAGACCGCACAGAAGAAGAAATTCAGCGGTGTAAAAATACCGAACAGAAGCATTGTGATACCAACAAGTAACAATACCTTTGGAATACTGAACAACTGTCCGATCAGGATATCTCCGATATTCTCCTCTTTCGATGCCTTCGTAACGAGAATACCTGTTGAAAGCGAGATCAGCATCGAAGGAATCTGGGATACCAGGCCATCACCGATCGTAAGAATGGTATACTTACTGATTGCTTCGGAAAAGCCAAGTCCCTGCTGTGTCATTCCCATGATCAGGCCACCAACGATGTTGATAATCGTGATGATGAGACCGGCTGTCGCATCTCCTTTTACATACTTGGATGCACCATCCATGGCTCCGAAGAATGCTGATTCCTGCTGGATCTTATCTCTTCTGCGGATTGCCTCTTTGTCATCGATGGCTCCGGATGAAAGATCCGCATCAATCGCCATCTGTTTTCCCGGCATCGCATCCAGCGTGAATCGTGCCGTTACCTCAGATACTCGCTCGGAGCCTTTGTTGATTACCATCATCTGTACGATGATCAACACAATAAAGACAATCGCACCGATAACAAGATTTCCACCTCCGACAAATGAACCAAACACCTGAACGACTTTACCCGGATTACCTGTCGACAGAATCAGTCGTGTGGAAGATACGTTCAAGGATATACGGAACACCGTCGTAAAGAGCAGCAATGTCGGAAATCCAGACATATTCAGCGTCTCACTTGTAAACAGACAGTTAAATACTATAATCAGTGACATGGAAATATTAAATAAGATCAGCCAGTCCAGCATGGTACTCGGAATCGGGATAATCAGAAATACAACTGCCGCCAGCAGATAAACACCTAAAAATATATCATTTTTCTTCATACCATCACCGTCCTTTCCCACATGATCTTCATTTGTCCGTTTACTAACTTACTTTATTCTTTAATTTATATACATAGGCAAGCACTTCTGCAACCGCCTGATACAATTCCGGCGGAATCTCATTTCCGACCTCAACATTTGCATATA
>DHJV01000034.1 GCA_002404515.1 Lachnospiraceae bacterium UBA4711 | reverse complement strand
CTACTTATTTGTTTCAAACTTTCACTTCCTCTCTTACTTTTACGAATACGTTCATCTAGGCTACCTGGATTTTACTTGCCATGTCACGACCAAGAGCCACTCTTGAATCTTTTACCTTCAAAATCATGTTTCCGCCCAGAGAAGATATAACGGTTACAACGGTTCCGTCCACAAAGCCGAGGTTCTCAAGGAATTTACGAACTTCCTCTTTCCCCCCCACTTTTACGATGGTTTTTGGTTCTCCTTCTTCTACCATTGACAGTGGCATAAAAATCACTCCTTTTCTCTAGTATTCATACTTTATTATTGGTTAGTTTAGAACAACTAACTTTCTGTCGACACAATATTAGCCCAAACTAACTGTTTTGTCAATAAAAAATATAACAGATTTTTATATTTGTTTTTCTTATTTATAAGGCATTTTTGCAAAGCGTTTGCAAAGCTGTAAAATTTGTGTTAGTATTCAGACATAACGACGTTAACAGCACTTATTATGTAAAGGGGATCAGTTTATGAAAATACAGGAATCAGCAGAAGATTACCTGGAGGCAATTTTATATCTCGGAAAATCACGTGAGCACGTTCGTTCCATCGATGTCGTACATCATCTTGGATTATCCAAACCAAGTGTCAGCGTCTATCTGAAGAATCTTCGTGTAAACGGCTATATAAATGTGGATGATAAAGGATATTTGTCACTCACAGATGATGGTATGAAGATCGCATCGAAGATTTATGAACGGCATGAAACATTGGCACATCTTTTCATTGCTCTTGGTGTGAATGAAGAGACCGCATACGAAGATGCCTGCCGGATTGAGCACGACCTGAGTGATGAGACATTTCAGGCGTTAAAGAATCATTACATCAATCACGTAAATCAGGCATAAATATTCTATATGGAATACAACAGCGGCAGATGGATTTCCACAAGTATCATTATACATAAGCATTTATCGTACAAAAAAGCACAGTTTGAATACTGAGGTTTCCCTCAAGCTTCAAACTGTGCTTTTTATTTTCATTACCGCAGTCTCTGACTACGCTTTCTCAACTTCCAGTTGCCGGGCAACCTTCCGTTTACACAGGAAGAACGCCGGAATCAGAAATGCATCTGCCATCAGCCACGCAAGCGGGCTGGAGAAGCAGGCTCCGATATAGCCAAACTTTGGTACAAGCAGCATACCTGCGATACCACGGGCAACCATCTCCATGACACCGGCAATGATCGCAAGCGATGAAAATCCCATACCCTGAATCGTAAACCGAACCGTATTGACCAATGTAAGCAGGCAGTAGAAGGACGATACGATCATCAAAAACTGTGACGAATTCTGCATAATAACCGGATCTTTCTCATCTAAGAACAACATCGTAAGCTGTCCTCCAAATAACTTCACGACGATCACCATCAGTCCTGATACAAGAAATCCAACGATACAGGCTGCACGCAGACCTTTACCCACGCGGTCCAGCTTCCGTGCTCCGATGTTCTGTCCAGCATATGGTGCCATTGTCTGTCCAAGCGCATCAAATGGACACGCAAGAAATACATTGATCTTCGAACCGGCTGTCATAGACGCAACATAGATGGAACCAAGTCCATTGACCGCCGTCTGAAGGATTACCGAACCAATACCCGTGATGGAATACTGCAATCCCATCGGGATTCCAACACCTGTCAGCTTTCCGGCAAGGTATCCTTCCAGCTTCCAGTCACCCTTCTCCATCGTCAGGATGTCGAATTTCTTCTTAATATATATCACACTGATAATACCTGATATTCCCTGCGAAATGACTGTTGCCAGTGCAGCACCATCGACGCTCATCTTGAACACGATGATAAGCAGCAGATCCAGTCCGATATTGATAGCAGACGAAATCGCAAGGAAAATAATTGGTGATTTGCTGTCTCCGAGCGCACGCAGGATAGCAGCTGTCATGTTATACAGAATCGTGCACGGAATTCCCGCAAAGATTATAAATATGTAAATATACGCATACTCAAAAATATTCTCCGGCGTGTTCATCAACGTTAAAACCGGGCGGCAGAACACGAGCATAAGCGTAGTGAATATAACGCTGAAAAATACACACAGCCACACCGAGTTCGTCACCATCTTCCGAAGCATGCGGAAATCCTTTGCGCCAAAGCTCTGTGAGATCGGCACCGAGAATCCACTGCAAAGTCCCATACAGAATCCAATGACAATAAAGTTCAGACTACCGGTCGAACCAACGCCCGCAAATGGATCCACGCCCAGATATTTTCCCACAATCATCGTATCGACCAGACTGTAAAACTGCTGGAACAAAAGTCCCAGAAACATCGGAAATGCAAATCCGAGAATCAGTTTCATTGGCGATCCTACAGTCAGATCCTTCGCCGGACTGGATGATTTCTTTAATTCCTTTCTCTCTTCTGACATCTTCCAGATTCCTCCTAATTATATCTCTCAAATCTTATACATACATCTGTGCACGGCAGTTTTACACAGAGACAAGATGTGCTCTGCACATCCTGCTCTGATTAGCGGTCGTCAAATGCACCGCATAAATGCGTGCATTTTCCTCGTCACCATAACAAAAAGAAATCGCCATAAGCAAATACAGGCGTTGCTCACAGCGATTTATACCCATTCCCCGTTATAAGAGAACTATTTACTGTCCGATTAATCCAGATGTTCTTTGATTGCAGCAAGCAGTTCATCGTAAGTCTCATATGCTGCAAGTTCTGGATTGTCCTTCTTGATCTGTTCTGTACTCTTAAACAGGAAGCCTGCCTTACTAGCCTTGATCATACCAAGGTCATTATAACTGTCTCCACTGGCGATTGTCTCAAATCCAATCGACTGCAAAGCCTTTACAGTTGTCAATTTTGACTGTTCACAGCGCATCTTAAATCCGGTAATCTCACCGTTTTCCGCAACTTCCAGAGAATTACAGAAAATTGTCGGCCAACCAAGCTTCTTCATCAGCGGTGTTGCAAACTGTGCAAATGTATCACTGATAATGATTACCTGTGTCAGGCTGCGAAGCTCATCCAGAAACTCCTTTGCGCCCGGAATCGAATCAATCTTCGCGATTGTCTCCTGAATCTCCTTCAGACCAAGTCCATGCTCCTTCAAAATACCAAGTCTCCATGTCATCAGCTTATCATAGTCTGGTTCGTCTCTTGTTGTTTTTTTCAGTTCCGGAATTCCACTTGCCTCCGCAAACGCGATCCAGATCTCTGGTACCAATACGCCCTCTAAATCTAAACATACAATATTCATTGCCATAACTCTATCCTCCGTTTTTTATTTTTATCATCTATTTAACCTGATGTTTAAATTTCTACTGAATTACGATATATGGGTGCATATCTTTCGACAATTTTGCCAGATATGCAAGCACCATATCCTCCGTGGTTGCAATGCATCCAAGTGTCGGTTGCTGCCCCACATGGAAGAAGATTGCCGAACCACGTCCCGGTTCCACCGGATTCTGATTGTACTCCACAACAAACCCATATTTATATGCATCTGTGTATTCAATCATATGCTCTGCACTCTGCCATGTCTTTTCTCCATCAAGCTCTATGCGTTGATTATATAATTCACTGTCCGAGTCGTCAACCCAATATGTATTTTCTGTAATCTGAAATGTTGAAAGTCCGGTCTCCGGTTTTTCTTCTATATAAAAAGCTTCCCCAATCGGAAAGACACCAGCCGGTGTCATACGGCTTCCCTCGTAGGATTCACGGCTTACACCATTGGTCCCGACATAGCCCTCTGCTGTCAGTCCGGTATCCGTCCATTTTCCGTCCGCATCGCAGGTATACATAGATATCGCCGCTCTATCATGGTCTGCATCCACAACAACCACTTGTCTGCAGGAAACCTCCGCCAGCTGTGCATAGCTGACAAGGCTCCGGTTCAGGATTTCTGTCAACGCTTCCGGCTGCGCCGCATCTGGAACCGCCGCATCTGTCCCGGTTGCATCACCGGCTGTGTGCATCTGTTCCTCCATCGGCGTTGCCACATCCCCTGCCGTTGCATCTGCAGTTGCAGTTACCTCCGTGGCTGCCATCTGTGCGCGTTTCTTTTTCTGCTGATCATGTGTGATATTTGCAATCACGATTCCCAACACGGAACCAATCAAAAGTCCCATCAGCATACAGAACAACATACGCAAATTCTTCATAGATACCCCCTAATTCAATGTGATCTCAATATGCGGATTCATGCTTCCATCCAACAATTTAAGCAATTCTGTCATATTTTCTGCTGAAATATCAATACATCCCGCCGTCTCACTGACATTGCTATAATTTCCACAGATCGTAATGACGGAGCCTTTCCCTGGTGTCACGCCCTCCGAAGACAAGCCATCCCCATTATGTTCAATAAAGATAATGGCATTTAACTTTCCATTTACGATATTACTTCCGACATGATCGACACTCACATCGCCTACCGTATTCGTATCAACAAGCGTGTTGTACAGCTCGGACTCTGCGTCATCCACAATTGCAGCTGTATCGCTTGCGAGTTTAAAATTCATGTTATTTTTCGGATCAACATTTGCCATGACAAAGCCAAGCTTAAAGGTTCCCATCGGTGTGACGCCTTTTCCCTCGCCGTAATCAGAGCCGATTCCATTTCTGCCAAGCACACATGTGACAGAATATTTGCTGACCCAGTCCCCATGTTCCCAATTATAGACCGTCAGCGTTCCCGATGTGCTTCCCGCGTGTGCTGTCACCGTGATTTTCTGTGAATATTCATATGGACATTCCGCTTCCTCTGTGGTTGCTTCGGTCGTCTCCTCCGTTGTCGGTGCTTCGGTGGTTGCTTCGGTAACTGCCTCTGTTGTCGGCGCTGTGGTTGTCGTTTCTTCTTCCTTATTTGTTGGATGAATCAACACAACGTAGACTGCAACAGCCGCTCCTAAGATCAGTACAATCAGGATTGGCAATATAAACCGTAATGCCAAAGATGCCTTCTGCGTCTCCTTCGACACTTTTTCTTTTTGTGGATGCAGATGCATCTCTTCCTGTGCACGATATGCATCTGCCGACTTCATATCTCTTCGATGATTGACCAGTTCCGTCGGTTGCTGCGCCGGTGACTGTCTCCTTGGCTGCTGTGCCGGTGATGGCTGTACATAGTTTTGCTGCATCGGCGTCTGTGCATACGTTGGCTGCTCCGGTTCCTGCACATACATCTGCTGTCCGGCTCCTACCATCGGCTGTTCCAAAACATCCGCAAGCATCTGTAATTCCTCTGCAAATTCCAATGCAGTTGCATAACGTCTCGCCGGGTCTGGCTCACAGGCTTTTTGGATGATCTCATCAAATACACCACTGATACCCTGTTTCGGAATCAGTGATTTCATCAGCATACCAAGCGCATACACATCCGTCCCCGCATGGTATACACCGCCCTGTGCCAGCTCCGGTGCAACAAATGCCGGAATTGTCCCCTCCGGATATTGCCGCACGCTCTCATACCCGATCAACTGATAATTTCCGGGCGACACAACTAAGATATTTCCCGGCTTTACATCCCCATGGACACGCCCCTGCTGATGGATCACAGAAAGTGCTTCCGCAATCTGCGCACCCATACGTGCAAGTTCAGCTTCCTGCATTGGCATCTGCGCAATATATTGTTCCAAAGTCAGTGGATAATTCATCCTATATCTCCTTTTTGTCATATTTAAACTAGGCATAGTTTACCACCATTTAAGCCTGTTGGCTAGCCGCTATCTTGAATTTATTTATATTTGCTTTACCGGAAAAATGTGGTATTCTATATATTGTTATTTGTTTCCTTTTTGCGTTCGTTTAAATGAAAAAAACGCGTTCACAGAAGATATGAGGATTTACTATGCGAAAGATTATCATATTTTTTATCATTCTGACGATCATCGGCACGGTCAGTCTCGTCGCGATCAATCTGCGTAAGGATTCGCCCCATGCAGATGATACCTCTGAGACAGCAATCACCCAGCCGATTGACCTTTCCGGGCTGGATTCCTATCAGCCAGCGAACAGTAGCGTTGCAACAGTAACCAATGCCAGCGCAGGTGAAGAACCTGCCACACAGTCGTTTACAATCAGTATGGATTTCGTCGGCGATATTATGCTTGCTGGCAACGACACAGCCACCAGCAGCATCGACGCGATGGCGAGCAGCCAGCCAAGTACATATTTTTTTGAAGGTGTACGCGATTATTTTTTAAATGATGATATCACGATTGCAAACTGCGAGAATGTTTTCTCTGACAACGACAATCTGGTGAAAACCGATAAGGGCGAAGCCGCCGCACTCGAACAATACAATAATGCGCTTGCCGAATACAACTCCGCGGTCGCACTTGCACAGCAGACCGGAACGACGGTCAACATGGAGAAGCCGGAGTATACATTCCGCGCCTTCTGGTTCCGCTCGAAAGCAGCCAATGCCAAGCTCCTGTCGGAAAACGGCATCGATATCGTATCCATCGACAACAATCACACCTATGATTTCGGCACTGACGGCAACATGGATACACGCGCTGCCTTAGATGTCGCCGGTGTCGACTGGGGCAAGGACGGAAAAATCGTCTATAAGGAAATCAATGGATTCAAGATTGCATTTGTGTTCGGAAGTATGTACTCTGCCGGCGGAGAACAGGCGATGTTAGTCGATCTGGAAGAAGCAAATGCAAACAGCGATTATCAGGTTGTATATTTCCACGGCGGCGAGGAAAAGGTGCACACCTACGAGGATTGGAAGCAGGCGTCCTGCCATAACTTAGTTGACCACGGTGCCGACCTCGTCATTGGTTCCCACCCACATGTGTTACAGCCAATGGAGACTTACAATGGTGTGAACATCGTATATTCGCTGGGGAATTTTATCTTCGGCGGAAATAATTATCCGGAAAACAGAACGTTGATCTATAACCAGACTTTGACGATCACACAGGATGCCGCGACTGGTGGTTTCACCGTCGCGAACACGGACGTCACCCTGATTCCGTGTTATGTCTACACCGGGGAATCCAACAACTACCAGCCTGCTGTGATCGAAAGCGAGACAGACAAACAGCTTGTGATCGATTTTATGCAAGGAAAGCGGGAACTGCCTTACTAGGCATCCCGCTTTTTTCTTCGATACTTTTTTCTTTTTTTGCGTACGGTCTTGCCGCGTTTCGCCGCCTGCGCCTTGCGGAATTCCTGAATCTCTGCAAGCATCGCGGTATAGTCCCGTTCAAAGAGCGCATCACTGATTTCCTTATGAACCACCTCGACCGGTAACCGGTCCACAATGATCGTGCGGACAAAATCCTTGCTCTTCTGCTTGTACATTGGCAGTCCATATTTCTCCTGAATATGGGCAAGCTCCGGGCGCCACAGCACACGGATCGTCCGAAGAAGCTGTGCATTTGGATTGTCGCTCATTTCCCGTACGATATAGAAGTCCACATGGTCTTCTTCCTGTTCTACCGACACGATACCCCAGTGTTCCGGCACATGCTCTGCAACATGGCTTGCGTGTGTACTCCCGACAACCACGATATTCGCATCGAAATACAGATCGTAGTCTGCGACCTGCCGCTCTAACCGCGTGTATGTATCCGCGTCACTTTTTATCTCGATTCCAACGACTTTTTCGGGAATCACCATCACGACATCCGCCCGCGAATTTCCGACGGTTTTCTCCTCTAAGATGCGCACCTTGCCGTACCGCTCTTCGAGGAACTCAAATAACGGTTCCCGTATATCTTTATCTAGTAACATCGTATGTTCCATCCTGTTTTTCTAGCACATTCTGAACACCATTTTAACAAGATATTACATCAAAAACAAGAGTCCAAGGAACATACCTGCGCCGATTACATTTGCCTTGGCAGGAAGCTTCGTCGGCAATGTAACGACAGCTAACGGAAGCAGATTGAAAATACACGCCCATCCTGGCATGCCAGTCTTGCCAGTTACTACGACGAGCAAGAATGCAACTGCGAACACGAGCATCGCAAGATATCCAATATACATCGTGTAGACGGTGCATTTGAAAAAATCCCACACGCTGTCAAGCGCTTCCTTCGTCAACCCCTGCCGCACGAAAAACCATTCGCAGGCACAGCAGATAATATGATGCAACGGCAGCGAAATAAACATCACGAGCGCAGATGCATACATGATCCGGTAATATACGATCGAATAGCCGCGCACATACTCACAAAGCTGCATGTATCCAAACAATTCCAGCGTCATGGCGACAACACCCAAGATCATCGCAATCGTCAGATTCTTTAACGGCATCCCCCGAAACGATACACTCGACTTCTCATAATCCTTGAAGTCCGTCAGGTTCACCTTGCCGTTTGGTGCATAGGTGAGCAGACAGTCCGATGCTCCACAGAAAATATGTCCGATCAATCCCAACAATAACATAACTTTCATTTATTCTTCCCTCCCATAGTGTGATAGTTAGGCTTTTCTAACCATTCTCATTCTACCACAGGGACAGGGGAGAAAACAAGAGGGATTGCCAAAGCAATCCCTCTTTTAACAATCAATCTTTACTTCTCAGTACTTCTTCGATAATTTCATCCTCATTATATGTCGGTGCATATTTTATAACAATCTCATATAATGGCTGAATTGTTTCCGCGTCCTCTTCCAACTCATCCGCCATCTCTTCCAATGTTTTATTTTTTCGTGTTTTTCTGATAATTTGACTTACCAATGTACGCACATGTCCTTCTTCACGTCCAATCTCCATCATCGTTCGATCATGTTTTTTCTCATCATATTCAAATAAACTCATGCTGACTACCTCCGCTTTATTTCTCTTCAAAAAATCAGCCAATATATTTTCTTTGATACAATCATTTACCGCCTGTGTGACCGCTTCTGTCAGTGGCATTGTCTTCTGATTTTCACGGATCTTTTCAACGAATTGCATATAACCATACAACGATGGACAATTTTTCAACAATTCATCATTATATCCGGGATTGATGTTGATCTGTACCACAATCAGCTCCAGACTTGGATGTTCTTCCTTGTTTGCGTACGCATCGGACAGTCGCATTTCCCGTCTTGCAGGCTGCTTATCCATTCCATTGTAAAATATGATAAACTTTGGATTTGGCAAGCGGATGATGCGTGGGGAGTAGATATCCTCATCTCTGTAAAATAACGAATACGTCCGTGCAACATAATCCAGATC
>DHJV01000139.1:37273-44939 GCA_002404515.1 Lachnospiraceae bacterium UBA4711 | reverse complement strand
TTTTTCTGGTTCATGTCATGCTGGTACTGACCGACACCGATGGATTTCGGGTCGATTTTTACAAGCTCGGCAAGCGGGTCCTGCAGTCTTCTGGCGATGGATGCCGCACTTCTCTGTCCCACATCGAAGTTGGGGAATTCCTCCGTTGCCAGCTTGCTTGCGGAATAGACGGAAGCACCTGCTTCGTTTACAATCACGTACTGCACCGGCTCTTTCAGTTCCTTAATCATTTCCACAATAACCTGCTCGGACTCACGGGATGCGGTTCCGTTTCCTACGGAAATCAGGGAAACACCGTATTTTTTAATAAGCTTCTTTACTTCTGCCTTGGCTTCTTCTACTTTGTTCTGAGGCGCTGTGGGATACACCACCTTGGTGTCCAGCACCTTTCCGGTAGCATCCACAACCGCTAATTTACAGCCGGTACGGAATGCCGGGTCCCAGCCCAGTACCACTTTGCCTGCAATGGGAGGCTGCATGAGAAGCTGCTTTAAGTTCTTGCCGAATACGCTGATGGCGCCGTCTTCCGCTTTTTCCGTCAGTTCGTTTCTGACTTCTCTTTCAATGGAAGGGGCAATCAGTCTGTCGTAGGCATCTTCCACTGCTTCTTTCAGTACGGGTGTGGTAAATTCGTTGTCCTTTGTAATGAGCTGTTTCTCCAGATAACGGAGAATTCTTTCTTCCGGTGCATTGACCTTTACGGTAAGCACCTTTTCCGCTTCTCCTCTGTTTAAGGCAAGAACTCTGTGACCGGCCACCTTTTTCACCGGCTCTTCAAAATGATAATACATTTCGTATACGCTCTCCGCCTTTTCATCCTTGGCTTCGGAGGTAATCACGCCTTCTTCCATGGTGGCGTTGCGGATATAGGCGCGGTATTCTGCGGAGTCGGAAATGCTTTCGGCAATGATGTCCTTCGCTCCCTGCAGCGCTTCTTCTGCGGTCTTTACCTGCTTTCCTTCCTCTGCGTCCTCACCGGTTACATATTTCTTTGCTTCTTCCCAAACAGGCGCTTCCGCCGTCTGCGCCAGTATGTATTCCGCCAGTCCTTCCAGCCCTTTTTCCTTGGCAATGCTGGCTCTCGTTTTTCTCTTGGGACGGTACGGACGGTATAAATCCTCTACCACTACCAGTGTTTCCGCTGCCAGAATCTGCTTCTTTAACTCATCCGTCAGCTTTCCCTGTTCCTCTATGCTGCCCAGTACCTGCTCCTTTTTCTCCTCAAGGTTGCGAAGGTACAGCAGTCTTTCATGCAGATTGCGGAGCTGCTCGTCATTTAAGGAGCCGGTTGCCTCCTTCCGGTAACGGGAAATGAAGGGAATGGTGTTGCCTTCATCAATCAGTCCCACGGCTGCTTCCACCTGCCATTTTTTCACCTGAAGTTCTTCTGTGATTTTGCTTATAATGTCCATATTTCCTCACATTCTGCCTTAACGGCACCCCCTTGCGGGTTCTGTCTTGTAATTACTCTTGCTATTATACTGAAAAAGAGGACTTGTTTCAATTGTAAAAGAGTAAAAAAAATGCTACAATATCTGAAAAGTTTCAGAATTTTTATGATAAGGAGTACCCCTATGGATGACCGTTATACGGACGATGATTTTTATAACTATCCGTTTCCGTCCTTTACTGACAACCGCAATAAATTTGCCCGTGCTTCCCTGATTTTGGGAATGTGTTCCATTGTTTTAATCTGCACACTTTTTCTCCCCATTCCGTTGGGCGCACTGGGACTTCTTTTTTATTTTCTGTCCAAAAGGCTTCATAAGCCGGTGGATTCCTCCGCAAAGGCAGGGCTTGTGACTTCCCTGATTGGTTTATGCGCAGGACTGATTTTCATGGGCTTTACCGTTTATTCCTCCGTACAGCTCTTAAAACCGGAAAACCGCGATGTGTTAAATGCACAGTTTGAATCCCTTTACGGCGTGGATTTTGACGAATATATCAACCGCATTTACGGTGATGAATAAAGGAGGGACTACTGTGAATTCTTATTTTTCCAATGCGGAACTGAAGGACAAAGCCAAGGAAAAGCTGACCGGGCATTTCGGTTTTTTAATCGGATGCACTCTGCTTTCTTCCTTCCTTACCTATATTGTTTCCGTCCTTTTTTCCAATGTTTATACTTACTCCAACATGGCGGAGTTTGCGCTGGGCGAGGCGATTTCCTTTCTGGTTTCCCTGTTTACCGGTGTCTTAAACGTAGGACTGACCCTGATTTATTTAAAAACTGCCTGCGGAGCGCCCTGCAGTTTTTCGGACCTTTTCTCCGGCTACCGGAACCGCTTCAATGTGTCCCTCGGCGTTTCCTTTTTCCGCAACCTGCTTTCCCTTTTGCCGGGACTTGCCTATGCCGTTCCGTTAAGTCTGTTCCAGCTTACGGGAAAGGTAACTTATCTGTATGTAAGCATCGGTCTTTTGCTTGTTTCTACCGTGATTTACCTGCCGTTTTACCTGATGCTTTCCCAGTGCCTGTTTATCATGCTGGATTTCCCTGATAAGTCCGTAAAAGAAGTTTTGCAGTTCAGTGCAGAAATCATGAAGGGGCAGAAAAAGCGGCTGTTTGTTTTGATTTTGAGCTTTATCCCCATTACGTTACTGGCATGTTTATCCCTGATTGGCGTTTTGTGGTTAATCCCTTACGTCAATATGACCTACACGATTTTCTATCTCAATGTCATGCAGAACTACCGGAAAGTATAAACCGGTATCTATAAAAAAGGAGGAGCAACGATGCTTTACGCATCCGCTGCTCCTTCTACCGTCTTAGCGCCTGTGCTAATCCATTTTAAGTATCCGTTTATAAAGTTGTCCAGATCACCGTCCAGCACCGCATCGGCGTTGCCGCTTTCCACTCCGGTACGATGATCCTTTACCAGCGTATAGGGCTGCAGCACGTAGGAACGTATCTGGTTGCCCCAGCCGATTTCCTTTACTTCACCGCGGATGTCGGACAATTTTTCCGCATTGGCTTCCTGCTTTAACAAATACAGCTTCGCCTTCAGCATCTGCATTGCCTTTTCCTTGTTCTGGAACTGGCTTCGTTCATTCTGGCACTGTACCACGGTTCCCGTAGGAATATGGGTGATACGGATGGCAGAAGATGTCTTGTTGATATGCTGACCGCCCGCGCCGCTGCTTCGGTAGGTATCAATGCGTAAATCCTCGTCGTTGATATCCACATCCAGGTCTTCTTCAATATCCGGCATAACATCCAGAGACACAAAGGATGTCTGGCGCTTGCCCTGCGCATTGAAGGGAGAAATACGCACCAATCTGTGCACGCCTTTTTCGGACTTTAAGTAACCGTAGGCATTTTCGCCGTTTACCTGGAACGTTACGGATTTGATACCGGCTTCGTCACCGTCCAGATAGTCCAGCACTTCAATGGAAAATCCTTTCCGCTCTGCCCATCTGGTATACATACGGTACAGCATGCCGCACCAGTCGCAGCTTTCCGTACCGCCCGCACCGGCATTGAGCTTTAAGATGGCATTGTTTTTGTCGTATTCTCCGGACAATAACGTACTGATACGCATCTGCTCAAATACGCTGATGAAGTGGTCCAGCTCTTCCTGGATTTCGGGAATAAGGCTTTCGTCGTTTTCCTCGTAGCCCATTTCAATCAGAGTCAGAATGTCATCGTAACCGGTCCGTAAATCCTTGTAGGTCTGACAGGTATCTTTTAAGTTTTTCAGCTCTTTCATGAGCTTGTTGGAACGGTCGGGATTGTCCCAGAATCCGGGCGCCTCCATTTCCCGTTCTAATTCTTCGATTCGCTTTTCCTTATTAGCTAAGTCAAAGTGAATCCCTCACTTCCGCCAAAGGGGTTTCATAGGTAAGCAATTTTGCTTTCATGTTATCCAATTCTACCACTTAAACGTCACCTCTTTCTTTTTATTGATAACAGGGCAGTGCGCTTTATTTATTTCTGCCGCAGCACTGTTTGTACTTTTTGCCGCTACCGCAGGGGCAGGGATCGTTGGGATAAATCTTGGTGCTTTCTCTCTTCTTCGGCGCCTTGGGACCGGAATCGTCCTTGTTGGTACTGGTTACCTTGGCAACCTGTTCTCTTTCCACCTTCTGCTCCAATTTCACACGAAGTAAAAGTCTGACGGTATCCTCACGGATGTTTTCCGTCATTTCATCGAACATTTCATAACCGCTTATCTTGTACTCGATAACAGGATCTCTCTGTCCGTAAGCCTGTAAGCCGATACCCTGACGCAGCTGGTCCATATCGTCGATATGTGCCATCCACTTCTTGTCGATTACCTTAAGCAGGATAACACGTTCTACCTCTCGCATCATTTCCGCTTCGGGGAACTCGGTTTCTTTGGCTTCGTAAAGCTTGACCGCCTCTTCTTTCAGCTGCTGCTTTAAGCCGTTTTTCCTGGTAGCGGTAATTCTTTCCTTTGTCACCGGCTTTAACGGAATAATGGGCAGCAACAGGGAATTCAGTTCGTTGAAATCCCATTCATCGGAGCTTGCATCCTCACCGATTGCCATATCCACGCAGTGCTCAACCACATCCGTAATCATCTTGTAGATGACATCGCGCATGCTTTCACCGTCCAGAACGCGGCGTCTTTCACTGTAAATAATCTCTCTCTGCTCGCTCATGACACGATCATATTCCAACAGATTTTTACGCACGCCGTAGTTGTTGTTTTCAATCTTCTTCTGTGCGGATTCAATGGCATTGCTCAGCATCTTGTGCTGGATTTCCTGGCCTTCGGGAATACCGAGGGTATTGAACATATTTATCAGTCTCTCGGAACCGAACAATCTCATAACGTCATCTTCCAAAGAGATGTAGAACTTGGATTCACCGGGGTCACCCTGACGTCCGGCACGGCCTCGCAGCTGGTTGTCAATACGTCTGGACTCATGACGCTCGGTACCGATAATCATAAGACCGCCGGCTGCCTTGGCTTCTTCATCCAGCTTGATATCCGTACCACGGCCTGCCATGTTGGTTGCAATGGTAACGGCTCCGTGAATACCTGCATCGGCTATGATTTCCGCTTCCAGTTCATGGAACTTTGCATTCAGGACTTTATGCTGAATGCCTCTTCTCTTTAACATATCACTGATTTCTTCGGAAGACTCGATGGTAATCGTGCCAACCAGTACCGGCTGTCCCTTGGCATGTGCTTCTTCCACTGCCTGTACGATGGCATGCAGTTTTTCCTTCTTGGTCTTGTAAACCGCATCCTGATGATCCACTCTGGCTACCGGCTTGTTCGTCGGGATTTCAATTACATCCATGCCGTAAATATCACGGAATTCTCTTTCTTCCGTAAGAGCCGTACCGGTCATACCGGCTTTCTTGGCAAACAGGTTGAAGAAGTTCTGGAAGGTAATGGTGGCAAGGGTTTTGCTTTCTCTCTTGACCTTTACATGCTCCTTGGCTTCAATCGCCTGATGCAGGCCGTCGGAATAACGGCGTCCCGGCATGATACGTCCGGTAAACTCATCGACGATCAAAACCTCGTCATCCTTAACAACGTAATCTTTATCACGGAACATGAGCGCATGTGCACGCAATGCCATGATCATATTGTGCTGGATATCAATATTATCTGCATCTGAGAAGTTGTCGATATGGAAGAACTGCTCCACTTCCTTGACACCCTGTGCAGTCAGTACAACCTGCTTATCCTTCTCATCGACTAAGTAATCTCCATCTTCCTCGATTTCTGTACCCATGATGGCATCGAGCTTACTGATTTCCATCGAAGCAGTACCACGCTTCATACGACGTGCCAGATAATCACACATCTTGTACAAGTCGGTAGACTTTCCGCTCTGTCCGGAAATAATCAATGGTGTACGCGCCTCATCAATGAGTACGGAATCGACCTCATCGACGATCGCATAATGCAGATCACGCTGAACGAGCTGCTCCTTGTAAATAACCATGTTGTCACGCAGGTAATCGAAACCAAGCTCGTTATTTGTAACATATGTAATGTCGCAGTTATAAGCGGCACGTCTTGCATCGTTCTTGTCACTGTTTAAGATTACACCAACCGTCAGTCCAAGGAATTCGTGTACCTGTCCCATCCACTCGGCATCACGCTTTGCCAGATAGTCGTTGACAGTTACAATATGAACACCCTTTCCTTCGAGTGCATTCAAATATGCAGGAAGTGTAGAAACCAATGTCTTACCTTCACCAGTACGCATCTCCGGGATACGTCCCTGATGCAGCAGGATACCACCGATCAGCTGCACGCGGTAATGCTTCATATGAAGAACACGGTCTGCTGCCTCACGGACAACCGCAAATGCTTCTGGAAGCAGATCGTCCAATGTCTCGCCCTTTTCAAGACGCTCCTTGAATTCCGGAGTCTTTGCCTTCAGCTCTTCATCACTTAACGCCTGCATCGTCGAATCCAGCGCTTCGATCTTATCTACAATCGGATATATTTTCTTCAGCTCTTTATCGCTATGTGTTCCAAACACTTTTTCAAATAAGCTCATTTCTTACCTCCCTGAGCATAACTCATTCTAATACCACAACTTGTAATATAACATTAAATGGTAGGTAACGCAAGAAGTTTCCATGTCAGAAATACCATTACTACACAGAAAATATCCTATAATGACAAATATCCCGGAGACCTTCGTCTCCGGGATACCGTTTTTTCATAACCCTCTATACATAACTGAAACTGTTAAAATTCTGGCTCAATCAATCCGAATGTATTGCCTCTACGCTTGTAGACTACATTTACCTTGTCTGTCTCTGCGTTACGGAATACGAAGAAATTATGTCCAAGCAGATCCATCTGAATGCAAGCATCTTCTGGATACATAGGCTCCAAAACAACTTTCTTGCTACGGATGATCTGAACATCCTCATCTTCGAGTCCCTCTACATCAAAGAAATCACTGTTGATGTATCCGGCATTCTGCTCCTTGTCCAAAATACGTTTCTTATGGCGTGTCACCTGACGTTCGATAATCTCTACGACCAAATCAATGGATACGTACATGTTATCACTTGCCTGCTCTGCACGAATCGTATGTCCCTTCATAGGAATTGTAACTTCAATCTTCTGGCGATCTTTATCTACGGAAAGTGTGACCTGTGCAGCCGTATCTTCTGCGAAGAACTTCTCGATTCTTGCAAGCTTCTCGTAGATGGCCTGTTTCAATGCGTCTGTAACCTCAATGTTTTTTCCACTAATGATGTAATTCATAAGCCCCAGCTCCTTTACGTCGAACTATAGAAAATAAAAAATGTGCATGAAGCACATGTACTTTCTATGTTTAGTATTATAGCACACCTAACCCCTGTTTGGGAAGTGATTTTTCGTCAAAATATACAAAAATTCACATTTCTTTGATAAAGCAAAAGGGCACCTTCGATTCTTACCGAAAATGCCCTTTCAAACACATTATAGAAAGTATTACTAATTTTCTAATTTACAATTCTGCAAGCCTTAAATGGTGTACTATAATTTACATTTGAGATCTTAATTCCTGTACGGCTGCTGCTTGCATGTACGATCTGTCCATTTCCAATATAGATACCTACGTGTTCGCAGGAACCTGTACCGTGATCGTAGAATACCAGATCTCCAGGTGCCAGTGCTGCAAGGCTGACCGCTGTACCTGCATTACTCTGTGGTGTACATGTACGAGGAAGTGAATA
>DHJV01000139.1:35615-37251 GCA_002404515.1 Lachnospiraceae bacterium UBA4711 | reverse complement strand
AAAGTTCTTATATACACTCTGTACGAATCCGGAACAATCCGCTCCGTTTGTCAGGCTTGTGCCGCCCCATACATATGGGTTACCAACGAACTGACATGCAAAGTTTGCAATCTGCTGTCCAAGATCAGAAGTTGGAGCTTCTGTCACTGGTGCTTCTGTTGTAGGAGCCTCTGTCGTTGGGGCTTCCGTTGTTGGTGCCTCAGTTGTCGTTGTATCCTGTGCCGGTGCACTTACCGCCTTTGCTGTTGGCATATTATAAGAAATGGTTATGTACTCATTCTTTACATATCCTGTCACAGTGTCAAGCTGGATCTTTGTCCATGCATCTCCTGTCTCTACGATTGGATAAGATTCTCCCTGTGCCAGAAGTGTGATGCTCTCGCTGTCTGTGCTTGCTGCACTACGAAGCTTCAATGCGGCTGTATTTACAACTGCAACCTTGGAAAGATTTGCGCTTGCATAGCTTGCTGCATCTCCTTCAAATGCCAAAAGATCATTTCTGATATATCCATCTACATTTCCTGATGTGATATGGGACCATGTATCACCTTTTTCTACAATGTTTACAAGTCCGCCTGCATCAATCGTTCCAACCTTTGCTGCATTCACATCACCAGACTGGCGAATATTTACGGAACCGGATGCTGTTACGATTGCTTTTCCAGTGAAATCCATAACCGGTGATGCTGCCGCCTCAGATGCTTCCTGTACAGGTGCTTCTGTTGTTGGCTCTTCCGTTGCCGGTGCCTCCGTTGTTTCCTCGGAAGGAACTTCTGCGATTTCTCCTGTTACCTTTGCAATCTCCTCAATCTCGCCGGTTGCTACTGCATCTGTCGCTGTTGCCTCTGCAACAACTGCAGCCGGTGCTGTTGCATCCTCTGGAGTCGCATCAACTGTAAATACGTCTCCACCATTTTCTTCAATATAGCGATCTACGATCGATGTAATACTGACGTTAGCATCGGTATATACAAACTCATCTGCCAACGCGGTATATGTGTATGTACCCATGGACGAAGCGAAAATGCAACCTGCCGCCGCTACCGCCAACCACTTTACGGATGGTCTTTTCATGTTCTTACCTCCAATTTGTTACAAATATGTTACAACTTATTACATTGCCCATTATAGCAACCTGTAATATTATTGTCAACCAGTTTTTGGATGTTTTTTCAAAAGTCCACAAATTCTTCGCATTTTTGCTATATTTCTAATGAGTTTTCGATTTCGTTTTCTGTAAACTCATTCTTTTTAATGGTTCACATAAAATTGTTACATTTTGTAACATTTTGAAATATTTGATACACGATATTGAGGTTTTGACTTCAGAAATACAATATATAGAAAATGGCGCAGGATATCCTGCGCCATTTTCTATATGTCTGTTACCAGTACCGTTCTACAAGCTTTTGTGCTTCCTCCTTGGGTTTGTCATAGGATTCTATCAATTCCTGAACCGCCTGTTCCTTTGTGGTGCACAACTTCTTTAGCAGTTTAAACATTGCTTTAACACTTTCTTCTAACTCTTCCTGTGCCTGATCCCGTTCTGCTTCCGTCTTACCCAACTTCGCTTCTGCTCGATCCCGTTCCTCTTCTGCTTTCTTCGTCTTCGAACGTTCTTCCTGTATGTTCATTG
>DHJV01000139.1:23682-35514 GCA_002404515.1 Lachnospiraceae bacterium UBA4711 | reverse complement strand
ATTTTTCTCAAACAATCTGTCGCCTCAGAAACCGATACCCGCATCTTCATAAATAACGCCCACAGCGAATTTACAATGATCTGCACGATATTCTCCGACGCCCGCCAGCAACAATATATAAACCATAGCATACAGTTTCTGAAAATGTAAAGCGTAAGTTTGGAACATTTAGAAAAAGTGAGGAAATACGCGGCTTTGAGAGCAAAAAATATTTTGTTGATATTACCGATAATGAAAAAACGGAAGGTATACTTCGATAATGAAGTACGCCTTCCGTCGTGTCTGTTATTCCTGATTCTGCGCCTCAGAGAGTGCCGCAACTGCCTGCTCATAAGACATATAATCCGGTTCTGCCGCTATCATTGCCGCATTGGCATTGTCATCATGTGCGCCAAAATTATAGATCAGAAGCTTGGTCATCCGGCTTGTCAGTGCATCAAGCTGTGCCTGGAATTCCTCCGGCGTGACGGACTGTCCGCCGATTGTGCAGGTTTCAATCACACCGGAATAATCCTCGTTCGGTTCCCGTTTGCGCGACATTAAAGACTCCTCCTGCAAAGTTCCATCTGGCTGTACAACATATCGGCAGTAATCCTCAAAGGTGCTTTCATCCTGTATGCCGTTGCAAGAGTAAAGCGTCGATTCGCCCTCCACCTGAAACAGCGAATATACATTGCCGCCGGCAACCTTTGTTTCCCAATGGTCTGCATAATAAATCTGCTTTGCAGCACCATTTTCGACCGTGAATATATTCAATGCATCATATTCTACATACTCTTCGGAAGAAGGTGATTTTTCTACAAATAACAATTCCGGTACACCGTCTCCGGTTACATCTGACAATGCAATAGACATATTCTCATTGTCACTGGCAAATTCATCTACTCCTAACGTCTGCCGGTACTGGTTATATGCTTTGATATTTGCCTCATGGTCCTGCAAGATCTGCAGATACACTGCCTTATAGGACTCATCCACAGCTTCTTCGGTCGTTACTTCCTCCGTTGTCGACTCGGTTGTGTTTTCGGTTGTCTCCTCTGTCGTAGAAACTTCTACAGCCTCCGTACTTGCTGCCGTCGTCGCATCAGGTTCTTTATGAGAGTGATTGTACGCAACAATTCCCGCTGCCGTTCCCCCAATAACCACCGCCACCGCAACACCAATGAGAATCCTGGCTGCCAGCGTATGCATGAATCCATGCCCAACCATGGTTCCAGTTCCCGCTGCTCCTGATCCGGTCACTGTGCCTGAACCAATCGCAGTGCCGCTGCCTGCAATTCCAGCCGCCTCATTCGCGGCTGCAATACCTGCTGCTTCTACCGCACTGTTTCCGGCTGCAATGCCCGCTGCTCCTGCCGCACTATTTCCTGCAGCCATGCCTGCAGCTCCTGCAGTTCCACCTGCTGCCGCCGTTCCAAACACAGCGGTGCTGCCCGCAATCTGAAACGTTGCAATCGTTCCAATGATACCAGAGGCTGCCAGATTTGTCGTCTTTAAGCGGAGAAGTGCCAGTAAAAAAGGAACCGGATTCCATCTGACACGATCATCCTCCTCTGATAGCTGTCCAATTGCATCCTGTATTTTTCTCTTTCCAGATGCAATCAGGCTTTCGGCCGCCTGTTCGGTGCATCCAACGGTCTTCGCCACCTGCGCAACCGGCTGATTCTCCTGATAATGCATGATCACGCAGATTTTTTCTGCCTCTGTAAGCTCTGACAGAATCTTCGTTGCCATCGAGTCTATTTCATCCGGTGTAAACACCGTAGAAATCTCTGCATCCTGCAAAGGCTCCGTAATCGCCATATCATCTTCTTCCAGCCGGTATGTCTGATCCTCTGCTCCAGCAAATGCATCCGGCTGTATTTCCCGTACCGTTATAACCGCGTAATATGCTATCATCTCCGAAAGCCAGTTCTCAAAAACATCGCCCTGCGGAACCTGATCAATCTGATCAAAGATATATTGGTATGCCTGCTGCACAATTGACTGTGCCTGTGCAGTATCACCCATAAGAGCAATCGCTTTTCCGAGCTGTTTTTCTACTGTATATTCATATAAATATTGAAAGCCTTCGGTTCTTCCTTCTTTCGCAAGCCGAAGTGCCATGCCGATTCTATCCACCATATGAGTTCTCCTTTTTACATAGAATAAGCGATCGTATCCACTTGTGATACAACCGCTTACATGATATCTCATTTCAGAAAAAAGAGCAATCACTGTTACTTATTCTCTGCCAGATTCTTGGACATACATGTCAGGAAGAACAGGACCGAAATTGCCGCAAATGCCGCTCCAACAAATCCAATATGTGCAATTTGTCCCTTATCGCACACAATTCCACCAAGGAAGCTGCCTGCGCCAATGCCGAAATTGAAGATTCCGGAAAAAATCGACATTGCAACCGATGATGACTGCTCATCCGTACATCGAATCGTCTCTGACTGGAACGATACATTAAACACCAGCACCGTAATGCCCCACAAAGCACAGAGTGCCATTATGAATCCCGGCTGTCCAGCCGCCGGAAGCAGCAACAGCAATTCAAACGCTAAGGAAATCATCACCGTGCGTAAAAATCCACGCCGGTATTTGTCATAGAATTTTGAGAACAGAAAACTACCGATCAATCCTGCGGCACCAAATACAAACAATGTAATCGTCACCGTACTATTTCCCATGTGTGCGACCTGCTGCAGGAACGGATCGATATAACTGTAACTCGTATAATATCCAACTACAAACAAAAACGTCTGAATATAGATGCAGACAAGTGCCCGATTCTTAAAAAGCTCCGGCAGCTGCTTCACGCGGAACGGCTCGCCGCACTCCATCTTCGGGAACAGGAATGCCATATATGCCAGCACAACAAATGTAATGACCGCTACGATCAAAAAGGCGATTCTCCATCCAGCATAATGTCCAACCATCTTTCCAAGCGGAAGTCCGGCAATCGTTGCGACCGAAGTACCAGTCACAACCATACTGAGTGCTTTTGACTGGTGTTCCTCCGATGCCATGCGCACCGCAATCGGAGAAGCGATCGACCAGAAAATCGCGTGCGCACAAGCCACACCGATTCGCGATGCCATCAACATACCATAGCTGTTTGAAAGAACCGTCAACACCTGGCAGATTCCGAACAGTGCAACCGTTCCCATAAACAACTTCTTATAATCAATCTTGCTCACGAGCAACATAAGAGGCAGGGATAACAGCATAACAATCCACGAATATACCGTGATAAGCATGCCTGCCTTTGCCTCCGAAATTGAAAAACTTTTCGCAATATCGGTCAAGAGACCAATTGGCATAAATTCGGATGTATTAAAAATAAATGCTGAGACAGTCATTCCGATCAACGGAAGCCGCTCTTTGGATGTCATCTTCGCCTTCATCTTATACCTCTTATCTTATTAAAACTAAAAATCAACGAAACCAAGATGCATTGTACGCGATAGCTATACGAAAAACAAGACATGGAATTATCATATTTTACATTTATTTGACGTTGATTCAAAAGAAAAAGTCCTACACGCAAAATGCAGGACTTATCATATCATTTATAAACGGATATCAATATTTGCACCGATGTTTGGATTCACAGACTGTTCCATCATCTGTGTGATCATCGAACCATTTGTCTCCACTGCATCCAATGATTTTTTTAGCATCGCCATATCAATAGCATTCATACTCCCGGTATCACTGACTGCCAGTGTCAGATTTGAATTTCCGATTGCTGCAATATTCATATCCACCCTCCAATTTTGTACAACCCTTACTTTCCAATATTATTTTTAATATAACGCTTTTTCCAACAAAAAGCAATTGTATCTGTCACTTTTTTGTACCTTTTTAGCATGTTTTTTACCGATTTTTTCAGATGCCGGCCAAAAGAATATTGACAACCAAATCGAACGATATTTATAATATAAAATTGTGTGAAAGGAGCTTTTCCCATGGATGTTTTAATTGTAGAAGACGACCCGGAACAACTAAATGGTATTGAATCAATCCTGCTCGAGCAATACGAACATATGAATTGCATAAAAGCAGCCAACTACCAGCAGGCAACCCAATTGATGCGCGCAAACAAAATCCAACTATTCCTATTGGATATCTCTCTTGGAGACGATGCTTTCAAGCAGGACGGTATCGCACTCGGAACACAGATTCGTTCCATGCAGCGGTATGCAAAAACACCAATCCTGTACCTGACCGCCTTTTCCATGGATGCACCACGTGCAATACATGCAACGAATTGTTATGATTTTCTGGTAAAGCCCTATAAGAAAGAAGATTTGTTATATACCATCAACAAGCTGATCCACAATCATTTTCTGGACGTTACGCCCATAGAACTACGCGATGTCAATGGTATTTATTTTCGCGTTCTTCCAGAAAAGATTCTGTATATCGAAGCAGCCGGCAAGAACCTGACGATCTATGAGGAAAGCAACGTAATCAACACAAGCGGCATCCGTCTGAAAGAACTGATTGCACAGCTTCCGCCGAATTTCATTCAAAGCCATCGAAGCTTTATTGTAAACAGTGATTATGTGAACTCTTACGATCCGACCAATGCTCTTCTCTATCTGGGGAATCACAATATCCCGACACCCGTCGGACGCAAATATAAAGATTATGTCAAAAAGATAATTAGCAGGGACTGAAAATATTTTACCAAAACGCTTTCAGTCCCTGCTAGCTATTTTCCACGTCTGAAATCAAGCACCGCCTGATAACGGATATCCTGAACTAACCGTTCCTTCTGTTCGTCTGTCATAAGATTCATCACCGCATCTTTTTCCTGATCCGTAAATCCCTTAAATGCGCTGGTTCGTTCTTTTCGCGTCATAGCCTGAAACTCTGTCGGGTAATGAAGCAATCCGTTCATCCGCGCCTCATAATTCCGTGTGCATTCCATAAATAACTCTTCTGCCTCCACTGACATCACCGGCGGCGCATCCATATCCTTATAATTCAAATAGATTTCTCTCAACACTACAACTCCTACCTCCACAATCTGTAAAATCAAAATCCATGCAACAAATGTGGAACACGCAGGGTAGATCAGCGTACAGATACTCAAAAAGCAAAGTCCAGCCAGGCCTTTCTGTTGAATCTTCTTTTTTCGTTCGCCCTTATATACCGGTCGGTTTGGTGACGGTAAAGGTGCGATCGCCGCCATCAGATACATCGCGAACAGAAGCAGCCCCGCCACAATCGGATACGGAACTATAACATGTACACCGCCCGCCACTGCAATCACGTACACACTGACCGAAGCGGCTGTACACCCAATGTTTGTTTTCATATGAATTCCACCCAGAAACCGGCGAACCAGATTCACCGTCACAAAGCAAAACAAAAACTCCCGAAAATATCCAGATACCGCAAAAAGCAAAAACAGAACCAGATCCTTTTGCAAATCTCCCACAATTGATTCTACTGCATAGCATACTTTTGCACATTGCATATCTGCTACATCATAGTCACGTCCCACGAGATACTGTGTCACGTGCTCCCCTATCCTATGATTGATATTCATAATTCATCCCCTGTCTTATGTTCCCCATGTGCTTTCAACAAATGGGATATCCGTCAAAAGTCCGCACAACGGATACCCCCAAGTGTTTTTGGTTGATGTACTAGTTCTCAGATTCTGATTCCATCTCGACTCTCATACAATCAGGAAGCTCCGGCTCTCCCCAAAAGCTTTTGCATCCCGTAAGAGTCAAAATTACATCTGACAAATCCTCCAACTGTGCAGCAACTGCCTTCTTCATATCCTTCATCACACATCTCCTCCTTTATGAAAGAATATTCTTCGAAATCCATCCCCGAATGAATTTCTATATTATACTTAGCATGATTAGATCAAATGCGCAATAGATTTGGAACAAACGACATTTCGTGGGGAATAAACAACATTTTTGTTATATTTATTACACGTTTTTCATATTCATAACAAAGTTCCACAAAATAATTGACACCATTCTTTATCTTTCATTATAATAATCTGCGTAAGGGGGATTTTATCATGACTACAACTATAATCTCTATTTTGACATATATATTGGAAGCATGTGTAGAGCTTTTATTAATCCGCTCTTTATTACACCGTAAATGGAAAGATATGTTCTCTTTCTATCTTTTGTTGCTTCCTGTATGCGGAATTTTAGATTATTGTTTTTATGCATTATTTTCTAATGTTTTTGGATGGTTTATTGCCTTTCCTATTTGTATTATCTGTTATAAATTCTTATTAAATATTTCTTTTTCTGATTGCATTTTTTCCTATCTTTTGAGCTATATAATGTATAGTTTAATCGAAGCAATAAGTATACTCGTTGTCCCACGGAAATTATTATTTTCCGAAAGCCCAAAAGGACAATTGATAGGAACTTCCACAATTTTATTAATTATATTTTTAGTTTCCCTTCTACCTCTTCATAAACTATATAATATGATAAACAAAGGAAATCTGATTATACGGCTTATTATCTCTTATGCAGCCTTACTTTTACTAGTTACAGTTGCTTTAACCAAAACTGATTCAATAGATGCCATTGCAATCTTACCTATGACCGTAACCTTTATGATTGTCTTACTGTTAGCTGACATCATGGTTCTAAAGCAGCAGCGCACAATCACAATCCAACAGCAGGATATCAAAGACTACCAAACTTATGAGCCGATGGCGCACGATCTGATTTCTGACATCTTAGGCAAACAGCACGATTTTAACAATCAGATGAATGCAATCCGCATGCTGCCATATACTTACAAAGACTATGATTCGTTAAGTGACGCGATTGCGAATTATTCGACCTTTCTGGAAGAAGAGTTCAACGAATCTGAGCTTTTGAAGATCAATCTTCCGGTTGTGGCTGGATTTGTTTTTAGTAAGATCAAAGAAGCAGAGCAAAAGGGCAGGCTGATTTCTGTCAGGATCAAGAATCGTTCCCTTATCACGTCAGTTCCAGAGTACGACCTGATCCGCATCTTAGGTATCCTGATTGATAATGCAATCGAGGCAACCGAACCCGGACATACTTTCTCCCTGATTCTCGACAGCAAAAATGAACGCATCTGGATTCAGACAAAGAACGAAGGTGGGAAAATTTCTTCGGAACTGCGCAAGAAAATGTTTGTCCGTGGATATTCCACGAAAACATCCGCAGAAGTACGTTCCTCCCGCGGACAAGGTCTACCGAATCTGAAAGAATTGGTCGATCATTACAATGGCAAAATCTATCTGGACAACGAAACATTCCACGAACATACATGGATCTGTTTCACCGTCGAATTATAATTTGCAGATGGCGCGTGCAATCGCTGCCGCAACCGCCTGCTGATATTGTGGATTCTGCAAGTTCCCGCATTCTGTCGGATTGCTCAGGAATCCACACTCTACGATCACGCCCGGGCATTGACTGTTTTTCAAGATATACAGATCATTGCCCGTCTTAATCTCCCGTTCCTTCGGTGGCTGCAAATCGACGATCAACTGCGCCTGTACCGCTTCCGCCAGTTTCTTCGACATTTCCGATGAACCATAATAAAACACCTGCGGTCCGCTGATTTCTGCCTCCGGGTAGCTGTTCTGATGGATACTGATCATATAGTCCGCGCCGGACGCATTGATCAGGCTTACCCGGTTATGCATATCGGATACTTTCTTGTTTGTCGCGCCATTCGTGGCCAGACACACATCCCCCTCGCGCGTCAGAATTACCTTCACACCCCGCGCCTGTAACTGCGCTTTCAGGCATAGGGCAATCTGCAAATTCACATCTTTTTCTTTTACGTTATCCACACCGATTTTCCCCGGATCATTGCCGCCATGTCCGACATCGACCACGACCGTCAAATCCCGCTGCATTCCCGCTTTGTTACAATACATCACACAATTCAGGATCAGCAAAATTAAAAATACGGTAAATCCAAACAACAATCTGATTTTTTTCTGTCGAAGAATCTGCATACCTGCGACTCCGTGAGATTCCTTCTCTTAATCATATGCAGATTTCATACTTGTATTCTGACATTTTTTCTGCGTAAGTACTATACACAAAAACAGGAAGACCAACAATCAGTTGATCTTCCTATGTTCTTTTCTTTATATGTGATTTACGGATATACTTACTCTGCGGCTGTCTCAGCTTCCGGCTTAGCAATCACGATTCCAAGCTCTTCGAGCTGCTTTGCATCGACGGTATTTGGTGCCTCACTCATCAGACAGGAAGCATCCTTTACCTTCGGGAATGCGATAACATCACGGATAGAGTCTTCCTGCGCCATCAGCATAACGAGACGGTCAAGTCCGTATGCAAGTCCTGCGTGTGGTGGTACTCCATATTTGAACGCATTTAACAGGAATCCAAACTGGTCGTATGCACGCTCCATCGTGAATCCAAGTGCCTTGAACATCATTTCCTGGATGTCATCCTGGTGGATACGCACGGAACCACCACCGATCTCTGTACCATTTAATACGATATCGTATGCCTTTGCACGTACTCTGCCCGGATCAGACTCGATATACTGCAGATCCTCTTCCATTGGCATTGTAAATGGATGGTGCATTGCCTGATATCTGCCAAGCTCCTCGCTCCACTCAAGCAGCGGGAACTCTGTGATCCATACAAAACGGTATTCATCTTTCTTTAAAAGTCCAAGCTGATTTGCGATTTCCAGACGAAGTGCGCCAAGTACATCATAGACCAGCTTGCTCTTATCTGCTGCAAAGAGCAGTAAATCGCCCGGTTTACCATTCATCTTCTCAACAAGCGCCTGCATCTCCTCGTCCTTCATGAACTTCGCGAAGGAAGACTTCATTGTTCCGTCTTCATGGATTGCAATATACGCAAGTCCCTTTGCGCCATAGCCCTTTGCAAAATCAACGAGTGCATCAATCTTCTTTCTTGGCATTGCTCCCTGTCCCTCGGCATTGATACCACGCACGCTTCCGCCAGCTTCAATTGCATTCTTGAATACGACAAATTCACAATCCTTCACAACATCTGTCACATCGCAAAGCTCCATGCCAAAACGGAGATCCGGCTTATCGGAACCGAAACGTTCCATCGCCTCTTTGTAGGTCATACGCTGGATTGGAAGCTGTACATCTACACCGATGACTTCCTTGAACAGCTTTGCAAGCAGACGCTCATTGACATCGATGACATCATCCACATCCACAAACGAAAGCTCCATATCGATCTGTGTAAATTCCGGCTGTCTGTCGGCACGCAGATCCTCATCACGATAGCAGCGTGCGATCTGGAAATAACGATCATAACCAGAGCACATCAAAAGCTGCTTATAGATCTGTGGTGACTGTGGCAATGCATAGAACTCACCCGGATGTACACGGCTCGGTACAAGGTAATCACGCGCACCCTCCGGAGTTGACTTACAAAGTGTCGGTGTCTCGATCTCGATAAATCCTTCGTCTGCCATGAAGGAACGAACCAGTGTTGTCACCTTACTGCGCATCATGATATTTTTCTGTAAGTCCGGACGACGAAGATCCAGATAACGGTATTTCAGACGAAGATCTTCCTTTGTCTTGCTGTTCTCCTCGATTGGGAATGGTGGTGTATCTGCCTCAGCAAGGATACGGATATCCTTTGCGATCACTTCGATGTCACCTGTTGCAAGGTTCTCATTGACTGCGCCGCCACGCTTTGCAGCCTCACCGGTAATTGCAACGACAAACTCGGAACGAAGCTTCTCTGCCTTTGCGAAGCTTATCTTCCCACAGTTTGCTTCCTCAAAGATTACCTGCAGAATGCCGCTTCGATCACGCAAATCGACAAAAATGATTCCACCTTTGTTCCGGCTCTTCTGCACCCATCCCATAACGGTGACGGTATCCCCAATCATCGTGTTATTTACTTCTGTACATCTGTGACTTCTGTGAAGTCCCTGCATTGATTCTGCCATTTTCATAGCCTCCTGTGTCTAACTTACTTACGAACGTATCCCGTCCGAATTATTTATGATTATTTCTCTATCGTTTTCTCAAATGTGACTAGCCCTCAAAGGAATCTGCATAGAATTCTTCAAACTGTGTATACCCCTCTGCAGTCATCTGATCCTTCTGGAACTTCTTGTTCTTCTTCATGATTGCGATATTCACAATCTGTCCTTTCGCTCTTGCCTGCTTTGCCTTCTCCAGGATCTTGAGCAGCTTGTCACCCGGCATCTTCTTGTCGATCAGATATGCGGTCTTGTTCTTGCTTCCCGGCACCTCGAAATCACGTTCTAACAAAAGCATAATGATTCGCTCGAAACCGATGGAGAATCCACATGCCGGTGTTGGCTGACCGGTGAATTTGCCGATCATCTCATCGTAACGTCCGCCGCCGCCGACCGATCCGCCGTACTCATCCATCGAGATCTCGAAGATTGGGCCTGTGTAATAGGACATACCACGTACCAGAGTCGGGTCAAATGCCATCTTGAAGTCTGCACTCTTCGTGCTCTCAACACTGTCAATGATCGTCTTTAAGTTCTCAGCAACCTCTTCCGGTAAGAACTCACCAAGTGTCTCCTTCAGATACTGTACGCCGCTGATATCATCTGTCACCTTCTCAAACAGATCAAGATATTTTGTCACGGCATCCTCGGCATAGCCTTCCTTTAAAAGTTCTTCCTTGACACCATCCAGACCGATCTTATCCATCTTATCCAAGATGATAAATACAATATCATAATCGGCTTCCGCAAATCCGCTGTAAGCTGCCATCGCCTTTAAGATACGACGGTCATTGATACGGATCGTAAAGTTCTTGAAATCCAGCTTGCCAAGCAATGTTGTTGTCGCTAAGATCAGCTCAATCTCTGCTAAGATTGTCGGCTCGCCTAAGATATCAATATCACACTGCATGAACTGTCTGTAACGACCACGCTGTGGACGATCAGCTCTCCATACATTTCCCATCTGCAAAGCCTTAAACGGGCTTGGCAGCTCGTTCGCATTGTTCGAATAATATCTGCAAAGTGGTACGGTCAGATCATAACGAAGTCCGCCATCAACGAGATCTAACTCTTCCTTCGCCTCGTCGATCTTCAGCTTCTCACCACGCTTTAAGATCTTGAAGATCAGCTTCTCATTCTCGCCGCCCTGCTTGCTGTTCAGGTTCTCGATATGCTCAACACATGGTGTCTCCATCGAATTAAATCCAAACGTCTTATAGGTCTCCTTGATCAATGCGATGCAATAATCACGGATTGCCATCTCCTTTGGTAATATATCTTTCATGCCGGTTACCGGCTTCTTCTTCATTGCCATCTTTTTCCTCCCACTTGTATTCGTTCCCGTTCGATTTTAAAACGCATTGCGCTTCCGGTCAAGTATTTCATCAAAACGGTTGATATAATCATCGACAGATTTGCAGTTTTCGACCCGCTCCACACGGTTTTCCGCATGGTAGACAAGCTTCGTCGACGCGCCAGCGCCCGCCGCAATGATATCTGTCATTTCTTCCATAATCAAAATATTATATAAGCATTCGCAACCCGGCTTCGCATATCCGACATTCTCCAGATTTCCGCCGATATTCTTCTGCCGGTACAGGTAATATGGCTCCATACCAAGCGCCTGTGCCGTCTCCTGCGTCGCCGTATGCATCGCATCCATGTCGTGATGGATCGTGGATTTGTAATCGTCCATCTGCTGGTTCAGATTTGCCGCGCGCTTGATTGCAAGGGAATGTACCGTCAGACTTTCCGGTGCTAACGTCCACACTTCCTCAAGCGTATGCTGCATACTGTCTAAGTCTTCTCCCGGAAGTCCCGCGATCAGATCCATGTTGATAT
>DHJV01000139.1:0-23631 GCA_002404515.1 Lachnospiraceae bacterium UBA4711 | reverse complement strand
ATCAGATCCATGTTGATATTATCAAAGCCTGCCTGTCGTGCCATCGCAAATGCTTCCTTCACCTGTTTCGCATTATGCGCACGTCCGATTGTCCGCAGCGTCTCATCATTCATCGTCTGCGGATTGATGCTGATACGCGTCACGCCATATTCTTTCATCACTGCTAGCTTCTCCGGTGTGATACTGTCCGGGCGTCCCGCCTCCACGGTAAACTCCACAAGCCCATCAGCAGCCTCCGGTTCCTGCAGCCGGAATACAGTCTGAATCTGCTGCAACAACACCGCAAGCAGTTCATGTGAGATTGACGTCGGCGTTCCGCCGCCAATGTAGATCGCCACTAACCGTTTGTGTTTATACTGTTCTGCTACATAGGCTAACTCCTTGCACAATGTATCAATATACGTCTTTGCTTTCTCCGCGTAAATTCCAATCGGATACGAAGTGAACGAACAATACAGACAACGACTCGGACAAAACGGAATCCCGACATACAGACAATAGTCATTGTCGAGATCAATTCCTTTTACCAAACGATGTTCATTTTCTGCCACTGTCGTTGCTAGTTCTGCTTTCTGTACGCTTGTATCATAGATATTGCGGTAATATTGTACGATTCTGTCGTGTATTTCCTGTTGTCTTCCAGATGTCAGATCAGCATGCTTCTCGGCATCCTGTCCGTTCATGCCAGCTTCATCTGCCTGTTCTGTCAGGTACTCCACAAGCTTCGCCATCGCGATCTTCGTCGGACGTACCCCCGTCAGGTCGCCCCACGGAAGTCTCCGATCTGCAAACTGTCCGAGCAGCCGGTAAGATGACATCTTCAACACATTCCGGAACTCTGCTTTATTCCGGTAATCAATAAGGATTTTCGCCCGCAGTCCACAGGTGGATATCAACAGCTTATCCTTATATGCCGGTAATTCCGGCACCTCCTGCAGATCATCCGGCTTGTCGCACTCATGCCCATGTTTGCACACAGTGAGAATCGTGAATGCTTCCTCATACCGGATCAAGAGCCGCAGGTCAAAATCGTCGGACAAGCCCGCATCCTCGACGATCTTCACCCCCGGATAAAACGCCATGATCATCGCCCGCAGGTCGTTGTTATATAATTGGTTATTCTGGTCTAGCAGTATCATCTTAGAAATACGGATTGCCCGTCTTTTCCTTTCCAATCATTGTCTGTGCATCATGTCCCGGAAGCACGAGTGTATCATCCGGCAGTGTAAATAACTGCTCGCGGATTGCATTCTCCAGTGCCTTCGCATCGCCCGTTGGGAAATCGGTTCTTCCGACGCTGTAACAAAACAGCGTATCGCCCGTAAAGACTACGCTCTCCTCTGGGAAATAGTAGCACATACCACCCTTCGTATGTCCCGGCACTAACAGGCACTTACATTTTCTTCCAAGCACCTCGATCTCAGCGCCATCCTCCAGATATATATCCGCCTGCGCCGTAAATGCTGCACCAAATGACGATGACAGATTCAGAGCCGGACTCTCCATAACTTCCTTCTCCTCCGCTGCCGCATACACCTTGATATCCGGATACTCCTTCTTCACGCCAGCCAGCGCCCCGATATGGTCAAAATGTCCATGTGTAAGCAGCACCGTCGTTGGTGTCACGTCTTTATTCTTCCAATCGCGAATCAACACATCTGCGCGATCCCCCGGATCTATAATGAGTGCTTCTTTTGTCTCTGTATCAACTACCGTATAACAATTTGTCGCACAGATACCAAGCACTTTCTTTGTAATCTGAATCTTTCCCATAAAACTCCTTTCAAGGTTCGGCATCAACCAGTCGTCCGCTCGATATCGATGATTCCTTCCACATTCCGTATCTTCGCAATCAGCTTGTTAAGCTGCTCCTTCGAGCGAATCTCAAACTTCACGGAAACCGTCGCCTTGCCCTGCTTATTGACGCGGACATTCATACCTGTCAGGTTGATGTTCTCCTCATTGAAGATCTTCGACAGGGAGAACACCAGTCCCTTACTGTCGTTTGCGTAGATGTTAATCTCCGTCATATACATCTTCTGATTCTGAAGCAGATCCTCAGACCATTCCGCCTCAATCAGACGCTTCCGGTCAAATTCATCCATACAGAGAACATTTACACAATCGGTACGATGGATGGATACTCCACGTCCACGCGTGATATAACCGACGATCTCATCGCCCGGTACCGGAGCACAGCAGCGTGAAAAACGCACTGCGACATCGTCCATGCCTTTGACTACGATACCACCCTTGGCATGCTTGTGGCTTTCGCCTCTGCCCGGTGTATTGATCTTGTCGACAATCTGCTCCTCTGTAATCTTCTTCGCTTCTTCTTTTTTGTATTCTTCCTGCAGACGGTTGACAACCTGTCCTTCTTTGAGTCCACCATGTCCGATGGACGCAAGCACGGCATCCCATGTCAGGAAGTTGTATTTCTTCATTACCTTTTCCTGCAGTTCCGGCCGCAAAAGATTCGACAGCACAATGCCCTTGGTCTTACAGTATGCAGCGATCGCATCTTTACCACGCTGAATATTATCTGTCTTGTTCTCCTGGCGGAACCACTGGTTGATCTTCGTCTTTGCCTGCGAACTTTTAACCACAGAAAGCCAGTCCATACTTGGACCTTTGGAGTTCTGCGATGTGATGATCTCCACGCGATCTCCATTGTGAAGCTCTGTCTCGATCGGCACCTGACGTCCATTGACACGCGCGCCAATCAGCTTGTTTCCGACTGCCGTATGAATGCTGTATGCAAAATCAATCGGTGTCGAACCAGCCGGAAGATTCTTGACATCACCTGCCGGTGTAAATACATACACCTGATCTGAAAACAGATCCAGATCCGTCTTGATGGCATTCATGAATTCCTTGTTATCGGTCGTATCCGTCTGCCACTCCAGAATCTGTCTGAGCCAGCTTAACTTCTGCTCTTCGTTATCGTTCTTACCACTGCCACCCTCTTTGTATTTCCAATGAGCAGCAATACCATATTCCGCTGTACGGTGCATCTCGTAGGTTCGAATCTGAATCTCAAACGGACGGCCGCCCGGTCCGATCAATGTCGTATGGAGCGACTGGTACATGTTCTCCTTCGGCATTGCGATATAATCCTTGAAACGTCCCGGAATCGGCTTGTATTTCTCATGTATGATTCCGAGTGCTGCATAGCAGTCCCGCACCGTGTCGACCTTGATTCGGATCGCATGAATATCATAAATCTGGTCGAGTGTCTTGTTCTGCGTAATCATTTTCTTATAAATAGAGAACAAATGCTTGACACGTCCGTCTACCTCTGCCTCAATGCCGGCTTCCTTCATATACTGCTTAACCTGCTCTACCATCTGCACGATGAAATCCTCACTCGCATTCAGACGCGTTGTAATCTCTTCTTTCAGATTCTTGTAAACCTCCGGATAGAGGTACTGCATAGAGAGATCATCGAGTTCAACCTTGATCTTGGAAATACCAAGCCGGTGTGCGAGCGGTGCGTAAATATCCATCGTCTCACGTGATTTCTCGATCTGTTTTGCCGGTGACTGGTACTGCATTGTACGCAGATTATGCAGACGATCGGCAAGCTTGATCAGAATGACACGAATATCCTTTGCCATCGCAAGGAACATCTTACGCAGGTTCTCTGCCTGAACCTCGATCTTATCCTGTGACAGATCGAGCTGTGTCAGCTTCGTAACGCCATCGACAAGCAAAGCAACCTCTTCTGAGAATTCCTTCGCAATCTCCTCGCGCGTCATGACCGTATCCTCGACAACATCATGCAGGATTCCTGCTACGATTGTCTCTTTATCAAGCTCCAGCTCTGCCAGAATGATTGCTACACAGAGCGGGTGGATAATATATGGTTCCCCGGACTTTCGCTTCTGTCCTTCATGCGCTTTGCTTGCAATCTTATACGCCTTTTCGATTTCCGACAGGTCTGTCGTCGGGCGATACGTACGGATTGTGGCAATCAATTTCTTATACAATTCCTCCGGCGGCGTAAAATCCGCCGGTTTACTGATTTCTTTTTTCAGTGTATCATGTGGTATCTTATAGGTTGTATCCGCCATAAAAATCACTCACCTTCGTACTGTACAACAGATGCTACATCGTAGCCCTCCAACAATTTTCTACCGCCAAGATCAGTCAGCTCAATCAGAAAGACCATCTTCACTACCTCGCCGCCCAGCTCTTCAACCAGCTTGGCTGCTGCCTGAATCGTACCGCCTGTTGCAATCAGGTCATCCACCAATACAACCTTATCGCCCGGCTTGATCGCATCCTTGTGAATCTCGATCGTTGCAGAGCCATACTCCAGATCATAGCTCATCTCGACTGTCTCACGCGGCAGCTTTCCCTTCTTACGAACCGGAATAAATCCCTTCTTGTTGATATAGGCAAGAGGAGCTCCAAAGATAAATCCTCTCGACTCTGTACCTGCGATCAGATCATAGTCCACTCCATCTAACAACTTGTTCAGTTCATCAATCGCCAGTGCATACCCTTCCGGGCTTTCCAGCACACTTGTCACATCTCGGAATATGATTCCCTTACTTGGAAAATCCGGAATACTGATAATATAATCCTTTACACTCTTCATTTGCGCTCCTCCTACCACTTATGATCTATTTTGATGTTTCATAATATACACTTTTTCGGATTGATACCGGCTCCATCTGAATCGAAACGTTTCCATTGAATTCATTCTTCTTCATATGGTACAGAATATCAATCAATGCATGGTTCTGTAAACCTTTCAATATTCTATCACATTCTTCGTTTCCAAACCACACTTTTATGTTATCCAATAGTTCTTTTACACGAAATACCATGCCGTTAATGCGTGTTCCGTTGCCGTCGACAAACGTACAACGCGCATATTGCCCCTCATTTCCAACCATTTTGATGGATTGGATTCCCATTTTCACGATACCAAACAGTGGTCTTGCATTGGCAGTTCCGTATGGTTCCAGCTTCGCAAGTTCCTCATAGAGCGGCAATGTCAGCTGCTTTATGGCGCAGGACTCATCCACATACAGCTTCTCGACGAGATCTGCGTCTGTCAGATTACAGTCCCGGTTTAAAGCTTCGCGCAACGGTTCGAGTGCTTCGCGTGCAATCGTAAAGCCCGCCGCCATCGGGTGTCCCCCGACCTTTACAAACAAATCCTTATGCTCGCAGAGCTTGTCGAACATATTATACGCCTCAATCGAACGCCCGGAGCCTTTCAGTCCCTGTCCATTTTCCGCATCGGTAAAGACAAGCGTCGGACGGTAAAAAGCTTCTTTCAGCTTGCTTGCGATCAGTCCCGCAATGCTCTCATGGATCCCGGGCATATACAGGACGATAACCTTATCATCCCCGATTTTCGTCTCTTTCACACCCTCTTCGGTCGGAATCATGCGAATATCCTTTCGCACCCAGTCCGTCGCTGCACGCACGCCACGGTCGGTCATTTCCTTGCGCAGTTCGTTGAGCTTCGCCATATCCTGTGCCAGACTTTCCGCCCGCGCCGGATCATCTGTCAACAGCAGCTCCACCCCCTCCTTCGCACTTTCCAGCCGCCCGGTCGAGTTCAGACCCGGACCGATCCGGAAACTCAAATGATGCACCTCGATCGGCTTACCATCAAGCCTCAGCGCTTTCTTCAACGCATTGATTCCAACATTTGTACTGTTCGTAAGTCTCCGCAATCCATGCTTGACAAAGATCCGGTTCTCATCTGTCAGCGGCATGATGTCACACACCGTACCAAGCGATAAGATATCCATATAGGCATCCTCGTCCTCCCACGGAAGCTCCATCCCACGGTATAAATGCCGGATAAATTTGTACGCCACTCCCGCACCGCACAATCCCTTATAAGGGTACGCACAATCCGGTTGGTGCGGATCGATCACGGCATCCGCGCCCACGTACAGATATTTTTTCTCTCCGTTCTCTGCCACCTCGCATGGCACCTCATGATGATCCGTGACGATTACCGTCATGCCAAGCTCCTTCGCCCGGTCAACCGCCGCCTCCGCCGCAATTCCATTGTCGCAGGTGATAATTGTATCCACGCCATCGGCATAAGCAGCTTCCACCAGCCGTACATTCATCCCATAACCATCAATAATCCGGTGTGGGATATCATAAGAGACATCCGCCCCTGCATTTTGCAACCCCTGATACAGAATACAATTTGATGTGATGCCATCTACATCGTAATCGGAGATAATACGGATTTTCTTTCCTGCCCGAATCTTTTCTTTCATAATCTGGCAGCCCTTGTCCATATCTTTCATCAACGCCGGATCATGGGTGTATGCAAGATCGTCGCTCAGATAACACGCAACCGCATCCGGCTCCGTGATTTCCCGGTTCACGATGATATGTGCCAATATCGGACTGATTGAAAACTGCTGTGCCAGCGCACGGATATCTGCGGTTGGCTGTTTCACCCGCCATTCTTCTTTTTTGTACTCTGACATATCTGTGTTCCTCTCTTCTTCACTTAAAAATGGGGCTGCCGAAACAGCCCCACCTTATTTTACTTATGCATTTTTCTTTGAGAATTTCTTCTTCATTGTATACCAGAGTGGTCCGGTAATACATACAGATGAGTAAGCACCACATACGATACCAAGCATCAATGTGAATGTAAACTCTTTCAGAGAAGTTACGCCCATCACGAACAATACAAATACCATGATAAAGGTTGTCAGGGATGTATAAATTGTTCTTGTAAATGTCTGACCGATACTCTTGTTGACAAGCTCTTCCAGACTTTCTTTACTATCCTGTGTCCGCATATTCTCACGAATACGGTCGAAGATAATGATTGTCGCGTTGATAGAGTAACCCACAATCGTCAGCATACATGCAATAAATGTATTACCGACGGACAATGTTCCGATGGAGTATGCCGCAAATACAACCAATACATCATGTACAAGGGCGAGTACCGCACTGACACCAAACTTCACATCAGAGAACCGGAACGCAATGTACAGAAGCATCAATACAGAAGATACTGCAATCGCTACGATTGCATCCTTCTTCATCTCACCACTGATGGTTGAACTGATACTCTGGTTGTCCACTTCTGTTGCCTTAAACTGTGATTTCAACAGGTCGTCAATCTTCGCACTCTGCTCTTCTGTAAGCTCGGATGTCTTGAAGATAACCTGGTTATTTCCTTCTACTGTCTGAATCTGAATCGCTCCGGCGTCAATCCCCGCTGTTTCTGCGATGGCTGGTGCAACCTCAGATTCGGCACGCTCCAATGTATATACATCATCCTCTGCAAATGTCGCTGTCGTTGATGTACCGCCTGTAAACTCCAGACTGTAATTTAATGACTTGCCGATTCTTGAATGGTTTACGCCAAGGAACGCAAGTCCTGTAATGATCACGATCAGAGAAGCAACACCACAAATCTTGAAGTTCTTCACATATCCATGGATCTTCGGCTCCTTTGCCCTGCCATACATCTTCGGGTTCTGCACACCAAGCTCTAAGAACGAATTCAAAAGCATCTTTGTCACAAACAATGCTGTGAACATAGAAAGCACAATACCGAGCATCAATGTAACCGCAAAGCCCTTGATACTACCAGAGCCAAGAATCATCAAAACAACAGTTGCAATCAATGTTGTAATATTTCCATCCAAGATCGCAGAAAGCGCTTTGGAGAAACCTGCCTTTACTGCCGCACGCACACCGCTGCCTGCGGAAATCTCCTCACGAATACGTGTGAAGATGATGACATTTGCATCCACCGCCATACCGATAGAAAGAATAATACCTGCAATACCAGGAAGCGTCAGTGTGATGTGACGGATACTTAAGATCAAAAGCATCAATACAACATAACCGGTCAGTGCTAAGCTGGCTATAAATCCCGGGAAACGATACAGCACGATCATCAGGATGCATACTAATCCGAAACCAATCGCACCAGCGATCAAACTGGTTGATACAGCTTTCTGGCCAAGCTTTGCACCAACGATATTATACTGAATCTGCTTTAATTCCAGCGGCAATGCACCAATCTTGATCGTTGACGCAAGGTTCTCTGCCTCGTCATAGCTGGAAATCTTATTGATCACGGCGTTTCCGTCCGTGATTGCACTCTGTACAGTTGGAGCACTCGCAACAGCTCCATCATAAATGATGTAAATTGGTTTTCCAATATTGGCAGCCGTTGCCGTTGCAAACTTCTGCGCGCCCTCCTCTGTAAACTGAAGCTGTACGACATAATCCTTCACTGTACCGCTGTCATCCACACCTGCCTGCGCGTTCTTGATATCCGAACCGGTCAGGACTGCTTCATACGCATCATTTGTACCATTGGTCTGATTCTGCTGCCAGATCGTATAGTTCTCAGAGTCAAGGAACAGAAGCTGTCCCGGCTGGCCAAGCTGATCCAACACATCATGTGCATCTACCTTCTCTGTGTTCAAAGGAATCTCTACCGTGATACGGTCATCACCTTCTTGATACACTTCACCTTCCGAGCTGTACGCATCCACTCTTCGCTGCAGCTTATCAACGGTTGCATCAATCTCATCCTTGGATGGCTTCTCATCCTGAATCTCGTAGGTTACGGATAATCCACCCTGCAAATCCAGTCCCAATGGAACATTCGCAGTTTTACCGGATTCATTCTGTCCTACACCGGCGATTGCCATATAGATACCGCCAGCCAGAAGCAGGAAGAAAATAATCAGATTGATGACTGCTTTTCTTTTTGTTTTCTTCATCTTTTTGTCTCTCCTTCATTTATTTTACTCTGCCGCTTCGTATTCTTCGTCATCCGCCAGAGCTGCTTTCATCATAATGGCACATTCGACACGTTTCCGCTGTAATTCACAGCCCACATCGTATGCGTCTAATATATTGCCATGGAACTGATACGAATTCGCCGCACAGCCGCCACTGCAATAAAATCTTGCAAAGCAATCCTTGCACTTGTCCTTCGCATAGACATTGCAAAGCTTGAATTCTTCCACGATATCGTTTCGTTCTACGCCATGGAACACATCGCCCAGCTTGAACTCATCGTGTCCAACAAACTGATGACACGGATACAGATCTCCGGTCGGTGTCACTGCCAGATACTCCGTACCGGAACCACATCCGGACAGACGCTTGTACACACACGGACCACCATTTAAGTCGAGCTTGTAATGGAAGAATGTCACTGGTTTTCCTTCCTTCTGCCGGCGGATCAGATCGACTGCCAGCTTGTCATACTGCTCGAAGATCGTTGGTAAATCCTCCTCACGGATCGCATAATCATTTTCATCCGGTGTAACAACCGGCTCAATGGAAATCTCCTTGAACCCAAGCTCGGTCATCAATTCAAAATCCTTCGTAAAGTCCAGATTGTTCCTCGTAAATGTACCGCGCACGTAATAGCTCTTATCGCCGCGCTTCTCTACGAACTTCCGGAACTTCGGCACAATAATGTCATAGCTGCCCTTACCATTTCTGGTCGGCCGCATCCTATCGTTGGTTTCTTTTCTGCCATCGAGACTCAATACAACGTTCGAAATCTCCCTGTTACAGAAATCAATGACTTCATCATTTAACAGCATACCATTCGTCGTCAGGGTGAATCGGAAGTTCTTATTTGCCGTCTTCTCCTTGCTACGTCCATATGCTACAATTTCCTTCACCACATCAAAGTTCATCAACGGCTCGCCGCCAAAGAAATCAACTTCAAGGTTCACACGGTTGCCGGAATTCTCTATCAAAAAGTCAATCGCCTGCTTACCAACCTCTAAGCTCATAAGCTCCCGCTTCTGACCATGATATTCTCCCTCATCTGCGAAACAATACTTGCAGGCAAGGTTACAGTCATGTGCGATATGTAAGCAAAGTGCCTTGACTACGGTCTTTCTCTTCTTAAAATCGATAATGACATCCTTGAACACATCTTCGGTGAATAACAGTTCCTTCTCCTCTAACTCGGAAATGTCGGAATACGCATCCTTGATATCTTCCTTACTATAGGTATCTCCATACTTCTCTAAAATTGCCTGTTCAATCTCTTCGAATTTCTTATCCTTGTACATCGCAATCATATCATATACAAGGTCATCCACTACATGTACGGAGCCGCTGCACACATCAAGCACGATATTATACCCATTGTTCTTGTACTGGTGTACCACTTTCTTAGTCACTCCTATTTCTCTTATTCATTAAGGAAAGGGGACATCGCAGGATATCCCCTTTTCTTGTGCGAAGCGCATGTCTTACACTTCCTTTATCTGTAATTAGTTGTTCTCACAGCTCTGGTTACCAACTGTACAGCTTGTCTTACATGCTGACTGGCAAGATGTCTGGCACTCGCCGCAACCACCCTTAACTACAGTGCTCTTCATTGTCTTTTCTGTCAAAGTTTTGATTCTCTTCATCTTTATCGCCTCCTACTAGCATTATTAATGGGTATTTTATCACATGTGCCGTCATTTGTCATCATTATTTTTTTACATTCTACCTGTAAATACGCATTTCTGCCATGTTTTATGACAGAAATGCACCGATTGCCCCGCCACCGAGGCAGATCAATGTGTTAAGCAGCCCGGAATGTATGATTCCCTGCGCATTTCCACGCACAATCAAAGACAAAAGAAGCAGGATCACTGCATAGAACAATCCGAGCAAAACTCCCCACAACAGCCGCTTTACTTCCATGCATTTGCCAATGAAGAATCCGCCGATGGCACTCGACAGCAGATAGATAAATACAACGCCCAGTTCTACGACATTCTCGCTGAGTCCCAGCTTATACAATGCAAATGCCAGAACTAAAAGCAGCAGCCCGGTCACAATGTACGCCGCAGCCAGTGCCTTTAAAACACAAAACGCAACCCGTTTTTCCATATAGACTCCCATTCGTCCGGTGTGGCAGACCGCCATACCCGCTTGCTTTGGTTATATATATGAAAAATGAGTTGCGTTTATTACTTTCTATTCCACTTCTTTATGCTTTCGCACTGGTTTTCTTCTGTGGCTCCTCCACAAGCTCGCCCGCTTTCTTTAAAGCAAGCTTCGTGATGATCGGTCCAATCAGCTCATAGATTACGACTCCACACAACACGATTGTCTGGATCTGTGCGGCATACTGCGGCAGAGATTTTCCGGCAGAGGTTGCAAGTCCGATTGCAACACCCTCCTGTGGCACCAGAGTCAGGCCAAGCCATTTCTGCACAATCTTCGGTGCCTTGGATATCTTCGCACCAAACGCAGCGCCAAGTGCTTTTCCGACGATTCGTCCCACAACATAAACAGCACCAACCACACCGACAGACGCGATAACCTTCACATCCAGCGATGCGCCGGACAAAATGAAAAACATCATATAAATCGGCGGCGTCATCCGGTCAAGCGGTTCATAAATCTTGTCACTCTGCTTTGAAATGTTTACAAAAATCGTACTAAGCATCATACATGCAAGCAGGGAAGAAAAGCCCACCATATCCGAAACACCAACACACAGGCAGATCATCATGAGCGTGATTGCCAATCTGTTTCCGCGTCCGGTATAGAATTTTACAAGGATTGCCATAATCACACCGAGTACGGCTCCGAAGAGCAGCCCGCCCAGAATCTCAATACATGGATCTATCAGCAGTTTTCCAATCGGAGCACTGCCACTGGAGCTGATGACATTTGCAACCGCCATCGAAAGTCCAAATGCAATCAGGGCAACTGCATCATCCAACGCTACGACCGGAAGCAAAGTATTTGTCACAGGGCCTTTCGTCTTATACTGTTTCACAATCATCATCGTAGATGCCGCTGCAGTTGCAGATGCGATTGCTCCCATCGCCAACGCAAACGTCACATCATAGCCAAGCAGCAACAGAATCGTATCCACGACGATTACCGCACCCATACCTTCCGTCACGCCGATGATGATTGGTGCCTTTCCGACTTTCTTCAGGAATGTCGTCTTAAATTCCGCGCCGATGGAGAATGCGATACATCCAAGTGCCAGCTCCGTCAGCAAGTCCATACTGTCAATCAGTTCTTCACTTAAGATTCCGAGACAATTCGGACCGATCAACAATCCGATTACCAGATATCCTGTCACGTTCGGCAGCTTCATCTGTTTGACAATCTTGCCTGCGATCAGAGCCGCAAGCAGCATGATTCCCAAATACGTTAGTATATTCAAATCCATGATTACACACCCAAACCTTCCACAAATGATACCGGAAGTGCAAACATAATTCCGGTGTTCGGTTTGTCCAGCCCGACCACTTCATTGATCGTCTTACGCGCCCTCTTCATTTCTTCATCATCCACAACAAAGAACATCATCTTTGCCACTTCATGATCGTCATCATCTGCAAGGATGGAACGAAGCATTCCAAAGATCGGAAGATCATCCATCTTCTCAACGATACTTGCCATACCGGTACCATCAACGATCGTACCTCCGTGAATCCCTTCTTCTACCAGTTCCTTACAGATCTCGCTCACAAGGTCTTCGTGCTTTAAAATGACTACGAGCAAATTCATGTTACTCATCTCTCTATCCTCCATATTATTCTCGTGTCGAACGAGATATATTTTATTCCGAAGATGTATGTAGATATGATTCTACACAGACACGCTCTCGCTCGGTTCAGCACGCAATGGTACTAAACTCACTACGTTCGTTAAGTGCCAGCGTGCTTCAACGGTCTGTTTTAGAATCATATCTACATACATCTTCCATCTACATAGTGGTCTCGTTCGACACTATATTAACTCCTTCAGACGGTCGATGCGTCCAAATTCATATACCTTCTTTGCGTACCGCTTTGTTGTATCATTGGGTTCAATCAGGTCAATCACCATAACCGGATACATGCCCGCACGTCCCGCTGACAGGATTCCATTGATTGAATCCTCCACCGCAACAGCCTCCTCCGGTTTTACTCCAAGCATCTCACACGCTCTTAAATAAATATCCGGTGCCGGTTTTCCATGCTCCACCGTATCACCAAATACTAATTCATCAAAATACTGGTCGATATGATGCGCTTTCAGATATCCTGTCGCACGCTCGCGTACCGTAGATGTCGCAAGTCCCACCTTAACGCCTTTTTCTTTCAGATATTTTAATGTATCTGCCACGCCCGGCTTCAGTTCCACGCCGTGTGCCCGGATATGTGCATCCAGTTTGTTCACGACCGCTTCCCGGAAATCAAAATAATCGATTCCCATACCGACGACATCTTCAAAGCTTTTCTTATTCGTATACTTCGTGCCGCCTGCAATACGTTCACAGGCAACGACCATCACATCATCCGGGATTCCCAGCTTCCTGCCTTCCTCCAACTGAAATCTCCGATATAATTTTTCTGTGTCTGTAATGACACCATCCATATCAAATACAACTGCTCGAAACATCTTCTTTATTCCTCCACGCGGACGACGATTGCGGAATAATTATCCGTTTTTGTCATGTCTGCCCGCTTCAGCACGTATTTTTGCATTGCATCTAACCAAGCCTGTGCAGAGAATGTTTCCCTGTATGTGGCAAGCATCTCTTCCTCATAGACATACTCCCAGAAACCATCCGTCATCAGCGCAAATGCCTGCGTCTCTCCGCGCTCCACAACCGCACTGATATCATACGTTTTCGTCCCCCACCGTGCGCCCATCGCACGTAGCAGCTTATTCCGATCCTCGTGCGTGCGGATCTCGGATTCCTTGATTTCTCCGGTATCGCACAGGATCTGTACCAGGCTATGGTCCCGTGTTCTCTGATATTTTGTTCCATTCTCGTAAATCCGATACAACCGGCTGTCTCCAATATGCGCCCACTGTATCACTTCCGGCGTGATCACAAGCACAACTGCGGTTGTCTTCATGGAGTTGCGCAAGTCCCGCCGCACCTGTTCTTCCAACAATTCTTTTTGTGCCTGTTCCAATGCATCCTTGAAAAATCCGGCATAGTAGCCCTGTTTTTCAAAAGTCATTGCTATGCTTTCTGCGACCAGCTCCGATGCCACTTCCCCGCAGGCATGCCCGCCAAGCCCATCACACAAGATCAGGCAGAGCTGTTCTTCGTATGTTGCTTTCCGTATGTAATCCTCGTTGTGATCTCTTCCCCCTTGCTTCGTCAGCATCGCAATGTCTACCATGCGTCAACCTCCTACCATTTTTCCCTGTTACCATTTTCGCTTTTCTGATTATAATATGCCAGGCTGTCGTTTGCAAGCAAAACAGGAGCATGTTTCCATGCTCCTGCCTGTATATCCCGGTTTTATCACCGGTTATTCATTCTTTTTCTTCTTTGCTGCCAGAATAATTGCGATTCCGCCGCCAAGTACTACGAGAACGCCAACGCCGATCAATACATACAGAAGTACGTGACTCTTCTCTCCATATGTAAAGCTGATCGTCTTTTCTGCTTCATTTCCGGCATCATCATGCGCCTTCATTGTAAGCTTATAGTTGCCCTTTTGTGTGACTGTAATCGCAGCCGCATTGTCCTTGATTTCAACCGGAGAACCATTGAGCGTCACCTCGTCCAGAATATCCTCATCCAGCTGAAGTGATACATTGATATCGTACTGCTCATTCTTGATCTCGCCATCCTCTACACCTGTTACAATAAAGGTTGGTGCCTTTGTATCCAGATTAAAGCTTACTGTCTCCTCGGTTGCATTTCCAAGCTCATCCTCAGCTGTAATCTTCATCTCATATGCGCCATCCTCGACCTCAGATGTTCCGTCATACTCGCTGCCATTCAAGTACATATGTGCATCGCAGACAGTCAGGTCGTAGATAATGTCATTCAGATCGTAATCCCATGCAAAGGATGTCAGAGTTCCCTCATATGCACTCATGACCTTTGGATCAATCACTGGCTTTGTCTTATCAATCGTGAAGGAAACCTCCTGTGTATCCTCGTTGCCTGCGGCATCCTTACAGGTTACCTGAATCTTGTAGATACCATCCTCTGTAAATGTGTTTCGGATCAGCGTCGTTGCTGCTGTCGGATTGTATCCGGTAATCTGCAGATTCTCTGTCTTTTCCTTGTAAGACGTTGGATCAAGATATGTTCTGGTTGCCTGAATACTTACAGACTTTGTCAGATAGAAGTCTTCCTCAATCTGAGCCTGGAACTCTACCTGCTTTGTCGTCTTGTCGTTATTTGACACGCCGCTCAATGTGATGATTGGCTTGCCTGTATCAATTCTTACCGTATAGCTGGCTGCCTCAGCCGTATGCCCAGCACGGTCTTTTCCGGTAAATGTTACCTGATACTCACCAGTCTCACTCAGTGTCTCTGTCATCGTTGTCACACGTGCCGTCGGCTTGAAGTCGATGGTCTTGTAAGCGGTCTCTGCCACGCTGTCGCTCGCTTTTCTTGTGATTGTGATCGTACCGGATGCATCCCACCAGAATGCCTCTGTCATGCTGAATGTCAGAGTTGTTCCTGCGTTCAGTGTAGAACCGGAAGCGGTTCCTGTGATCTGCAGCTCCGGTGCTGTCTTATCAACACGGAACTGTACATTTCTTTCTGAACTTCGGTTTCCTGCCTTATCCACAGAATAAACCTTTACCTGATAATCGGCTTCGTCTGTATAACCAAATACACGATTATCAGTCTTCAATACATCGGCGGTTACCGGAAGCTGATCCGGTACTGTCTTAATCAACTGGTAGTTGAAATCATGTACATCCTCATTCGCATCGCTTACAGAGAATGCAACCGTTGCATCAGAAGTCAGATCAACGACACCCATATTCTCAGAGTAAATCATACCACCATTGATCACTGCGGTGATATTCGGAGCCTCTGTATCCTTGATAAATACAACCTGCTTTTCAACCGCATTGTTGCCTGCATTATCCTGTGCATTGATCTTGATTACATGTGCACCTATACCGGTTGAAACATAACTTGCCCGGTACTTGTTGGTTGTACCGATCCGCTGCCATGTTACATTTACTACATTGTTGTTATCTGTCACTCTTACGCCGGAAGCTGCGATATTCTCATCCTCATAAGTAAGCTCTACAGTTACATTGGAACGATAGAAGTAATCGCAAACAGTTCCATCAAAGTTCTTGCCCGGCTGCTTGCCAGCGGTTGTACCATCTGCAATCTTAGCTGTTACTACAGGGATTGTGTTATCCACTGTGAAAGAAATCGTCTTGGATGTCGCACGTCCAGACATATCTGCTGCATTGACGGTTACTGTATAATCTCCGTCTGCCGCCGCTGAGCCAAGCAAGCTGTCCAAGGTATAATTGTCACTTATTGTCTGCTTACCTAATATGCCACTGCAAAGTCCCTTCACAACCGATGAACCATCCGGCTTTGTTACCGTAATTGTTGCCTGCGCAATGGTAAGGTTATCTGACACAGCTGTGGCAATTGCAACTTTTCCTTCTATTGGATTTGCAAAGCCTGTCTTTCCATTCACATCAAACTGAATCGTTGGTGCATGTTTATCCACCTTGATTCTGTATTCCGTTGTTCCTGCTATATTATTCTGACACATATCCTGTGCCGCAAACTGCAACAATGTACCTGTTGGATCTGACGATTCCGGAACTTGCACTGTTCCCCTGTAAGTCGGTTCTTCGCTTTCCTGCTTCACCAGAGATACCGTTTTCGGGTCTTCACAATTACTAAATATATAATTTGCACTTACAAGGTCTGATTCTTTTACCAAAGATGTTCCGGAACAAATTTCATAATCCAAACTGTAATTCTGATACCACTTATCCTCAATTGCAGATACTTTCGCATACGGGTGCGTAATATCATACAAAATACTTCCAATGTCTGGCTGTGTTCCATCCGCTGTTTTTTCCGGACAAGTGATTTCACGAGAGCCCTTATCTGCCGCTGCCACATACAACTGATTGATCATTTCGTTTACATTTACATCCTTTGGCAGTGCAAACCTTACCTCTGCTGTATATCGATGTGTAATATCATTCCAAGCATTGGTAATCTGTGCGTTATTGTACTCTTCATATATTTTATTATTTGCGATAAGTCTAACCCAGTCAATCTCATACGCAGAAGACAACTGTAGTTTCAGATATATCTGCTGATTGCTGTACTTCGTTTTCCCCGAAGCTACTTCACCTGTAATATCTGTGATTCCATCAGAAGCAAGGATACACTTCTCATCAACCCGGAATTTCTCATCCAGCTTCTTCAATGTAGGAAGCGTAACACTGTCTGCCGGATTCCCTACATTGTCTGAAGCCTGTACGATTAACGCCAGACTTCCATTTGCATAATCATCAACACGGATATCATAGATGTACATTTGGGAAGCTTCATCCCAGACAAATGACTTATCTCCGGCTTTTATACTTGAGATATTTACGCCACTTCCATTTGCATCATCAGTAACCTTCACTCCATAGCGGTATGTACTGTTCAGTTTGGTTGTGTATGTATCTGATCCGTTTGTCGCTACTGTTTTCCATGTTCCATTATCGCCGGTCTTTTCCTGTAATACAGGCTCTGTTATCTCTGGCTTTGTCTGATCAAACAATATCGTCTGCAGCGTTGTTGTACCTGATAACAATGTAGTATCTACATCTTTCCCATATACATTTACTTTCAAATCTGAATACGATATTGACGCAGTCGTTCCTTCCGGAGGAACTATAAAGTCCGCTGTAACTGTATATTCACGTTGCGCTGACATGTCTCCATTATCGGATATCACCTGCTCAAAAACATCGTGTGTTCCATCATTCAACGCAATTTTCCCAATTTCTTTTGTTGATTTCACAACTACACGTACAGTCTTGGAATCTTTAATATTGGCAGAAGTGGTAATCAAATCACTTTGATCATCGCCCAGGAATTTGACACTTTCGACCGTTGTATGATCCGTTACCGGATGTATCTTTATCTCAAGACTTCCATTGCGCGTATTTCCCATATTATCCTTAATTGTATATTTGATTTCATTATCGCTATCCTTATCTAATTTGTCTGCTGGAATTTTTATTGAATATAAATCTGGAGTTTCAGCAGAAACTTGTAATGTCTCCCCTCCACAACTAGCAGTAAGTGCACCATCCCTCGGAAACCATGTCGCTTCCTCGTTGTTTGCTGACAGATCAGCAACCTGTATGCCGCACACGTAATCAAAGTTTTCCATCCCATAATAGACATTATTTTCTATATATGGACTTTTACTGTCAAATCTTTCAATCTCCCGATCACCCTGAACTGCGACAAACAGCCAAGATTTTATTACCGGAGCTGTAGTATCATCCGTCACTTGAATAGTTCCCAACTCTCTGTATGCAAGCAATGTAGCCGGAGAGCCTTCAATATATAAAGCAGATCTCACTTCAACTGATCCCACTTTAGAAAACTTCTGCTCACTCGAACAAACCCAGTCTGTTTCGCCTGATGATTTAGATGCTATTCCATAGGTTGCGCCATAAATTGCTGTAGTCGGATAAGTAACGTTAATTACTGTATTTACCATCTTATACTGTTCATCCAACGACTGTGTATCGTTCGCATATAATGAGGTAACATCAACGAATTCGATATTGATTACATACTGAAGGACGGATTTTACGTTCGGATCTGCCTTACCCCCAACATATGCATAGATAGCAATTTTCTTGTTGGCATCTGTTATCTTGTCTGCATCATCCAAAAGCACGTCATTACTATTTTCCGGAAACGCCGTTGCATTTGTACATTCTTTTTCTACCTGATCTGTAACTCCGTATATCTTATACTCAAACTTAACAGTTTTCCCTTCTTCAAGCCCTTTTGCTGTCGGCATTTTGATACCGGCAACCGTCTGCGCTTCCTTTAAGAAAGTATAAGTGGTCTCATATGCATCGCCACTATGTACAGCCAGATTCACTGGTGTATTTCCCTCTGAAACTGTCTCCATTTCAAGTGATAGTTCCAGAGTATTCAAAGTCATATCCACTGGTTGTGAAACTGCAAGCTCTCCACCTGTTCCACTTTCACCTTCCGCCTTGACGTCGTTCTTGCCAACATGGTTGGCGAACGGTACGACAAGCATCGCAAAAACAACCCACAATGCTATGAGTTTCTTCAACGGCCGTCTTGATTTTGTTTCTTTCTTTTGATTTCTTTTCATCTTTCTCCTCACCTGCCTGACTACGCTATTGTTTCATCCGAATGAACAACTACTATATTGTAAATTACTTTTACCTTCTTCGCTAATGTTCCTGTTGTCAGCACGCTTGTGCCTTCCTCGTCGTCATCATCGGCACGTAATACATCGGTTGCATCACTGTCATCATCCATCTGCAGAACGTCAGTTGCATCACTGTCATCATCCATCCGCAGAACGTCGGTTGCATCCTCATCGTCTGCATCGTCTCCCCGAAGTACATCGTTTGCCCCGTCATCGCCTTCGTCGTTTCGAAGTACATCCGTTGCTCCGTCGTCGCCTTCTTCATTTCCACGAAGCACGTCTGTCGCTTCATCGTTTCCTGCCTCGTCACGAAGCACATCTGTGGCTCCATCATCGCCTTCCGAGTTATCGCGAAGCACATCCGTTGCCTCATCATCCGCACCTGAGCCGAGTACTTCTGTCTCGCCATCATCCGGTGTATCATAATCATTGATGCCCGGGCGAAGGATGTCGGTCTCTTCAAATTTCTTTTCTTTCTTCTTTGATTTCTCCAACAGTTCTGTGGAATCATTTCCATTTGCCTTACGATCTTCCCGCGTAGAAACGGCTTCCTTCGCAGTGATCTTTCCACTTCCCATGTTGTAGTATTTTTCCTGTTCTTTTTTCGCTACGCTGCCCGGGCTCGCTGTGCCATCCTGCATTTCTTTCATTGCCTTTTTCGCAGCACTTCCGGTCAATTCTCCAATTACCTTCGGTATCTTCAATACGATGAATAACACGATCGCCGCAATCAGAAGGAGAATCGCCAGTACCAAGCCGCCATAGAAACATATCTCATATACGTTTTGCATGCTGATCACTCTCCCATCTCTGCTGACTGCGAATCATCGGAATTTGCATCCGGTGCCTGCGTCGCTTCTTCTTCGCTGATATCATAGCTTCCGTCCTTCAACATCTGCAACGTATCTTTTCGTTTGTACCATGTTTTGTTGCTGTCGATGCCAAGCACGTTACCACCATCATCAAATACCTGAATCAGCTTCTTTGTCAGATCCGGAATCTTCGTCGTCCAAAGCTTCGGATCCTGCTCCTGTGCCTCACACAGACGATACAGATAATCCAGATGTTCTGCATATACGTTGTCGCTCCACTCGTTCTTTGTACCGAATACCTTTTCTACGGCTTCGTATATCTTGAGTGCATCATCTGTCTTGCCCTGTGCGTCATAACAACGTGCTTCCGTCATCATCTTATTGTAATAAGACTGGTTATACGCGTTGACAGAGGAACCACCCAGCGAAATGCTCGGATCGCTGTCTACCTTCATCTTCAGGATTCCAATATAGTCTTCACAATAACTGATTGCCATCGAATAATATCCATTGGCAACTGCTTCATTATCTGCATTTTCCTTGGCAAGTTGCTCATAGATCATGATCAGGTTATCGTCGTAACGATAATTCATATCCATAACTGCTTCTTCGTCCAGATCATTGCCTGTGTACTCGTCCAGATCTGCAACCGCCTGTTCCATCACCGTACTTGCCTGTTCTGCGATGCTTGTCTCCGCATCCTTGCTGACGTTTGTACTGTAAATCTCGCCGATAATACGATAGTTTACGAACTTGGTTGCTTCCTGGTTCGTAAAGTTGTTCTCGTTGTAGGTTGCGAAATCATTTACCGCCTGCATCAGCTCTGATGCATCCGACGTACTGTCAGATCGCAGCTCGGAAATAGACTTATAAAAGCTTGCAAGCTTTCCGTATTCCTCGTCTTTTTCGTCGATCATACCGAAATATTTGGCTGCCTGACTGTAAGAACGCTCTTCCTCAAAATAAGTAAGTGCCAGCTTGTAAAGCACTGCGCTGTTTTTCTCAACACCACCATGTTTACTGCTGATTCGATTGGAAACCAATGTCAACGCATCATCCAGATTCAGCGTAGATTCCGTTCCGGCTTCCTCCGCCTTGTTCGTAGCATCAATGTATGCCTGTATGTACTGCTCGTAAGCTTTCTCTTCCGAGCCATCCAGTTCGATTGCTTTCTTGAATTCCGCCGTTCCTGCTTCATAATTCTCTTCCCGGCAGTAATTCATACCATTTTCGATATACTGGTTATAATTGTTCAGCTTAATCCGCTGCATCCCGGAATATCCGATTCCAGCTGTGATACCGGATACAACTGCCAATGCCGCAGTTGCTGCAAAAAGTCCAAGCTTCTTCTTGTTCTTCTTCCGGTAGCTGTCGTCAAGTTCATCGTAATGCTCCAAAGCATACATCAGCTCCGTACAGTTCTGATAACGGTCATTCGGATCTGCTTGTGTACATTTTAAAATAATCTTCTCCAATCCCGAAGACAGCATCGGGTTCCACTCACGGATCGGTTTGATCTCGTATGGTGGCTCACATGGGTTCTTTCCTGTTACGATATGGTACAGGGTTGCGCCCAGATTATAGATATCTGTTCTCGCATCTGTATTGTAGATACCACGTCCCTTGGAATCACCGAACTGCTCCGGTGCCGCATAGCCTCGCGTACCAAGTGCGGTTGTATCTGCATTGTTCTCTATCTCGTACTCTTTTGCTGTACCGAAGTCGATCAGCTTTACGCCGCCCTCCGGCTTGATCATGACATTCGAAGGCTTCATATCCCGGTAGATAACCGGTGGATTCATGTTGTGCAGGTAATTCAATGCACTTGCAAGCTGCAAGCCCCACTCTACCACCAACTCCTGTGGCTGTGCGCCTTCCTTCTTCAATCGATCCTGAATCGTATCACCCTCGATATAATCCATAACAACGTAGATCGTTCCATCCTGATTGATGATATCTACGATTCGCGGCAATACCGGATGATCCACGTTCTTCAGGATATTCGCTTCTCGTTCCAATCCCTTGAGCAACGTCTTTGCGGATTTCTTTCCATCGTTCTTGATCTCCTTGACCGCCCACTGCTTGTTCAAACGCTTATCACGGGCAAGGTACACGATGGACATACCACCTCGACCAACTTCTGCCAATATTTCATATTTTCCGTCTAGTACGGTTCCTTCCTTCGTCATGGCAAACCCTCTCTAAATCAAATCGTGCGAACCATTGCTACTGTGATATTATCACGTTCCCCACGGTTCTTTACTAACTCTGTCAGATATATTGCTCCATATTTCATCTTTTCCTCGTCCGTCGCCTCACCCGGTCCGATCTTCTCGATGATTTCCTCCGGTGTGATCACATGACGGAATCCGTCTGAGCAGAGCATATAAACTGCATTTCTTGTTGCAGTTCCCTTTGTGAATTCCGGTTCAACAACCGGCGATGCGCCAACACACTGCAACAACACGCTTCGTCTCGGATCGGTCTTCGCCTGTTCCGGTGTCATTCGTCCTGCTGCCAGCTCTCTTGCGATAAATGTCTGGTCGTTTGTCAACTGCTTCGCGGTCTTTGTAAGCTCATACACACGGCTGTCGCCGACATGAACAATATAATACTGATCCTTGTATAACAGAATCGCAGATACCGTCGTACCAAACGGCAGATGATTTTCCTCTCCATACGCACCCAAACGGCGATTCTGTGTCTGGATAATATCATCCCACTGTGTTACAAGATTCTGCTCTGTAAATGTTCCATTTTGGATTTCATCCACCAGTGTATCATCAAACCATGTGCAAAATGCTTCGATTACCTCTTTGCTGGCAACCTCGCCTTTTGCGAGTCCTCCCATGCCATCACACACGATTGCAAATGCAACATTTCCCTCTTTTGTGTTCACAACCTTGATTGCAAGAGAGTCCTGATTCGTTTCTTTTCTTGTACCTACATCGGTGTGATATGTTGCAATGTACTCCATATTACTCTCCTTTTCTCAGAAGGAATGTGAATTCCTCATCTCCCAATCGAACTTCTGTCTTGTGTTTCAGAAGTACTTCCTTACCCGGCTGCAACTCTACCCCGTTTACATAGGTATGGTTTGTAGAATTGTTATCCTTGATATAGTTCACGCCATCGCGCTGGATTACAATACAATGTTCCCGGCTGATTGCGCTGTTGTTCTCTATTGCATAATCGGCTTTCGTCTTTGACTTACCGATGATAAATTCTGGTTTTGTAATATTGATGATCTCACCAGTTGATTTACGCACAAAGTGTGGAATCGGGCGTGCACCACCAAGCTGTCCCATCAGATTGCCGTTTGGCATCTGTGGTGCCTGTGGTCTTGGCATCTGTCCCATCATCGGCTGCCCCATCATTGGTTGTCCCATCGGAGGACGCTGTCCACCCATCGGTGGTACTGGCTGCCCCATCATTGGCTGTCCCATTGGTGGCATCTGTGGCTTTGGCATTTCCGGTTTCGGCATCTCTGGCTTCGGTGCCTCTGGTGCTGGTGCCTGTGGCTTTGGCATTTCCGGTTTCGGCATTTCTGGCTTTGGTGCTTCTGGTGCTGGTGCCTGTGGCTTTGGCATTTCCGGCTTCGGCATCTCTGGCTTTGGTGCTTCCGGTGCTGGCGCCTGTGGCTT
>DHJV01000131.1:1296-2957 GCA_002404515.1 Lachnospiraceae bacterium UBA4711 | reverse complement strand
TACTCGGCAGAACAGGCTTCCACCGCTTCCTTCTGGGTGTAACCCGCGGCAATGATGTGGGACTGAATGTCGCAGCGGACTCTGTTGATTTTTCTTCCTTTTTTCATGTTCGTTCCCTCCTGAATCGAATTCTGTTTTCTATACAGCGCCTTTGCTGTCCGGCGAATTTCCTTTGGCCCTGAAAATCCCTCCATTTTCTTATTCGCCATGTCCGGGTCACAGGTTGACCCGGCGAATACAGCGATTTGCGAACCAATTCGTCAGCCGATGCAGTTCTTTCCCGTACTGCGAATCGGATTCACTCCTTGCTTCATCGCTTGTTGGCGCATTTCTCACAGGAAAGAGAAAACATTTTCGCTGTTTTCCAAACCCTTTGTATCCCTTCGGCTGATACTGTGTCTCTGCCTGTTAACAGGCTGGTGTAAACGGGCGAAAGAAAACCTCTGTACGTTTGGCATTGGCCTTTTCCGCCCTCGTTTCTTGTTTTGCAATACCTTCGCTTCCAGACAATCAGTAAATCGTAGTAGCCGTGAAGAATTTCCTTCGCGTAGGAAACCCATGTTTCCATTTCTGTCCGGGCAGCCGGTGGGCCTCGGGAGTGGTTGCCCACAGGAATCCCAAAATCTGCGGACAGCTTTTGCGCCGCTTCCCCCGGTGGAATTCTAAAGAGTCGGGACACAAATGTGATAACGTCCCCCTGCGCGCCGCAGCCGAAACAGTGAAAGCCCCGGCTGAGCTTCAGGCTGGGCGAGTGCTCATCGTGGAAGGGACATAACGCCATCCCGGAGGCATTCACTTTTAATCCATAGCGGGGAGCCACCTCCTGGCAGGTCAATCTTTGTTTCAACGCTGGATAGTAACTCATGTTTCCCTCCTTCGGTTGAATTTGTCACAGGATGCCCATTTACCGGGTATCCCCGTGTATTCACTTTTCAAGGTGCGGGGGAACAAACTTCCAAAGGACGCAAAAAAGGACATGGCAACAGCATGAAAGCTGTTTGCCATGTCCTCTCGATGGTCCTCGTTCTCACCAAAGCTGGTGGATGCAGGCTCTTATCCGGCTTCTATACTGGAATCAATCCAGCGTGTCCGGCGGTTGAACTTTATGCAAAACGTGTCAACAAAAATATGAAGTTGTTATCGCAAGTTGATTGAGAAAGTTTGTTCGTGTATCAGGAGTATAACACATAAAAAGTACAATGTCAACATTTAATTCGAAAATATTTTCGGAAATAAATCTTGCTCGTGCAAAATCAAAAGCGATTGAAAATCGCGCAGCCGCAGACGGACAGTCTGCGATTATTGGGGATTGGGGCGAAGCCTCAGCAAGCAGAAATCCACTCGTGCCGTGAAAAGGGGGCGGGGGTGATTTTGAGCATTTGTATTACAGATGCATTGCTTGCTATTCTTGTGCCAAATTTGGTACAAACTTGGCAAGCAATGCCTTCGTATATACAAAGGCACAAAACCAGGCATTTCCACTCTATCGGAAATGCCCGGTTTCCGCTTGTTGAGGCCCCGCCCCAAGCCCCGGTGAACATAATGTTCTGAGTAACTCTGCCCTTCGGGCATCGGCTGCGCAATTGTAAATTGCCGTCGAGGAATCAATCGTTATTTGCATATCGGAGATTATCTGCGTATTGCATCGGAGTGAATAATAA
>DHJV01000131.1:451-1209 GCA_002404515.1 Lachnospiraceae bacterium UBA4711 | reverse complement strand
AAAAGTTCTATAGGAAATCATGATCAAACACTATGTATTGACTATGGTCATAATAATATATGAAGAATTATAAGACAGGATCAATGCGCAGTTGACTTTCATCATAATTCTGGGTATAGTATTATTAAGTTGCTGTAAGCGAGGTGAGGGAATGAACTATATGATGGAACTCGCGGCCATTGCAAAGGAGCATGGAGGGATTATTCAAACGAAGGTTGCGGCTCAGCACGGAATCTCAAAAGCAATGCTTTATAAGCTTTGCAAAGAAGATCAGATCCAGCGTATTGTCAAAGGGCAGTATATGCTTCCTGACGATCTGCCCGATGAGCTGCTGTCTATCAGCAGGCGCTCCGAGAATATTATCTTCTCCCACGAAACGGCTTTGTATCTGCACGGCATTTCCGACCGGACCCCGTTTGAACACACGGTAACAGCTCCATCCGGCTGCATTCCTTCCGCTGCAATTAAATCAGAATGCAAGGTGTACTACATCAAACCAGAGCTGTTTGAGCTGGGGAAAACGGCTCTGAAGACCCCTGCTGGAAATATTGTCCCTGCATACGATCTGGAACGAACAATCTGCGATTGTGTCCGCAGCCGCAACAAGATGGGGACGGAGACATTCCTTGCGGCGCTGAAATTGTACGCGGCCAGTTCTAGGAAAGATTTGAACAAGCTGAACACATACGCAAAAAAGCTGCGGGTGTCCAATGTTCTTCGTCAGTATTTGGAGGTACTTCTGTGAGCAATGCAATGAG
>DHJV01000131.1:0-334 GCA_002404515.1 Lachnospiraceae bacterium UBA4711 | reverse complement strand
TCCGTCTCTCGGCGTCCCGGTACAAGGAGAAGTTCGTGCTGAAGGGCGGTATGCTGGTGGCTTCCATTGTTGGCCTGGATAACCGCGCTACCATGGATCTGGACACCACGCTTAAAAATCTGCCCCTGACACCGGAAGCGATTCGCACTGCTTTGGAAGAAGTGTGCGGCATTACGTTTGACGATGGCGTGACGTTTGAGATTGGCACCATCTCTCCAATCCGGGAAGATGATATTTACGGCGGCTATCGGGTGATGCTGAGCGCCAGATTTGACACGCTCCTGACACCGCTGAGTATTGATGTATCCACCGGTGACGCGATTACGCCCCATGC
>DHJV01000160.1:9362-10230 GCA_002404515.1 Lachnospiraceae bacterium UBA4711 | reverse complement strand
TCATAGGATCCAGTCTTTATGTATCCGGTTCTCCATCGCTCCGCCGGTGATATTTCCGTGGCGAACGTATTCAGCACCTTCAGAATCTCGTCCTTGTTCTTCTCCTCTTCCTGCTGTGTATAGGTTCGTGCGAGCATGTTTCTGAAGTCGTTTGTGCCGATCGTCTCAAGGACTCTGTTTCTTGCGCCTGCATCCTCGATCTTGAACAGCTCCATGTAGTCGGAAATCGTGCCGCCGCGGCCCTCAGCCTCCTGCAGCTTGTTCCGGTCGAGCTCCCGAAGCTTCAGACGCCGGTTGATGGTACTCTTTGAAAATCCGGTCGACTTTGTGATGTCGTCCATGCTCTCACCAAGATCCAGCATGTACTGGAAGCCGTCGGCCTGTTCAATGGTTGTGAGATCGGATCTCTGCATGTTCTCCACCATCATGGTGTTAAACTGCTCTTCTTCGCTCATCTCCACCACCACGCACGGAAGCCGATCCAGTCCGGCCGCCTTTGCTGCTGCCAGGCGTCGGTGCCCGATGATGACGGTATATCCACTCTTCAGACGCTCCCCTGTGATCTCCCCGTATACGTAGCGCGGCACCACCGTCAGATTCTGCAAAACGCCGTTCGCCCTGATAGAGTCAATCAGCTCTGTCAGATCGCCGAGATCCTTTCTCGGGTTCTGTGGGTGCGGATGCAGCTCGCATACCCGTATCATTTCAATTTTGTCCATGTTTTCTCCTTCTACCCATCCTCGTATTTGATGAACGTATAGGTCTGGAATGCGAAGCCGAACTGATCCACTCCGACGTATTCGCTTCCCTTCTCCAACTGATAGCCCTCTTCCTGCAGCTCCCGCGGCACCTTCACTTCTTTTCTCCA